>NZ_CDSE01000009.1 GCF_001373415.1 Paenibacillus dakarensis | reverse complement strand
AAGAACAGTTACTCCATCTATTTCAATGACCGTGTTTTTTATAGTGCAGATATGACCTTTAATCCTGATCTTCTTGTACAATTGGTGAATGAACGGGGCTGTGAGATTATTTTGCATGAATGTCAGCTTGAAGGAGTTGGAGCAGTACATACGACACTGGAAGAGCTGCTGAGCCTGCCTGAAGATATACAGAAGAAAATATATCTCATGCATTACGGGGATGAAATGAAGCGCTTTGAGGGCCACACCCGTGCCATGCAGTTTCTGGAGCAAGGACGTCTTTATACACTGTAGCTGCAAAGTTCATTTTCAGAAGAATAGATGAGCGCTTACCCAGGGGATACTACATCTTGGGAGGCGATAATTATGGGTATGAATCAACAAGCAGAAGTCGTTGCCGTTCGTAAAAATGGTGATGGTGACATCGTTCAGCTAAAGCTGAATACAGGCAGTGTTGTCGATTATAAAACCGCGCAGCAAATGGTTCAGAATAACGAGATCAAGAATCTTAATGTGTTCCGCGGGCGTGATGATGAAATGCATCTGCGGTCCAATGCCGATGGTGATCCAAGCAATAACCTGGATAACCTGCCGATATTCTAAGGATTCGAATCACATTAAAAGGGCATTCCCGAAGACCAGGAGTCTTTGCCGGGATGCCCTTTTCTGTTAATTCGCTTCATATAAGAATCAGCGGCAGGAATTATAATTCTTTTTTCATCCGCACATGAGGAATGCCCGCATCATCGAAAGGCTCGTCTGAAACGGTCACATAACCGAGCTTACTGTAAAATCCCTCGGCCTGACACTGCGCATCAAGTACAGAGTACAGAAGCTTCAGCTCCCTCGCCTGAGTCTCCATAGCCATCAAAAGCACCCGGCCTAATCCCTTGGAGCGATAAGCCTTACGAACGGCAATGCGCTGCATTTTAGCTGAGTCTTTATTGTAATAGATCACCCGGCCCGTTGCCGCATACTCTCCGTCATATTTAATCAGGATATGAAACGCGTCGGCTTCCAGTGTATCGTACTCATCAATCTCCAGATCAGCCGGCACCTTCTGCTCCTGTACGAATACCTCCATACGAATATCCAGCGCTTCACGCAGCTGTTCCTCTGTCGTTACATTTATAATCTCTGCTGCCAATTCAAACACCTCATCTTCGGGTAAATTTGCTGCATATCCAGCTAAGTCAAGTTGAATCATTATACAAAATTTTAGTTTTCCTGTATAGTAAATTAAAACGCTTCATGTAGAAAGGAGTTGACGAGCAGGCATGGGTATTGGGGGCACTATTTTCTGGGCTGTTGTCATTTCGGTGATATTGATTTACCCCATGTTCTATACCATCAAAAAAGGCTACTCCCGTAAATGGGATGAAGAATAATCACATGCCATAAAACCGTCAGCCACTATTGGTCGACGGTTTTTACGTTCTGGATATTCATTCCTTCCCGTATGCTATTGAGTTGAATCCCGGATTGGAGCCTCTTGCAGCATAGACGGTTCGGGAAGGATACTCTCTCCCCGGCGGCTGTCCCTGGAGTACACATCCTTATTCACTGATCGTTCATAGACATCTCGCAGAACCGGTGCAGCGGGCTGAACTGTTTCCTGCGTTTCTGGTAATACTCTGGATGGAATACTGCAACCACTAAGCCATAGAACAGCTAAAAATACAGTGAAAAGCTGGGCTGAGCTGCGGTGAAGAAACTTTCGGGCTATCATGCTGTCTTCTCTCCTTATGGAAAAATCATGCTATCCATAGTGTGAACCAGCCCGCCTGTTTTTATAACGAGAAAAGCATTGACACCCTTAGGGCCAGCTGATAATATAAAGCTACATATTTTCATGATCTGTTAGCTCAGCTGGGAGAGCACTATCTTGACAGGGTAGGGGTCAGTGGTTCGAGCCCACTACAGATCATCAACGAGAACCCTTGTGGCAGTAAGCCGCAGGGGTTTTTCTTATTTACAGGATTAATTTGCACGATACACAAACACTGTATAATCATAGGTATAATTTACTATTTAGGCAATACAGATTCTATAAATCACATTCATCTTGAACTCTGGAATTAAAAGTATAGTTAAATTTCCCTGCACCTGATAAAATGTACGTAGTTCTATGGACCTTGAGGTGAAGAAGTTGATTAACGAGATAAAAGCAGCCATACAGAAAAAGCAAATCGTGATGATACATCTTATTAGTGGTGAAGTAATGCACGGTATACCCGAGAGCTGCATCGATCGTTTAGAGTTGCGGAGTGCTTATGGCCGTGTGTGGGTGCCTTTGGATGAAGTCGAACATGTGAGTAGATTGATTCCATTTAAGAAAGCAAAGGAAAAGAACAGATTATCTACCACAGGAATTACAACCTTATAATTCATAACGTACTCCTCAAACAATAAACCTCTACCATGTCTTAAAGTCGATTCGATTCAGGAAGAGACTAATATCCCACGAACAACACAAAGAAGCTTCTCCATGCTGGCGCGGAGAAGCTTCTGCTCTATATCTTAAAAGGGGTATCTTTATAATAATCTGCAAATCTTAAAGGAAACTTAAATATACCTTAGTAATTCATAAAACTTCCCACAGAAATTAAATAATTGTCCTGATCATAAGCACCGCTAGTACAAACAGCACCAAAATCCCGAGGACTATAGCCATTTACAACAAAAAGCCCTGTGGAGTATCCACAGGGCCCTATTCGTGGGAAGCGATTGTATGATCTAAGCAACTTTCCAATTGCTAGGGTGTTTTCCTTTGAAAAACCGCCGAAACTTCGACCGTTTTCTTTTCCATTTCAGGGAGCTCATGGTAAACCAACAACCTTTCGGAATGACATGACTTCTTTCCGTGTGCTGAATGATTGAAACCACTTCCCACTTGTTATTATTATAACCTGTAATGGAAGGTTCGAATCCATTTCTCCCAATTTTTTTCATAAATTTTCTACCGTATTCACAAATCCTTCACCAGTATTTAATATCCTCCATCAGGGAAAACTTTATCAGTGTATATTGCACCCTAACGAAAGGATGGTGAGTCAAAGATGAATATTAAAACGGAGGAGTATAAGATCGCATCTCTCAGTGAAGATGAGCAGACCGTTGATGCAATAAAATCAGCTGAAGCAGAGATCGCAAGCCTCTCAGGCAAAGAGGTCACACTCATTGCTTACGAAAAAACAACCGGGCAAGAGCAGTAGAGGTATATTAGACCATAAAATCTGCCTTTAAGCTTGAAAGCAGCAGAGCCATCGTATTCAGGTGGACTGCCTTGACGAGCTTAAAGGTTTTTTTATGCTAAAATTTCAAAATTAATGGTTTCCTTTTTCCGGAAAGTAACGTATATTACATATCGCGGTTTCTCTTCTCCATCAGCCAGCATCAAAAAAGTCGACTTGTACCCATACATAAAAACATTAAATACCGGCACCTTTCGAGTTCAATCGCATACACTGGAATAGCGAAAAGAGGTGATTAACATCTTCAAGTCTTTAACACGTGTACTTATCTTTACCTTGCTTCTTGTGTGTCTCTTCCCTGTCTGGAACCAAGCGGACGCCGCCAGTGCTCAGAAGCTGAGCAGTAAATATGCGAATTATCCGCAGTTTATAATCATTGATAAATCCAGCAACAAGCTGACTTACTACGAGAAGGGTATACTTATCAAGACATTTCCGGTTGCCACAGGAAGGAAACCTACCTATACGCCCGAAGGGTTGTTCAAAATTCATGAAAAAACAAAAAACAGGCCTTATTATAAAGAAAAGATTAAAGGCGGGGATCCCAGGAATCCACTAGGTGACAGGTGGCTCGGTATTAATGTAAAAATCAATGGCAAAACCAGTTATGCTTACGCTATTCACGGCAACAATAATGAAGCATCTATAGGCAAATACGTTTCTGAAGGCTGTATACGAATGCATAATAAAGATGTTCGCTGGCTGTTTGACAAGGTGAAGATGAATACTCCTGTACTCATTCAAAAATAATCTAATTATCCGCAAAAAAGCTAAGCACACTCTGATGTGTTTAGCTTTTTTCATTGAATTCACTGCATAGCGTACAAAAAAATGCCCGGTCTCAAATTTCGAAGACCAGACATTAATCCTTAATCAATCCACTTCTCTACCTCAATTTGCTCCATAAGGCGCATGTGATCCTCAGGCTCCACACACCCCGCCGTCGGTTTCAATGCATTTGCACTTCCTGCAGCAGCGGCATAACGCAGACACTGCTCCACAGGCATTTGGCGTACATGTGCATAGGCAAAGCCGGCTACGAAGGAATCTCCACTGCCTACTGGATTGACGGCTTTCAGCTCAGGGATCCGAATCCGGTACAGCACGCCATCCATACAAGCTAAAGCCCCTTTAGCGCCAAGGGATACAATGATTCTTGGTATTCCTGTATCTTTTGCGATATTTTGAATCGCCCTGCCGTAGCTGCGTAGAGAAATCCCATTTTCCATACCGAATGCATCTTTCCCGTTTCCGTCAGGCTTCAGCCAAGGCTTAATCTCATCCTCATTGGGCTTGATTAAAGCCGGTTTGCCTCTCATCCCTTCAACGAGTCCGTTTCCACTGGCATCCAGGAAGACATCAACACCTTGCAAAGTGCATATTTCAATCAACTCTTTATATAACTCAAGGCGACATCCCTTTGGCATACTCCCGGAAATAATGACCAGAGAAGCTCTTTGTGCCAATTCCTTCATATGCTCTTTCATTCTGGCCTCATCATCAATCGTGACCAAGGGACCCGGCTCCAGTACTTCTGTGAAAGAATGATTCTCTTCATCCACAATACTCAGGCATACTCTTGACTCGCCTTTGATATCAACAAATTCAGTGTGAATCCCCTCATCCTCCGCTGCCTTGGCAATAAACTGCCCATTGTATCCGGCCTTAAAACCGGTAGCAGTGACATCCTTATGCCCCAGCTGCTGCAGAACTCTGGCCACATTTAGCCCTTTTCCCCCGGCAATCGCATGGACACGGTCAACACGCATCACACTACCGCTTTCAAAGTGATTCATATAATAGGTTTTATCTATGGCCGCATTTAAAGTGACGGTGATGATCCCGGTATTCATTGCAGATAATCCCTTGCTTTACCAAAAGATCCGCACAGGCGCATTTTTTCGATCGCTGCCTTTTTCAAAGCTTCTTTAGCAGGTACCATGTACTTACGCGGATCATTTTCCTCTGGATTTTGATTAAATACTTCTTTAATAGCATTCGAGAATACAATTCGAAGTTCTGTTGCAACATTCATCTTGGACATGCCAGCTGCCACACATCTTCTAACCTGCTCTTCAGGAATTCCAGAGCCTCCGTGAAGTACCAATGGAATGGACACCTTCGATGCAATTTTCTGAATCCGGTCAAAATCAATATTAGGCTCTCCCTTATAAATGCCGTGTGCGGTCCCAATCGCAGGAGCCAGTGTATGAACGCCAGTTAATTCAACAAAACGTGCACAGTCATCGGGATCTGCAAGCAGCGCATGTTCATCGTCTACGATGATGTCATCTTCTACACCGCCAACTCTCCCGAGCTCTGCTTCAACGTTGACGCCAATCGCATTTGCTGCCTCTACCACTTGCTTGGTCTTGGCAACGTTTACATCGAACGTTTCATGGGATGCATCAATCATGACGGATGTATACCCGGCACGAATGCATTGCATGATGACGTTAAAATCAGAACAATGATCCAAATGAAGTGCAATGGGTACACTTGATCTTTCCGAAGCCACCAAGGCTGCCTTAGCTATATAATCCGGGCCCAGATGCTTTACCGTTCCCACAGTAGATTGAATGATGAGCGGTGACTGTGTTTCTTCAGCGGCTTCAACAACTGCCTGCAGCATTTCAAGGGTATGGACGTTAAATGCTCCAATACAATACCCACCACTGCGAGCCGTCTGTAATAATGGAGTTGATGATACTAATGTCATACTAAAGCCCTCCCGTGTTGATTAGAAATTAATGATTCAACTAGCTCATAATGCTGTGACGCTGTTTAGCCTGCATTGCACTTCCTATAACCCCCGCACCATCACCAAGAGACGCCGTACGGATACTGACATGTTGTCTGTAATCCGGAAGCAGACGAGTCATCAGGATGCCCCTAACCGTTGTTAGAAGCCGCTCCCCTGCATTTGCACCGCCGCCGCCTATAATAATAACCTCCGGACTCAAAAGATGTATGGTTGGAACAAGCGCTTTCCCCAGCAATTCTCCGGCGTGGTTTATAATTTCAGCAGCAAGTACATCTCCAGCATCCATCGCTTTTGAGAGATCTGCAGCCGACAAATACTGGAGCCGCTCGCCGGGAAACCACTCTGTTAGAATCGTCTTTCTTCCCTGATGAATATAACGTTTGGCTTCACGTACCATACCAGAGGCTGATGCTGCTGCTTCCAGACATCCTTCAAATCCGCAGCCACATGGAGCGGACTCTCCATCCATTGGACCGTGGCCAATCTCGCCAGCCAAATTGAGATGTCCGTAGTACAGCTGTCCCCGATTCACCATAGCGGCAGAAAGTCCGGTTCCTATGGTTAACCCAAGCACAAAGTCCACCCCTTGACCTGCACCATAGACCGCCTCACCGTAAACATACATTCGTACATCATTGTCTATATAGACAGGTAAGGAGGTTCTTTGTGTCAGCTCCGAACTGAGTGGGATATCACGCCAGTTTAGATTGGCGGAATATTGAGCTATTCCTTTCCATGGGTCAACCAGCCCTGGTATACCGATCCCAATCCCGGCGACCTGATTTTGAAGCCCCGATCCGGCTGCGAGCTCTAACGACATTTGAGCTATTTTATCAAGTACCGAAGAAGAGCCGAGAGAAGCCTCCGTAGGCTTCTTCACGGAATCCAGCACTTCACCCTTCTCATTGACAATCCCGCATACGATGTTTGTTCCTCCAACGTCTACACCTATCCAGAAACTCATTGCTTCACCCCTTAAAGATGATCAATCCTGAGCCACATATAAGGTCGTATCCGCTTCCTTGAGTGCACTCACCAATGATTCAGATGGCTGCCCATCCGTGATGCAACCATGAAGCTCATTCAGATGAGCGACCGTAAAGAGCGATGCACGCCCAATCTTCGTATGATCAAACACAGCAATTGTCTTTGCCGAACGACGCATAAGCATACGGGCAATGTTCGCTTCCAGCTCAGAGTAAGTGCTTACTCCTCCCACGGTAAAACCGTCAATACCCATGAACATCAAATTAATGTTAATCGCATTAACTGTTTGTTCCGCCAGCGGACCACACAGCTCAAAGCTTTTGTTACGAAGCACACCGCCGGTCAGAACGACCTGAAGATCACTGTTCTCCGATAGCTCCATTGCGATATTTACTGCGTTCGTAACCACTGTAATATTTTTACGCTGCTTTAATTGCTGGGAGATCAGAAATGTAGTTGTTCCTCCGGTAAGACCGATTACATCTCCCTCCTGAACCAAAGAGGCAGCCAAACGTGCAATAGCCATTTTCTCTGTGTATAAGACCTGCTGTTTCTCAATAAAAGGAACCTCATAAACCGAAGCCGGCTTTATATACATTGCTCCGCCGCCAACGCGTCTGATTATACTCCCGCTCTGCTCCAATTCCTCAAGGTCCCGCCGAGCTGTAGCTTCTGAGCAGTTGAATGTCGTCATAAGCTCTTGAAGGGACATTTCACCCTTGATCGCCAGTGTACTTAGGATCTGATTTTGTCTTTCTGCTTTCATACCAATGCGTGCCATAACTTTTCTTATCCTCCCAGCTGGTGATTAACGATTACGCCTCTTCAAGTAACCTTTCGGACATCCCCTTGATCTGTGCAGCCCGCTTAGATTTTGACGACCTGTGTCAGGTTGCGCGGTTCATCGGGATCTACCCCTTTGTTCACTGCCATCCAAAAGCCTACATATTGAAGAAGCGGTAAATACATAACAGCGCGAGCTTCATCACTAACCTCTGCTCCGCCGATTTCAAATACAGAATCCGCAAAAGCGGTGTCTTTGTCGATACGAGATGTAAGTACGAGCACGTGGGCGCCGTAATCCTTCATCTCTTCCGCAACCTTCAATTCATAGGATCTGGCGGTTTCTGACAGGAGCAATATGACTAATGACCCCGGCTCAATGATTGATTTAGGACCATGTCTAAACTCCATTGTGCCATAGCTCTCTGTCCAAGTATAAGACATTTCCTTCAGTTTAAGGCAAGCTTCTTGTGCAATTCCAAAGTAACTGCCCATACCCAGATAAATCGTTTTCGTAAAGGCGTTGTCCGCAAGCAGCTGCTGAGCAAATTCATCAGCCTCTTTAAGCTTAGCGCCGGCAAGATCCATAACCGTCTTCATTTCATTGGAGTAATTCCCGCCTGCGGCCGCCGCAATCGCTGCCTGCATCATAAAGGTCATACTCACGAATGACTTGGTCATAACTGTGCTTTTTTCTTTGCCGAACGGTGACACCAGGCATTCTGTCTGCTTAGCCATGCCACTATCCTCATAACATGTAATTCCGCAAGTATCCCAGTTATCCAGTCCTTTAACCGAATCAATCGCCAAAATGACTTCCGTTGATTCTCCCGAACGGGAAACTCCTATAAGAAGCTTCTTCCCGCGCTTTGCCGAAGATTGATCTCTGAATAAGAAGATATCCGAAGAAGGAAATGCACTGGCCGGTCTTGCAAGCCATAAACGAAAAGTAGTCGCCATCGTCTGAGCTTGATAATAGGAGGAGCCGGAGCCTATAAATATTACCTCGTCATAGGCTTCATTTCCAATGTATTTATCTACCCAATCCTGCTGCTTCGATAACTGCTCCCAAGCTGCTGCAATAGCTTCGCCCTGCTGCCCAATTTCTGGGTAAGTTAACTGTCCCTTCGTCATAACAGAACTCTCCTCTCAAGGTTATAATGTCATATTAAATCATAATAATGATATTAACAATCATTATTATGATTTAATATTTCAAAATATTGAAAAAATTAATTAGCGATAAGATCGTCAAGGCGAGAATCCCTTGCAAATCCTGTGCCTAACCCCTTTGACATAAAAAAGCAGCTGCCTCTTAGTAGAATACTTCTACTTATGGGACAGCTGCTTGTTCAAACACTATAACTTACTTTATGAAATGGTATAGTTCAATTGAATACTGTTAGGCTTTGACGCCTACCGTGATAATTTCATAAGGCTTCACAGAAAGTGAATACTCCCCGGCTTCGGTAAATGGCTGTAATTCCCCTTCATCCTCGAGAATGGTTGTCTTGTAAGCCTTTGTACCGGAAAGAGCGGAATGCAAAGCAAGTTCTACAGGAGATCCACCCATGTTAAACCAACGCAGCATCAGATCACCGGATTTACGGCTGACTTTAAGCGAAGAGAATGCCAGCTCATTACTTTCCCACTTGAATACAGTTTGATTCGGAGCAACTTTCCCCTCATGGATCCCGGTCTGGCTTGCAGTCCACGGAACCTGGAATTGATATGCCTCTGCATAAGCACCAGATGCCATACCGTCTCCATCATGCGGAATGACTTCCATACGCACTGTATTTTCACCCAGACACTGTGCCTCTGGTGTCGGGAAGTACCCCCAGTCACCCAGCTCACCAACAGCGCGAAGCATCGTTACAGCGATCGTATTTCTACCGTCACGCAGTACTTCATACTCGTTCAGTCCAAGGTTAGCTACAGTAAGACCTGCACCCTCACTGCTTACATCTACAAATGCCTGCTGGTGAGCGGTATTGCTAGGGTTCTCCCACTCTTTCGCCGGCATGTTGTTCCGCTGGGCGATTTCGAACATCGAATCGGCACGATGAACAGAAGTCTCTAGGTCCGTAGGGAACAACGCACGCAGACGATGATCCTTCGCCTGATTGTTAAAGGTTGCTTCCAGCTCTACGCCCTTCCCTTCTCTATTCAGTGAGATGAGCGTGCGGATCGACAAGGTAACCATCTCTTTCGAACGCTGAGCTTTACGTTCCGGATAGTAGATCAGCTCATGCTGCTCTTCATCCAGCTTGGCATCGGCTGAAGCAGGGATTTCCCATTCATGAATCACTTCCAGTGATGCACGGAAAGGTGTATCTTCCACGATACGAATCTTCGCAGCAAGCCCCTTGGTGGTCAGTGCCTCTTCGCCTTCCGGCTGCTTGAACATATATTCGTTACCGATATCTCCCGTGTTCTCATACACACCAAGATCACGGAAGATCTGACCATTACGTTTATCTGTCAATGTGAATGAGCCATCGTCTGCCACCTCAACCTTCAGGTTTGCGTTCTCAAGCACCTGTTCACCCGTAATTAATGATGCTGTAACTGCAGGAGCCATGTCACCTTTTACAAGTGCGTACGTTTGGATTCCTAAAGCTGCAATATCCTTAGCTTCCAGAGTCAGCTTCACCCTGCGGCACATATATGGCTGGCGGAACTTGTCGTCAGGCAGGTCATATCCGAATTGCAAGCCAAGATCCTCCATCGTGAACGCAATTGCATTCCCTTCATGATCTACAACCGCACGTCCGGTGATATCCATATCTTTCATGCAGCGGCTTGCTTCGTTCAAGGAATATCCATCGCGGAAATATAAACGTTCAGCATCCAGCTCTACGGTTACTGTGCCACTGCGCTTCCACCCTGTTGTATTAAATACAACGAAAGGCACTGCATTATCGCCATATTTAGCAAAAGATGTGGTATCAACCGCTTCAGCAATCGCCTTCTTGCTGTCATCAATAATGGATTCCGCTACATGGCGGCTATTCTCGAAACGAGTAACCATTCCACGGTGAACCTCGTCAACACTGCAGCCGCAAATACTATCATGCGGATGGTTCTGCATCAGCGTCTTCCAGGCATAAGTAAACAAATGGTGCGGATACTGCTGCCCAACCAGGCTTGCAAAAGAAGCAAGCGGCTCTGCAACCTTCTCCAGCATGCTCTGACCAACCTGGTTCATCTGCTTTAAATAAACACGAGCGGAAGCCGTATTTACCAGCGTTCCCCATCCGTCTGTCCGCTGGCTGCGAAGCTCACCTTGTACAGACGATAAGTCTTGACGAATATTGTTATTCAAATCTTCCAAATAATCGACAAAATTAGAATGGACAAACTCTGTATCCGGATAAAGCTTCTTGGCGGTTTGAATCGCTTCCGATAGATCACATTGTATCGGCTGGTGATCGCATCCGTTCATGTAGAGCAGCTGTCCTGTGGATGCATATTTCTCAGCATCAGCAAGCTTTTTAACCCAGAAGGCTTTAGCCTCTTCTTCATCAACCGGTACTTCATTACCGTTACTGTACCAGTTTGCGAACAGAATCCCGAGCACCTTGGAGCCATCCGGGCCTTCCCATACCAATTCAGAGAAGGAAGACTCAAAGTCTCCATCCGATACCGTATTGTTAAAGCCTGTAGGCTTAACACCGCGGCCAAAGAAGGCATTGTCAATACCGGATTGCTTCATCAGTTGAGGTGTTTGACCGGCAAGACCAAATGTGTCAGGGAAATAGCCGATTTTTGAAATCGTGCCGTAAGCCTCGGCGTCTTGATGTCCAATCTGCATGTTACGAACGTTCGCCTCACTGCTCGTCAAGAATGCATCCTGCAAAATATACCACGGACCGATCTGGATACGTCCATCATGGATAAGCTTCTCCAGCTGATCCTTCTTCTCCGGACGAACCTGCAGATAGTCCTCCAGAATAATGGTCTGTCCATCCAGAAAGAAATAACGGTATTCCGGGTCTTTCTCCATAGTCTCAAGCAATTGATCCATCAATTGAATAAGCCTTACATGATGCTTCTCATAAGGCAAGTACCATTCCCTGTCCCAGTGCGTATGTGAGATGATATGTGCTTTTCTAGATTGGGTCATGGTTATCTACGCCTCATCTACCAAAGGGTATTCTTCCATATAACTCATCAGCTCATCAACGGTCGTAAATGCAAGTCCGGTTACCGTGTCAGCGCAGCCATAGTAAATGGCGATACGACCTGTATCCGCGTCGGTAAGCGCCGCGCAAGGGAAGGTTACGTTAGGTACATCTCCCATGCATTCGTACGGCATTTCAGGTCCCAAGATATAGTTACGGGAACGTGCTTTCACTTTCCATGGCTGATCGAGATCAAGCAGAGCAGCACCCATGCGATAAACGAAACCGTTACATGTATTAATAACACCATGGTAAATCAGCAGCCAGCCCTTGTCTGTTTCGATCGGTGCTGGTCCAGGCCCGATTTTCTTGGACTGCCAAGCCGAAGCATCTCCATTAACGGTTCCCATAACATAACGGTGCTTGCCCCAGAAGGTAAGATCAGGGCTTACACTGTAGAAAATATCCCCGAACGGCGTATGGCCTGTATCACTCGGACGGCTGAGCATTGCGTAATAATCACCAATTTTTCGCGGGAATAATACCCCGTTACGGTTATATGGCAAAAAGGCGTTTTCAAGCTGATGGAATGTTTTGAAATCGGTTGTATAACCAATGCCGATTGTCGGTCCGTGATATCCGTTACACCAGTTAATGTAATAACGGTCTCCGATTTTAACCACTCGAGGATCGTAGCGGTATTCACGCTTTGTTATCTCCTCATCACCCTCAAACACAATCGGATCATGATTAATCGTCCAGTTTACACCATCTTCACTGAAACCGGCGAAGATATCCATGCTGACCGATCGGGAATCGCAGCGGAACACGCCAGCGAATCCGCCTTCAAACGGAACAACGGCCGAGTTGAAAATACTGTTGGAATTCGGGATTGCATGACGATCAATAATAGGATTTGCAGAATAGCGCCATACCGGACCATTGTAACCCTCAGGCTTGTCCTGCCAAGGAATGTTATTTAGGGATTCGCCAATAATTTTGCTCATTGTAATGTCTCCTTTTTTATTGCAAATATGGATAAATTCGGATGGATACAATCTTACAAAATGCCTTCCTTCATCGCCTTATACACCAGCTGCGAGAAGAGGCTGTTCGACCAAGCAAACCAAGATCTCGTAAACACTTTCGGATCATCTGCGTTAAAGCCTTCATGCATAAACCCGGTATCTGCATCTGTCGATACCAGCATTTCGATCATTTCAAGTCTTTCCTCAGTCGTCTGCGCAGTAATCCCCTGCATAGATAACGCCATATGCCAAATATAATGAGGAGGTGTGTGCGGGCTTCCAATTCCCTTAGCCGCTTTACCTTCGAAATAGAACGGATTCTCCTTGCTTAAGGCAAAGCGTCTGGTGTTCTGGTAAATTGGATCATCCGCGGTTACATAACCGAGATAAGGAATTGACATCAGACCTGGTGTTCCTGCATCATCCATCAGGCAGTAGTTACCGAATCCGTCGGTTTCGTATGCATAGATCGGTCCGAATTCCGGATGACGATAAATACCGTAAAGCTTGATGCCATAGTCAATTTCAGTCTCAAGCTTTTTAAGATCAGCAAGCAGCGTCATATCACGGAAGATCCACTCTGCGAATTCTTGCATGTGACGCAAAGCTACAACAGCAAACATATTACCTGGAATGTTGTAGTGGAAATCACAAGCATCATCGCTTGAGCGGAAGCCTGACCATACCATTCCTGTGTAATTGACCGGCATGCCGAGTCCGTTATTGCGCAGGGAGTCTTCCAGAATTCCGTTATCCCGTGTAAAACGGTATGGGGAACGTTCGAAATGGTGCTGCTCCGTCTTGAACAGCTCCACGATTTTCAGCATGGCTGCTTTAAATCCGGCATCGAACACATCCGTAAGTCCTGTCTCTTTCCAATAAGCATAAGCCAGACGCATGGAGAAGCACAGTGAATCGATTTCGAACTTGCGCTCCCACACCCAAGGGGACATATCCGTCTCATCATCTGTGTTCCAATGCCAGTCATTAGCGGATTCATTAAAAGCATTCGCATATGGATCAATATGAATATAGTTTATATGGCGCTTGATTACGCCGCTTAGAATAAGCTGCAATTCAGGATCGTTCTTGGCAAAAGGCACATAGTGAATAACTTGTTCAACGGAATCACGAAGCCACATCGCGGGAATATCTCCGGTGATGACAAATGTAGTACCATCCTCCATCAGCTTCGTTGTTGTCTCGAGTGTGTTCGGAAACGTATTCTTGAACAGCTGCAGCAATTTGGGGCGATGTGCCAGCTTCTCTTCTGCCTCATCCAGTACCTCTTGAATCGATTGGGGCAGGGTAAGTGCAGGCATCGGTATTTTAGGGAGTCTGAATTGTTCCATGTATACTGGCTCCTTTAAAGTTAAGTATTGGTTTATGAATATACGAGTTTTACCGTTTGGATCTCATAAGGCGCAAGCGAGAGTGTTATCACTCCGTCTTCGTGTGGAAGAATCTCTCCTTCTTCCTCAAGCGCGTTAGACTGATAAACCTTCACACAGGAATGAGGCCATCTTAAAGTTATAGACTCCCGGCCCCCGGAGGCTTCATACCAACGGAGAATAACACCACTGCCGTCTTCAGCCAGCTTGACCGTATCCAGAACAACATGCTTGCTCTCGAAAGGAATCCAAGAGTGGGTAGAAGGCAGTAATCCTTGCTTCGGCTCTGCCGCATGTACAGGAATTTCATAATTCAGTTCAGCAGCTTTTCTAAATGTATGCGCTTCACGCCAGTCACCTTTATGAGGATATAAGGAATAAGTGAATTGGTGTTCTCCTAAATCCGCAGTAATATCCGGCCATTTCGGAGCGCGAAGTAAGGACAATCGAATGGTGCTGCCCTGTACATCATAGCCGTACTTACAATCATTTAGGAGGCTTACACCATACCCGAACTCGGATACATCCGCAAACCGATGTCCGCATACTTCATATTGAGCCTGTTCCCAGCTCGTGTTCCGGTGGGTCGGCCGCTCAATCGTACCGAATGGAATCTCGTAAGTTGCCTTCTCCGCAATAACATCGATCGGGAACCCGACCTTCAGCAGCTTATGCGATTCATTCCAGCTGACATGGGTTTCAAAATCAATTCGGCGGTCCTGGTGATACAGAATCATATCCTGAGTAATCTCCGATTGATTCAGCCGCCAGCGGAAGCGGATAACATCCTTAACCTTCCCGGACAGAACAACCCGTTTCTCCAGCAGCTCGGCTTCACCAGCAACCTGCTCTTCATAACGGGTATCAATGTCCCAGGCATCCCACAGCGTAGGACGGTCGTGAAAGAAGTGGAAACGATTCGCCTGTTCACCATGCTTCACAACTTCACGATCAGCCTCTTTATCATACAGACTGACAATCTCACCGCGATCATTAAACTGAATTTTGTAGTACGCTGTTTCCCAGCTAGAACCCGGCATTTTCGAATCGCTCGTCGTAGTCGTATGTTCAACCGGAGTCTCTATCGATCTAACCCAGATCGTCTTGCAGCCGAACGCCGGTATCTCCGGCACGCGAACGATAATGCAGGCTCTTCCCGCTTCATCTGTTGAGGCATCACTTTCAAGCCGAGTCCCTTCAGCATCATAGACAGCATGTTTATCCGGCTGAGCATCACAATCTATCGAAATAACAGCATCACGGGACCATCCCAGGCTATTAAAGACCAGGTAAGGCATCCCGTCACCTTCCGTATTCACTTGTGCTGCCAGTATGCTTATCCCCTGCTCAAGCGAGCTGTTACCCTTCTCAAACACTTCTCCATATTCCTTCTCAGAGGTCACATAAGATTCTGTAATTGCTGAGCCAGGAATAATATCATGGAACTGGTTGAGCAGGATGAGCTTCCAGCCGTCATGGAGCTTCTCCTTTATACGATCCAGCTGACCAGCCTCCATCACTGGTTCAGCCAAGGCGTTCCACAGTTCCGCTTCACGATAGAGCATCTCCGCTCTCCGGTTATGTCTCTTATTACGGCCATGTGTAGTATAGGTGCCTCTATGAAGCTCTAAATATAGATCTCCTCTCCAAGTTGGGAGTTTCGGAGCTTTCTCATCAATATTTCTGAAAAAGTCCGCCGCTGTGCTGTAACGGCTTGAAGGTTGTCCAATCATTAACTCGGACCGATCGATATATTCCAGCATTTCGCGAGTTACACCCCCGCCGCCATCCCCATGCCCGTAAAGCAGCATCTGTTCTTGGTGAACATCCTTCTGGCGGTAAGACTGCCAATGATCATGAATGTCTTTCGGAAGGGTGTTCTCGTTCACTCCATGGTTTAAATAAGAGAGCATCGGCGTTCCATCAATGCCTACCCAGTGGAAGAGATCATACGGAAAAACATTCGTATCGTTCCAGCCAAGCTTGGTGGTCATGAAATAACGGATTCCGCCATGCTTCAAAATTTGAGGCAAAGACGCGCAGTAACCAAATGTATCAGGTAACCACTCAATGTCAGAGGTCTTCCCGAATTCCTCCTGATAGAAGCGCTGGCCATACAGCATTTGACGCATGAGCGATTCACCGCTTGGTATGTTCAGATCCGGCTCAACCCACATACCTCCAACAAGCTCCCAGCGTCCTTCAGCTATTCGGGCTTTAACCCGCTCAAACAGCTCCGGATCATTGTCTTTCAAAAACTGAAACAGAAGCGGCTGACTCTGAGCATATTTAAATTCAGGATATTCCTCCATCAAAGCATCCATCGTTGAGAATGTTCGACTCGTCTTACGTACCGTTTCCCGCACAGGCCACAGCCATGCGATATCAATATGAGACTGGCCAACCATATGCTCGGTTCCCTCAGCATTTCCTCCGATTTCCCGAACCTCACGAACAAGATCCTCTTCTAATTTTTCAACCTCTTGTCCAATACGAATCGCTGCCTCATTCATGGCTACAAACCGATCCATTGCCCGGTATAGTGCCTGCATAAGACGGGTCCGCCGGAAATCTTCTTCCGGCAGCAGCACCATGGAGTCACGAACAATCATAACAGTATACAGCAGACTCTGTACGGGTTTGTTGACGCGTACAACCATACTCCGGATTGATGTAATCGGAGGCTGTATAACTGCCTGTTGATTGAGCGGATCAACAGGCTCTGGAATCGGGTCAAACAGCTCAATTTCAAGCTCCATGGTTGTGCCCATGCGAGCAGGATCCAGGGTTACAAACTTATGGTTTCTATCAAGGCCTTGATGGGAACGGCCGTTAATACGAAGCAGACCTTCACCGCCGGATTCGAATATCAATCCGACTGTCTCATTACTCCATGCAACAGGAAGCTCTAGCTGTTTACGGAAGAAATATGTCGTGCCCTGCCTGCTCGGAAACCGATCCAATTTGTCTCCTTCGGGATATGGTGCCATGTCTTCGTATAAACCGGGGGTTTTATACGTAGAGCGCGTAATAGTCCAATCCCTAAGTCCCATCTGCTCTATCCATTGACGCTCCGACAACTCGCGGATAAATCGTCTGATTCGCTCCATGGATTAATCCTCCCGTACTGTCAAATCTACGCTTAGTGTATCGTTAACATTTCTGCCTACCATCACGCGGAACAATCCTGGCTCAACGACATATTTATAATCTTTACCAATATATTGGAGCTCTTCAGGTCCGATAGTAAATTGAACGCTTTGGGTTTCCCCCGGTTTCAGATTGATCTTGCTGAAGCCCTTTAGCTCCTTCGCAGGTCTGGTATACTGACTAACAGCATCGGAAACATACAGCTGAACGACTTCACTGCCTTCGCGTTCTCCTGTATTGGTTACATTCAGGCTAACGGTAGCATATTCATCAAGCTTGATTACTTCAGGCTCCACTTTCAAGTCGCTGTAACTGAATTCCGTATAACTCAAGCCATACCCAAACGGATAACGCGGCTGAGAGTCTTCTTCCAGATACCGTTTACCGCGGGAACGTTTCCCGCTGTAATATACAGGGAGCTGTCCGACATGCTTCGGAATAGAAATGGTCAATCGTCCGGAAGGGTTGACATCACCATATAAAATATCAGCGATTGCATGCCCGCCCTCCTGGCCTGGATACCATGCTTCAAGTATGGCATGGGCATGTTCATCAATCCAGGACTCTGTGATTGGTCTGCCGTTAATGTAGATAACTACAATCGGCTTGCCCAGCTTATGAATCGCTTGCATCAGCTCAAGCTGAACACCCGAAAGCTGAAGACTCAACCGGTCAATCCCTTCACCACAATCCATATCGCTCCACGAATGCTCTGTAACTTTAGATGCTCCGGTTCGAAGATCAATCGTGCCTTCCCCAAAATCACGGGCGCTGGACCCGCCAAGAACCATCACAATCGTATCGGCTTGTTCTGCACAGGACAATGCTAGTTCAAAACCTTCCCGCGAATCATCCTTGATGCGGCAGCCTGGCGCATACAACACACGCTTACTTTCTTCGTGAAGCTTGTCCTGAATTCCT
The DNA here is from genome assembly GCF_001373415.1 of Paenibacillus dakarensis. Classification (GTDB taxonomy): domain Bacteria; phylum Bacillota; class Bacilli; order Paenibacillales; family Paenibacillaceae; genus Paenibacillus_AQ; species Paenibacillus_AQ dakarensis. The sequence continues at coordinate 62,481 of NZ_CDSE01000009.1, read as the reverse complement.
CTTAATACGGTTGCAACATGCTTCGTTGGCTGTGGTGATGTGTAGTCTCCCAGCTGATTGTACCCTTGGTCCGCATTCGGGCCGATAACAGCAATCGTGCCGGAATCTTTTGATAAAGGAAGAATTCCACCCTCGTTCTTCAGCAGAATGGTTCCTTCAGCAGCAAGCTGACGGGCAATTCTTTGATGTTCATCGCTGCCGATAACCTTCTCGGCACGGTCAGGATCAACATATGGATTTTCAAACAGTCCTAAACGGAACTTTAGGGACAAAACGCGCAGAACGGCCTTGTCGATCACCTCAGCCTCCAGCTTGCCGAGCCTTACAGCTTCCAGCAAATGCTTACCGAACATTTCACCGGACATCTCCATATCAATCCCAGCGCGAATGGCCTGAACTGCTGCATCCATGCCGTCCTCTGCTGTATCATGACCGGAGGCAAGCATATCAATTGCTCCGCAGTCTGTAATAACCATTCCGTTAAAGCCCCACTCCTTGCGGAGTATATCTTCCAGAAGTTCAGAATTCACCGTACAAGGAACTCCATCAATCTCGTTGTATGCCGGCATAATCGATTCGGCCCCAGCTTCAACCGCTTTCTTGAATGGAAGCAAGTCAACTTCCAGCAATTCTCGTCGTCCCATATGAACGGGACCTGCATTTCTGCCGCCCTCTGAGCTTCCATACCCTGCAAAATGCTTCAGAGTGGCAGCCACACTGTCGTCTTTATCCAGCCGTTCGCCCTGGAGTCCTTCCACGGAAGCCACACCAAATTGACTAATCAGATAAGGGTCCTCTCCGAAACACTCCTCTGTCCGACCCCACCGTGGATCGCGCACCACATCAAGCACCGGAGAATAAGTTGCCACACCGCCTTGACTTCGGGTCTCCAGCGCAACGGCACGGCACATCTCGCGGTACAAATCGATGTTCCAAGTGCTGCCTATGGATAAAGGCACCGGAAAAACTGTGCCCCCAATGGCCATATGCCCGTGTGAGCATTCCTCTCCAATAAGGATCGGAATGCCCAAACGGGAATGTTCAATTGCATAGCGTTGAATCTCGTTTACTGCTTGAGCGCCTTCTTTTGGAGAAAGTCCATTCTCCAGCGTAACGCCTGTCCAGGGATCAGCACGAAGCACCCCATAGAGGGAGCCCACGCCGCCATTTGCTATTTGCTGTTTAAACGATTCTGTCAAAGAAATGCGACCATCTTCATTTTCATAGGTCTGCCAGCCAAAGGGTTGAATCAACTGGCCGACCTTTTCCTCAAGCGTCATAAGCTCCAGCAAGAGTTCAGCCCTTTCAAGGGCTGGTTTACTAGGATCTTTAAATGTCATTCCCATTTCCTCCGGTCACCTGCTTTATTTATTCCTTCACTGCACCTATCGTCAAACCTTGGATAAAGTAACGCTGGAAGAACGGATAAGCGAGAATGATAGGACCTGTTGCTAATACGACCATCGCCATACGACTTGTATCCTGAGGCAGTGATTGCAGAGCACTCATGCTCAGTGAAGCGTTCTGAGAATTCTGAAGGATAAACTGCATGCTTGTTTCAATTCTCATCAGCATCGATTGAAGAGGAACCAGATTTGGGTTGTCAATGTACAAGAGTGCGTTAAACCAGTCATTCCAGTATCCGAGTGTGCTGAACAAACCGATGGTTGCCAGGCCCGGGAGAGAGAGCGGTAGTACAAGCTTGTAAAAGATCTTAAATTCGCTTGCGCCGTCAATTTTACCGGACTCAATAATGGCATCAGGGACACTCGTGCTGTAGAACGTACGGAGAATCATAATGTAGAACGCATTTACAGCCAGCGGCCAGATTAACGCCCAGATCGAATCTTTCAGTCCTAGGAGCTGAGTAGCTACAATATATGTTGGAACCAAGCCACCGTTAAAGAGCATCGTAAAGAATGCAAAGAAAGAGAAGAAATTACGGTATCTGAAGCTTTTGCGTGACACAGCATACGCATAAAGTGCAATAACAACAAGGCTGATGATGGTACCCACAACGGTTACAAATATCGTTACACCATATGAGCGAAGCAGCATATCTCCTGTTTCAAAAACGTATTTGTACGCTTCCAGACTCCATTTTTCAGGGAGAAGCTGATACCCGTTACGAGCGAGGGAAGTCTCATCCGTAAAGGATATGATCATTACAAACAGGAACGGAAATACACAGATGAAGGCAAATATACCTGCAATCAGATTCGCTGCAATGTTCCAGCCTGTGGAGAGCTGATGAAAGTCTTTACTCTTGGTTTTTCTTTTAAACACGGCTTGTACCCCCTTTGAAGTAATTCGCTTGTTAGAACAATGCGTTGTCTTTATCGTATTTACGAACGATGTAATTGGAAGTTATAACAAGAATGAATCCGACAACGGATTGATACAAACCAGCTGCAGTACTCATACCAATTTCACCTGTTGTTTTCAGACCGCGATATACGTACGTATCAATAACGTTCGTTACCGAATAGAGAGTACCGGAATCTCTCGGCACCTGATAGAACAGTCCGAAATCCGCGTAGAAGATTTTACCGATAGCAAGCAAGGTCAGAATTGTCATAAGCGGCTTCAGCATTGGAATGGTAATTGCTTTAATCTGCTGCCATTTGTTCGCACCGTCGATCATAGCAGCTTCATACAAGGATTTGTCTATACCCATAATGGCTGCGAGGTACACAACACTGTTATAGCCGATCGCTTTCCATAAGCTGACCAATATCAAAATATACGGCCAGTATTTCGCTTCTGAATACCACTGAATTGGATCTACGCCAAACCAGCCTACAATTTGGTTGAGCATCCCTTTATCCATGCTAAGGAAGCTGAATGCAAAATAACCTACGATAACCCAAGATAAGAAGTATGGAAGAAACATACCGGTCTGGTACACTTTCGCCAGGCGTTTATTTACGATCTCCGACAATACAATCGCCAAAGCAACAGACAAGATGAGACCTAATACAATAAAGGCGAAATTGTACAACACCGTGTTTCTCGTAATGATATAAGCATCATCCGTACTGAACAGGAATTTAAAGTTCTGAAATCCAACCCATTTACTGTTCACTATACTCGCTATAAATCCTTCGCGGCTAAAGCGGTATTCCTTAAATGCGATAATTGTACCGAACATCGGCAAATAAGAGAAAAAGAGAAACCATATAGCCCCCGGCAAAACCATGAACAGCATGGCTCTATTGGTCATAATATTCTTAAAAAACTGCCCGATTGCTCTCACGTTAATCCCTCCTCGTGATGAATGAAAAAAGAAGGGCGGGAGATAATCGCCGCCCAGTCCTTTGAAATTGTCTCTCTACTACTTAATTGCTTTCCAAGCGTCAATCTGACTCTGAACTTCTGTCATAATTTTGTCCAAGCCAGCAGCTTTCAATTTCTCAACTGCTTTAGGTACGAACTGCTCAGGATCAACGGTTCCCGTCATCAAAGGAGACCAGAACTCTTCCTTAACGTTGTTGACAGCAGCAAGCTCTGTAGATACTTTGGATGGATCAAAGTTAAATCCGAGAAGTGGAGCGTTCACACCAGAAGCGTTAAACTTCTTGAATTCTTCCCACTTGTTCTCTGGATCAGCCGGATTCAGATAAGTAAGCATGACGTTTCCAAGTGAGAATGTAGGCATATCATAGTCTTTGCTCTTCGGAAGATTTTCCATTACATTTTCACTAAGCTTCTTGTAGTGCTCGCCTTCAATACCGGAGTCAACAAGGTTACGAAGATACACATCAGTATTAAGAAGGTTCAGGAATTTCATCGCTTCTTCAGGATGTTCAGAGTTAGCAGAGATTGCTTGCATGGAACCCATTACAGACCAGTTGTAAACGACTGGATCATTCGCTGGTACCGAAACAATTGGGTAACCATAGCTTTCACTCCATAGATTGTCTGCGAACGGCTGAGTAGCAGCACGGTCAACAAACCAGTTGCCGGATGTAAACAAATCTTGTGTTGAAGTGGTTGTTGCAGCTTCAGGAGAGATGTACCCAGCTTTGTAGTACTTGTTCATCGTTTTCAGACTTTGCATCATTTCAGGAGTTTCCAGAGTGTTTACTACTTTCACGTTCTCTGTGTCATCCAGTTTAACGCCCATTGGCATTTTCTCAATAACCGCGTCATATGGAGTCCAAGGACCGAAATCTTTGTTAATTGCAAGCGGCACAACATTTGGTTCGTTCTCTTTAATCACTTTGAGCAGCGGCTCAAGGCTTTCAAGGGATTTTACATTACTGATATCCAAGTTGTACTTGTCAACCAGTCCCTTGTTGAAACGCCATACTTCTTGAGCTGGAAGCTCTTTGTTAGCAGGGATTGCGTAGTTATGTCCATCAACCTTGGAACCTATGAGGAACGCTGGGTCCAATACCTCTTTAATGCCTTGGCCATGCTTCTCAATCAGGTCATCCAATTCCATGAATGCACCTTTTCTTGCATTTTGTACATAGTCAAATGCCCACGAAGAGGTGAACAAGATGTCCATAGGCTCGCCGGAAGCGGCCATAACCTGCATTTTCTGGTTGTAGTCACCGAAGTCAATCATCTTAATATCAAGCGTTACACCGATTTTTTCAGCAGTGTACTTATTTATTTCAGCTTCTACCTTCTTCAAATCTTTCGCAGGTGCTCCGATTGTGTACCAAATCAATTCAACTGGCTTTTCTGTAGCTGTGCCGCCAGTGCTTGTGCTTTCATTGGCAGGACTCTTGTCCCCGCCGCACGCGGACAGCAGCATTGAAAACGACAGCAGCATTGTAATCGGAAGCAGCCATTTCTTTCTTGACTTACTCATTTCATTTCCTCCCTTTTTTGTCCCTCTTGTTTGTTTGTCTGTTCTACAAATTAAGATTAACGGATGAAAGCATTTTCACATAGGCGAAAAATTAAAGTTATTATGGTAGAAACTAAAGAAAGAACTGCTCTGATTGATTCATCAGAGCAGTCCTTTAAAGTCTCTTGGGGAAAGGCCTACATACTTCTTGAATTGCTTGTAAAAATATCCAGTTTCCCAATATCCCACTTCTCTTGCGATTTCCTGAACTTTAAGCGGTGTTGTACGCAGGAGCTCCTTCGCCTTCTCAATCCTGTACCGGTTAATATATTCCGTAAAGCTCTCTCCTGTTTCCTTATGAAAGAGATGTCCCAGGTATACAGGGTGAATATGATAATGTGCGGCAAGCACTTTTAGTGATAGATCCTCATCATACGATTCATGAATATGATTAAGCGTCTGCTGAATGACCGGGCTTTTAATGTCACTATTCAAGGAGTCGACAAGGTTGCCGATCCCCTCTTTAACCGCTTGGATCAAGTCATCAATGGAGACGGAATCCACTATGCGTCTCAGTGTATTTTTGACAAAATCCGGAGCTGCACCATAGTGGATGTCACTGAGTTCAATTTTAAAGCGGATAATAAGTTCTACCGCTATGCTCTGCAAGACACTCGGCACAATCCCAGGAGTCATGCGAAGCCGTTCAAAGTCGCGGTCAATGATATTAAACAACTCCTGCTTGTCCCGCGCTGCAATCCCTTTGGCATAATCCGGCCAGTGCAGTGAAAAAGATCGTGAAGCCTCATCCTTGCGTTCCTGAATATCGACATAATCTATATAAGAAGGCTGTTCTAGAACAAGGAAATATTCCTGCGCTTCTTTCGCATGTCTGTAGCTTTCGGTATTATGCTCATGAAGTGCCTCCACACTGCCAAGCGAAATACTGATTTCTTCTCCGTAACATTGTTCCCGAACCTGCTGCAGCAGACGGATGGCTCTTGGTTTCTCTACGATCGGATCATCCATCGTAAAAATAGCAACCAGATCCCCGTCATAATCGACTAAATACATCACGTTGTCTTCTTGCTCCACCAAGCGCATAAGGACCTCTTCCAGCTTAATCGACTGGGACCTAAGCACGGCCACGAGAATATAAGGCTTATCCAGACGCAGGTCAAGAAGCGCAGCGCGCTCTGACAACTCTTCCATTTCGATTTTTCCGGTAAGCCACCGATATAAAATATTACTTTTCAGAATAGAAATATCATACTCATCAAGTGAATATTGCACTCTTGAAGCATTAATTTTATTCGTGGTTACAGAAAGGGTCTCTTCCAGCTCTTTAAAATTAATAGGTTTGAGCAAATAGTTCTCGATTCCAAGCTGCATAGCCTGTTTCAAATAACTGAAATCGTCAAAGCCGCTCAGAACGATAACTCTTAGCGCAGGATTGGTTTTTCTGGCCTCAGCGATAAGAGTAAGCCCTGTCATCTTAGGCATGGAAATGTCCGTTATTAGAATATCCACCGGAATACTCTCCATTTTTTCGAGCGCCTGCTGTCCGTTTTCCGCACTTCCGACAATCTCAATATCAAATCGCGGCCAATCAACCGCATCATACAATCCTTCTATGATAAAAGGTTCGTCATCCACTAAAAATACCTTGTACATTGTTCGTCACTCCTCTTGTGCCACCGGAAACTCGATAGATACCGTTGTACCAAGATCCGGATTGCTCTGGATGTTCATACCAAACTCATTACCATACGTTAGTTTCAGACGCTCATTAACACTTCTCAGGCCGAATGATTCTTCGCTGGACTCGGGAAGCCGAAGCCGATGAAGAATGCTGTCCAATTTCTCAGCTGAAATCCCCTTTCCGTTATCACGAATTTCTATATGAACCCGGTCCCCATCATGGATCCGAACCACTTTAATGCATACGTGATTATCATTGGATTCCTTCCTCAGCCCATGAACAATATAATTCTCGATAAGCGGCTGCAGTGACATCTTGATCATTGGAATGTGCCCAATTTCTTCATCACAATCTATTTCATAACTGAATTTGTCTTTATAACGAATGCGAAATAACTCAAGATATAACCGGCATGCTTCAAGTTCATCCTTAAGCCTGTAGTTATGCTTGGTCTGCACCATGTTCTTGAAAAGAACGGATAAGCTGTATATCATCTCTGCAACATCATGCGCGCCATGTGACAGCGCCCTCATCCGGATCACTTCCAGCGTATTGTATAAAAAATGAGGGTTAATTCTGGCCTGAAGTGCAGATAGCTCCGCATTTTTCTGATTAATTTCTGCTTTATATACAATTTCAATATGCCTTGTCAGTTCATCCAGCATCTCGTTAAAGCTCTGCGAAATTTGTCCCAGCTGATCCTCTTTCGGATCCTGGATTCTGGCTACCAGATCGCCGGTCTCCACTTTACGCATAAACCGGATAATGTTGTTGGTCCTCTTCGAATAATTCACAATCAGTATGGCTGGAATAAAGATGGCAATCAAAATACATAACAAGGCAATCAGGATGATCGTATTCTGAATTTTCTTATACGATGCTGCAACTTCCGATTTGGGAGCGATTCCCACAACGGTGTATCCTGCTTGATTAGGCAAGGAAGTTATATAAGATTCTTCGTCAAGTACAGCGACACCTTTCGGGTTAATAAGTTCATCTGCGTAAGGATAGCGCTTTCCGTAATATTGACGTGAAGAATCAAATAGCACTTGTCCATCTGCCGCCAGAACCAGAATATAGCCTTTCATTTCAGGATTAGAATTCTTCAGGATCTGATACATTCCCTCTGAACGAAAATAGACGAGCAGTTGGCCCAGATTTTTATATGTTCTCATATCATTAATGGGACTTCTTATGGAATACAGCAGTGCATCCTTATTTCCGGTAAGCTTATGAACCCATTGGTTAGGCAGTGTCACACTCTGGGTGTCCAGAGCCATCACATCCGGGATATAAGAATATGTAGAATTCGCCTGATAGAGCTTATTCATGCTTCCTTGTTTATAAACATACACATACTGCTTCTCGGCACTATAAAGAATGATATTCTCAATGTCAGCATCATCTTCTAGACGCTGCTTGAAATAGGCAAGGACACTTTCCGACCGGGAGCTGGCTGCTCCCGAAAACCGATCAATTCTTTTACCCATATATTCATTAAATGTATTTTGAAGAAAAAAGGAGACGTCGTCACTTAAAGCGTTATTTCGGTACAAATCATTTACATAAGACTGCACTGCCTCATACTTCTGATTCATGTACCTCTCGATCCGCTCCACTGCTTCACGCTGGTTCTGAATTTCACTGCGAATCGCCGATTGGGACATGAAATAATACATTAGATATGATAAAGAAAGTATAGTTATAATGGCAATTCCTGAGAACGACAACAGCATTTTAGTGAACATATTATTCTTTATATAATTGTTATAGAAACGAATTGGAGACATCTTTTTCTGACTCCCCCCTGCTGCAATAAAAATCTTTAATGCCGTCCATTTTCTAATATAGCATGTTTTGCCACTTTAAAGATGATGTAATAATATGGATGTACTCGGGAACAAAAAAAAGCCAAGGGTTATTATAACACCTCGACTCTTCCTGTAACAGGAAATTAGATATAAAGAGCACCTGTCTCCTTAAATAAAGCCTCCACTTCCTGCTGCTGCTCCTCATCACATTCCAGCATGACCAAGAAGCGATCTGCCTCCACTTGGCTTTCATACGCTCTCGCATCCTCTTGCGGAATGCCTAGTCCGCTTAATGCAACTGCCAGACTATTCTCTTCACCATTGCCGATCCCCGCTCCGGCTGCTCTTTGAGCAACGGGCCCAACTGCAGCAACCGGTTCAGTTAACACATCTAACCCGGATACAACGGTCCGAAGCGTACCAAGCAAACCCGTGGATGCTGGCCCTGTCTCCGGATTTTTCGTCCCTGCTATGTCACTCAAATCCTTAAGCACATCCACGTTTCTACTGATCATGGAAATGTCCTTCTTCTTGAATCCGAGCTCTTCTAATCCCTTAATGGAACGATACAGATCCGCCTCTGCTTCAAAGACACCTACCATTAGAATTGCCATCTTTATTTTCCTCCGATGCAAGGGAATTCCCTTCGATTCATATTTAATACGTACCTATTAACCATTCAATAGAAGAATTAAACGATCAGAGGGTAAGGGCTATTTTAGCTGTTCAATGCGCGTATATCTATCCTTGACATTCCTTTCCGGTCGCTTTAGGTAAACTGGCTACCCAAACGCCAGCAGGCAACAAAAAAAGCCAAGGGTTCATGTAACACCTTGACTCTTCCTGTATTAGAACATTAGATATTAAGAGTGCCTGTCTCCTTGAATAAGGATATCACTTTCGATAACTATTGTCAGTCTGCATCCTGCACGGTTATACGATCCAGCTGTGTCTTCTGATTGAAGTTGGAATAATAAAGATGACCATCATTACCCATTTCAAACTGATGTGCTTTTACAATATCTTTGTGCTCCATCGTCTTTGGATCCACGGCAATGAGCTGAGTGCCGAATAAGGCATACAGCAGACCGTCTTTGGAAAATTCCATAGGAACCGACGACCATGCCCCGAAATTGTAGTCTCCTGTAAACACTTCCTTGCTCTTGACCACCTTGAGGTTTGCCGGATGGAGAGCAAAAATATGACCATTTGCAGCCCCCCAGATCAGCTTATCAGGACCCGCAGTCAATCTTCCGATAAATTCCGGTTTATCTACGCCTTTAATTTTCGGTGAAAATTCAGTTATCTTTACACCCTTCTTAACATCGTATACAAACATTTTAGCTTCTTCGGCTGTCGAAACACTGCCGAGTCCATTATTAATATTGGTCGAACCAAAGATTTTACCGTTAAGGTATGCTAATCCCACAACGCTTTGATTTTCGACAATATTGCGGTATACCTGGATTCCTTCGGAACCTGATGCGGGATTATAAACCGTTAAGGCGCCGCCTAATTTACCATATGTGGACACACTGCCCATAAATATCTTTCCTTCGCCGGAAGTCATGACCACCACTCGATCCTGCTCATCACCGATCTGAAAGGAAAGCTTCGGATTCTGATCGCTGGGAGCTGCTTCGGTATCATACTGATATACATTTGCCCCCGGATAAGTACCCATATACATTTGAGTTCCAGACGTGACCATGCTGTCCGCCTGACCGATTTTTATTGCCTGATTAAGTCCGGAAGCTGGATCATAAACGGCTCCCGCTCCCCCGCCTAGTGAACTCATGTAAATCTTGCCGTTATGATCTTTTTCGATGGTATGGATCACCGACGCCGGCGTTTTAAGTACCGAATCCAGCACCTTCACCGTGCCGTTCTGGATATTGAAAATCGAAATAGCACCACCAAACTGCATGGTGACCAGATTCTTGCCCGGCAGCTCCGGATTGTTCGGGAATTCTGCCCAATCCGCTCCCCTCAGCCCGCTGCCATAGGTAATAGAGGTTTCTTCCAATACTTCGTTATACGGGTCGAATGATTTTAATTTCCGATCAGCTATAAAATACACCTTACCGTCCAGGGAGTCGGCTACATGCAGGCCGTTTACATTATTTATGGACTGATTCAGCCACGTCCCGCTCTCCAGATTGTACACATACATTTTCTGGGACACCGAGTACCGGGCAAACAGGAACTTGTCATCCACCACATTCAAATCGTATACAAAACCTGTATCACCAAGTGTAGAGGCAATATCCTGCTTCTCTCCAGTTACAACATCCACCTTCATAATTTTGTCATGAGCTGTCCCCGCATAGATATACCCGTTATGATAAGCAATCGATCGAACATACTCCTGTGGAGCTGCATCGATCATTCTTCCGTAATCGCGGGTCTCTCCTGTACTTGGATCATATTTAAAAACATTACCGCCTGGGTACGTCCCGACGTATGCATTTCCTTCAGGGTCTGTAACCAGAGCCCATAAACCTTGGGAACCGAACTCCGCCGCAATCGTGAGTTCTTTGCTCACCGGTGAGTAAGCCCACAGCTTATTGCTTCCTGTGATGTAAACGGTTCCGTCCACGGCCACTTCATGGTGCCATGATTCTCCTACCCCTGTCAGAGGGAAACTTCTTAGCAGCTTGTTGTTATCTATATCAACGACCTGGAATATAGCAGGTTGTCCCTTTGCCGTTGTATACATAACATTCACACCATCTTCCTTGCCTGCTGCTCCATCATAAACGCTTGGTGAAGAAGCAATAGGCTCGAGCAGCGGTTCGGGTGTTCCATACACTTTTCTGTCCAATTTTGATTTTCCCTTTGCATAAGTGGATTCTGCCGGCAGCATACTGAGCACCAGCATAAGCGCCATGGTGATCATCATCCATTTTTTAACCTGGACCAGTCTGTGTGGGCCTCTTTTCATCAATCATCTCACCTTCCATAGTCTTTTTATTTTTTAAACACCCGATTGGTCAACCAATCGAATAAATCGTTGTATGTATGCCTCCCCCCTTCCCTTTCGATCCTATCAACGAGAAACTGGAGTTCTACGTTCAGGGCAAATCGTACATGACTACCTCTAAAATGTAAAGTAACCGTTTTCACCAAGTAAGCATTTTTCTGCTTCGCGTTGTGCACGATGCATTCTCAACCGCTTCTGATCAGTCTTCAGCAAACGTGGAAAATAGGCCGGAGAAGGAAAATGATAATATCAGCGTCATGCCAGCAACGTACCTATTAAACATTCATCAGAAGAAATAAACAATTAGAAGGCAAGAGCCCATTTTAGCTGCTCTAATGCGCGTGTATATATCCTTGCACATAAAATAAGTGAAAAGGAGTGATGAAATATGCCTAAGTACCGGATTATTGTCGATCGGTCGAAATTTCAGCTTCATCTGCTTGACGGCAACCGTGTGGTGAGGACCTTTCCGGTCGCTTTAGGTAAACTGGCTACCCAAACGCCGGCAGGCAGCTTTACTATTATCAGCAAAGCCCCCAATCCAGGCGGCCCTTTCGGGACTTACTGGCTCGGGTTATCCAAGCCTCATTACGGTATACATGGCACGAATGACCCTTCCTCTATTGGCAGAGCCGTTTCACATGGTTGTATTCGGATGTACAACGAAGATGTGAATGAGCTCGCCTCTCTCGTACCTATCCATACTCAAGTCACAATACGATAGACTATATTACGATAGACTATATTCGAAATTCCCCCTGGCTAATATGCCCTCATTCAAATTTAACAATATTGGTTAATGAGAATTGTTAAGAGTAGAAAAATGCGAAGCAGTACTCATTGCGATACTATACATAGCCTGGAGGGAACGCTTATGATGCAGAGCAAATATTTTCGAACCTGCCTCGGTATTATTGCACTGCTGTTAATTATCTACCTTGGTACAAAAATCAGCTTCTTGTTTAATCCCATCGTCTCCATATTCAAAATACTGCTTGTACCGATAGCTGCGGCGGGGTTTTTCTATTATCTGCTTCGCCCCATCGTAGACTATCTGGAACGGCGTAAGATCAAGCGTCCGCTTGGAGTGCTTATGATCTATTTTGTATTCATCGGCTTATTTGCCATTTTTTTCCTTTTGGTATGGCCGACACTGAGAGAGCAGATTGAAAATTTCATAAAAAATGCTCCCAATTTGGTAGATGATCTTCAAAGTCAGGTCAATCTGCTGAGTGAAAATCCATTCTGGGGAAGATTCATGCCATCTGAGTCCGAGCTTTACAACGGCTTTATGGAATATGTTAATAATGCAATGACGTGGATCAGCAACTCCATCAGCAATCTGATTACGGTTGTATCCAGCGTTGTCGTCGTTATCGCAACAGTTCCTATCATTCTGTACTACATGCTGAAAGAGAGCGGCAAGCTCCCTTCCAGACTTCTCAGTATTATCCCAAGAAAATATCGCAAAGATGGACAAGATGTAATTAGTGATATCGATAATGCACTGAGTAATTTCATCATTGGAAAGGTTGTTCTCAATCTCATCCTTAGCGCTCTTATGTATATCGGCTTTCTTATTATTGGCCTGCCTTATTCACTGCTGCTCACACTCATTTCTTTTGTTTTAAACTTCATCCCTTATGTCGGTGCTCTTCTCGCAGCAATACCAGTCGTCATCGTCGGATTCATCGAATCCCCCAGCATTGCCATCTGGTCTGTTGTCGTCATCGTCATCGCGCAACAAATTCAGGACAATATATTAACACCTGTGATATACGGTAAACAGCTAGATATTCACCCGCTTACCACGATTATTCTTCTCCTTGTCGGCGGCGATTTCTACGGTATCCTTGGAGTTCTTCTTGCCATCCCAGCCTATATGGTTATCAAAATCGTTGTCACCCGGGTCTATGAGCTCTTTCTTGCAGAAAAGGTTGAGGATGCTTGATACAAGTAGGGGGTTATGGACCAAAAGCCAGAAATGGCGGTGCCAAGATGAGCTTGATACGCTCCCTGGCACCGCCATTTTTCATTTCTATACCTTCACCAAACCTTGCCTCTCAAAGAACGTACCACGAAGTTGTGCTCTGCTTTACGCAATCGCACTCCGTTCGACAATGTGACCGTTTCCGCATCATGTGCTGTCAAAATCGATTGGGCTGAGAGTAAGGAATTCTCTTTCCATATCATCACACGGGAACGAAAATAGACCGCATTATCAAATTGAATGGAGTGCTTCATCTTATATCCGATACTATTTAACGAAGGTGACATATCAGCCCGCTCAATCTTTACAATCGCGTGAAAAGGTACCACAATATCTCCCGGTACCATTACAATTTTTTCATGGATGTTGTCCCATATCTTTAATACCCCTTCAACCGCGACCCTTGCACCATCACGACGGTGGACAACAACTCGTCTTCCAACCCAATGCTTCAACACGGTCACCCCCGGACTATTTACCCACCGTCACCGGTATATCAGGAATTTCCCAGCTTATCGGTTCAATCCCCTTCTCTTCCAAAAAAGCGTTCGCTGCCGAGAAAGGCCGGCTCCCCAAAAAGCCTCTTCGTGCCGAGAGAGGACTCGGATGACTGGATTCAAGCACCATATGCCTGCCCCGGTTAATAAAAGAACCTTTTTTTTGCGCGTAACTGCCCCATAAAATAAATACCATCGGCGTTGTCCGCTCATTCAATTTCGCAATGACCGCATCGGTAAATCTTTCCCACCCTATCCCTTTGTGAGAATTAGGCTTTCCGTCCCGAACAGTAAGAACCGCATTTAACAACAGAACTCCTTGATTAGCCCAATGCATTAGCGAACCATGCCGCGGTGCTGAAACGCCCAGATCTGATGCCATTTCTTTATAAATATTATGTAATGATGGAGGTATCCTTACCCCTGGCTTCACAGAGAAGCTTAATCCCTCGGCCTGCCCTGGCCCATGATACGGATCCTGACCGAGAATAACAACCTTTGTTTCTTTAAATGGCGTTTGTTTCAATGCACGAAAAATATCCTCTTGCGGCGGATAAACCGTATAATTAGTATACTCTTCAGCGACCTTTAATCGCAGCTGTTCAAAATAAGGCTTCTCGATCTCTTCTTTCAGAAGCATATCCCAATCATTGTTAAACACCGATGTTCCCCCTTGCAGATATTCTTCGTATCTTCATATATATAGTATTGCAAATATTGCACCCATTCTAGTGAAAAATGAACCAAAGTCACTCGGGATATCCAAAAATAATATGTAAGCCCTTACAATTGTTATAACATAAAAACATCTTGCTTGCAGGATCTGCGGCAGATCTTGCAAATAAGATGTGATATTTAGCATTATCTGGGTACTGCGAGGCGCTAAAGATACGAATCATTCCTACCATTGCTGGATCGCTCATGATAAGTCCTGTGTGACTAGTTATACATAGTATAAGCGCACAGGATTCTTCACTTTTAAGATACGCTCTAAATAAAAAGAAACCTTGATTTCTCAAGGTTTCTTTCCGTATGCCGAGGACGGGGGTCGAACCCGTACGGTAGTCACCTACCGCAGGATTTTAAGTCCTGTGCGTCTGCCAATTCCGCCACCCCGGCATGTTTGACGCGGGTTTGCCGCGTTTTTAACTTCGCTTTATTCGAACCTCCGCATGGGATTCGGACCGACTAGCGGAATGTTCCTGCGCGCCGACCTACGCAATATTTGTGTCAGCGGCGACAAGAATGATACTACCACGAATCGACGAACCTTGTCAACTACCTTTTTATTTTCGCCAGCATCTCGTCAACGCTCGCCTGATAAACGCGGTAAGGCCGCTTACCCACGTCATAGCGCCCCGCACCGATAATCCACACGTATGGAAATATCCGCTTATTTGCCGGCTGCCACGGCGCCTGCTCCCATTCTCCGCTATTGTAATACGCCTCATAACGGTTTAGTTTCTCCGCCATCTGGCGCTCGGTATATGTCGACCGCTGTATCTCCGCAAACCACGGCGCGCCTTTCCAAATCGCAAACGCATCCGGTTCCGGACGCCCCTTACCGCCGAGCTTCGGCTCGACTTCGAACACTCGCGGCTCCTCATCCGCACGTATCCGCTTGTAGAACTCCGCGATCGCCAGGAAATGCGCTACCTTCTGCGACTCCGCTTTTAACTTGCGGTCGGCCGCGTAGTATACGTATTTGCGCCGCTCAGTCGAACACTTTACGTAGCCATCGCGTCTCAGCCGCTTGAGTACGAGGTTAGTTTGCGTTATTGGATGGCGCGTGTGGCCGAAGTATAAATCCGCAATATCATCGCGTGTGAGATAGCGGAACCGCTCGATATCCGCGATTATCGCCTTGTCTCGCGCATTCATTACAGCACCTCCAACTCGATAATATCGTTATCACTAACGCTAGTATTAACGTTAGGCTTCGCGATAGCATTTGCGTTTTTATATGGATTAAGCAAAGTACGCGCCGCTGCCAGCGTTAAATGCGGACCTTGTACGTATTCGCATCCGTTAAGTTTAAAGACCATGCGCCCCTTATCGCGGTCGAGTATACGCGCAGCTTCGTCTGATCCGATCGTTATACGGCTGTTAATCGCGTCAGAGTGGCGGAAGGCCATACGCACGGTTAAGTTATTTTTCAACCGTCCGTCTAATACGCCGGCATCCGGTCGCTGCATCGCGAGTACAAGGAATACGCCGAGCGCGCGCCCTATCGTACTTATCTCCTCTACGCCGTCCATAACGTCTTTCTCGCGCTTGAGTAGCGCCACCTCATCGATTGCCAGCACGATATAAGGCGGCCGCTTATCCGCAGGCAAGTCGTCAATATGCGCAACTTCCTCCGCATCCATTAAGTCGCCACGATGCCGCATTTCGCGCTGCAGACGGAGGACTATGCGCTCCAATCCGCTGACATCCGTTACGACTTCGCGAGCAACTCCGCGAAATACGTGAAACTCTGACCGCTTGAGATCCGCGCAATATAATTCGAGTTTAGCGCCGACCTGCCGTATAAGCGACGTTAATATCGAGCGGAGGGCGACGGATTTTCCGCTGCCGGTTTCGCCCGCGATAAGTAGATGCGGGTGGTCAACCATATCGTACGCGACGTCGCCCGTGCGCGATTTGCCGACGTAAACAGGCAGGCGCATATTACGGAGGGCCGCCGCTACTGATTCCGCGTCATATTCGAACGCGCCTATAACGCCGCTGTACTTCCGCATACTAAACGTGCGCCCATCGTCGGCAAGCGCTAACTCTACGCCGCTACCGAGTACCTGGCGGAACAGCCACGCCGATTCCGTTATGCGCGACGGGTCCATGCCGACCGGCAATTTAAACGCGGCTTCTGTGCGGTCGATATACGTTTTGACTCCGATTACTCGCGGGTAACTTCGCAACTCACGTCCGCGATAACCGCGCATCTTATAGTACAAGTCGCCGCGTATAAATACGTCGTTCAGTGACCGCCGCATAACTTGATCCGGTTGATTACGCCATAAAGCCCACGCCGCCACTCCGCAACCTCCTGCGCTCACAAGTTTAAATAACTCCAGGCTGCCGATAATCATTCCGTTCGCCTCCCGTTAGCACTTCGCACATTTATCGCAATAGCCCATCGAACTAAGTGTTACGCCGCACTTAACGCAATGCGGTCTTGGCTTCACTTCTTCTCTCATTTCCGCCGCCTCCTTCCGCTATTTTGCCGTTGTAAACAATTTCGAAAATCTGCGCCGCTATGCGGTTTTTGCGCTAATTACATAAGCAGCGATACATACGTTGATACATGCGCAAATACATACGTTATAACGATACGTGGACGCCCAGTAATCGGCCCGCATAACGGAAGAGATCGCGCCATTGATACATAGTTATTCCGGCGTAAATTACATACGTAATTATGCGGATATATAGGACGCGCCCACCGTGTCCAGCCCGTTCGACTTTGCGCTCGATTATATGCGCTGTCAGGCCTACCGCCGCCATCTGCGCAAATGGTACGTAATTTATCATCGCAAACACCGCCTTTTTCGTCTTTGCTAAATACATATGTAGCACCGCCCGTACAACTTTCCGCATTTTTGCGGATAGAGACGTATAAATTTCGCTAGACTCGTCCAAACTGCGGATGAGGTGAGCGTTATGGGACTTGGTAAGCAGCGCAGTAAATTCGGCGCTTACATTGACCGGAAGAGGATTCCGCAGGAAAGAATACGCGAGGAAACGAAGCTCGGACGCGATACATTAACGCGAGTCTGCAGTAACTCCGCGTACTACCCGAACGGTACGACTATGCGCAAATTAGTCGCCGCCGTCCGTAAGTTAACGGGCGAGAACGTATCGGTCGACGATTTCTGGCCTATGTAACGCAAAAAAGGCGCCCGATCCGAAGACCGAGCGCATTGTAATCCGTTTATAATCCGATATCTACAATCGTATACTTTACGTCATTGCCGAGTTTATTTCCGACGGCTGATTCGATTGAGTTCGTGTTGACCGCGGCTTTAAGTCCGCGAGCATCCTCCGGCACCTCAAACGTAATTACTCCGTCAATTTCGATTCCGGGATTAAGCGTGCCGTTTAAACTATCGCGATCCTTATCGTAAAGGTTGCCGCTGGCATCGCGCAATCTCATCGTGCCGCCGTAAAGTGTTTCCGCCTTACTAGCGATATTCTTAGCGCGTGCCTTAACGGTAACGGTATTGCCTTCGCGTGATGCCTCCGTTATTGTGTACGCGAATTTACCGTCCGTAAACGTATCGTTAAGGCCGGGCGACTTTGGCGCTTCGATAGGCGGACCTGACGTGCGTATAGATGGCGATTTATTGTTATCGATGATTAATCCGATTATTGACGCGATAAGTATAAAGGCGATGATGCCGCCGTATATTACGTAATCTTTTTTCGTTAGTTTGATATTCAACGCAACCACTCCTCGTCTACCTAAATATACCATAGTATCGCCAACTCCGCCATATACGAAGAAAAGCGCCCACCAACGAATCCCTCACGTTTATATACGCAGGAATCCGCCGGTGGGCGCAATTATTTTAGATGTCTTCGTCAGTGTCCGTATATCCTTTTCCGGCTTGCGGATTGCTTACGATGCCGAGTACGACCAGCACACCAAGCACCGCGTTAACAGCGCCGACCACACCGTCGTATTGTTCCGGCGTAATCGTAAAGCCGAAGATACCGCCGACCGCTTGTACCGCGAGCAGGACCGCCGCAGTTAGCGATACCCACATTCCGTAGTTTTTCCATTTAGATTCGCGTGAGTTACGCATATTACTTCGCCTCCTTCGTTGTAATCGTCGCCAATTTCGCCTTGTTATCCCACGTAATCGTAGCGCCTATCCGTTCGCTAATATCACGTAGCGGCACGTAAACTGAGCCGTCGATAATAACGCCGTCCTTCGCATCCTTACCGTTAACCTTAACGTTAGCCTTATCGATTTTCATATCGCTAACCTCCGCCTTTCCTTCGTTTAACTTAGCGGCGACTCGCGCCTTAAACGTGTGCCAGCCGGTCCATTTCCCGTCATCGTACATTAGGCGCGGACATATCTTTCCGGACCAATCGAAGTGACGGCGCAAACGATCTACGCCCCATCCGCGGTCCTTTAGCATCTGCGCGATTAATTCGACCGCGTTATCGAGAGTCTTCGCATAATTACCGCTTTCGCATATCTCAACGCCGATCGACGTCCGATTGCCGGAATTAACGCCGCTACCATCCCCCGCGTGCCACGCGTTTTCGTTAAGCGGAATGCACTCGATAGCACCTAACTCGTCAACCGCAATGTGAAACGATGCTTGACGCAGATTAGCCGGATTCGTTAGCCAATTGCGTTCGCCGGCCGCCGATGATGTCGGATTGCCCGTATTGTGTATCGTAAGGGTAGTCGGCGCCATCCGGTATTCCGGCCGCCTATTTTGCGGAGTGTCCTTCGGAATATGATTCGTTATATAACGTATAGCTGCCATATTAGCCGCCTCCTTTCGTAACCGCGTACGTGACTAGCGCGAAGATTGTACCGGTGAGTACGAATTTGATTAGCGATATCCAAGCGCGTTGATTCGCCGACCGTTCCTTCGTGCTATCCGTGTGCGATTGCTGTACCAACGAAAAAAGCTTCGTCTCAAGCGAGTCGAAGCGTAAGATTATTTGCGTATAGTGTTCCTTAATCGCGCCAGTCGTTACCTTTAATTCGCGTATATCGTCGTCATGGCGCTTCTGCGTTTCTTCGAGCAGTTTCATCCGCGTTTCATCCGCTATGGCCGCCGCAGATAAGCGCGTAAACTCGGCGGCGAGCGTTTGTAATTGCGCGTTTACTTCGTCTTGATCCGGCATCGTGCCGTCCTCCTTATTCCGTCGTTTCGCCCATTCCCAAATCCGCCATTACTATATCGCGGATGATCGCAGGCACTTCGTCAATCGTGCGTCGTCCGTTGAGAATCAAATGGACGTAAGTTGTCGCGAAGATGCGTTTTTGTTGTTCCGTCATGATTGCGCCACCTCCTTTCGCGAGTAAACCGAACGCAAATAGAAAAAGCCGCGTCCGTAGCTTACGCATTAGTTGCGGTCGCTGTGGATTCGGCTTTAATTTCGTCATATTCCGTTCGGATAACGTTAGGTACGCTATCTTCCGTGCGGCGTCCGGCTTTAACGAGATCGTAGTAAATCTTCGCTAGTGCGCGCTTATCCATTCGTAAGCACCTCCGTTCCTGCGAGGACCATTTCGAATAGTGATGCGATGGCTTCTTTATTATCGAGGTCAGCCGCTTGGAGTTGCGCGACTTGTTCGGTGAGTGGCGGTTGATATACCGGCGGATCATCCGGCGAATTCCCTATGTCACGATAGTTAAACTCAATTTGTTTCGTTTCAATATTAATGCGCCATCCGTTAGATTCATCAAAATCCTGGTCGTATTGTCCGTACTCAAGTTCGATATAATCGAATGATTCCCGAACCCGATCCCGAAGCTCGGGGAATATGGAAATGAGATAATCTATTTCAAACGGCGTAAAATAGTCACCTCTTTGAGAAGGAGCCTCAATAATTTTATTCCCTGTTGAATTGTCGTAAAAAAGAACTCTCCCCTGTTCAGTCATGTATCATCCCTCCTCACTCATATATTCTGTAGTTATAGGTTTCACTATAGTGATAGGTTCTTGCGCTAATAACCCCACTATTATAATATAGAGCGCTCCCCCAGGAGCTAGAGCTAGTACCCGAGCAGTAAAATAAAGGCATATATGCAGCGCCGCGTATAACACCTATAGAGAAATCGTTATCAACAGTCCCATCACCACTACCCCGCCATAGGAGTATAATCTTTGGAGCAAACTCTGCGTTAAAAGGTATTGATACCGCTCCGCTCGTCGGCGTGACGGAACCCTCGACAAAGCGTTTTCCGGGAATTAGCGTACCAAGAACGTTGAAGACATTCGTGCCTGAGCGGATGTTTGACGACACTAAATCCAGATCCCCAAGTATCGTAATCGCTGACGAATAATAACCTGCGGCCTTCGTTTGATTCGTCGTTCCCGGCGTGACCGTGCCGCCTGCGCCTCGATTTGGCATTGTACCAGTCAATCCATTAGCCCCTGCATTACTAAACAGTTTTCCCGTCAGCACGTCCGCTGCAGTTGCGTTACCTGTTGCTCTGATTATCGCCGCCATCTTCGGGATCAACTGCGCCCATGATTCACTTGTGGATGCCGCTACACCTATGGAATTGAGCGCGGCAACCACTTCCGCTTTACGATCAATTCCAGCTTGCTTTCCCGCAAGAGCCTCGTCATACGCCTTCTTCACCGCATTAGGCGTAGCCGCTTGCGTTGTTGACGTACTATTCACCGCATCATTCAGTTGGACGACGCCTTTTCGCGTAGTCGACGCATCAGCCGGAGCCTGTACGCTTAATTGCTCCGCCGGCACCTTACCGTCCGCCCCTAACGTAGCCAATCCGCCTGCGACGCCAACCTTCGCATCGATTCCGTTAGCCAATGCGTTCATATCACGCGGTACGTCCGCGGTCATATTCGCGTCGATAAGCGGTAATTTTAGTTTCGTTGTGTCCGCCATATATTACGCCAACCCCCCGATTATAGATTTCGCCATACGTTTTACCCGACGCCTTAACCGCGCCATATGTCCGCCCGCCTGCCGCCAATTCCGCGTAAGTGTAAAAACGGAACACGTAATCAATCGCTAAGTGAGCCGGAGTTATATCGCGAACAGCCGCTTTCAGTTCCGCAATTTGTTCCGGTACGCCCATCGTACTGACGAACGTAATCACGATTGTGTATTCCGCCGTCTTACTCGTAACCGCGACATCACCGTTCGAATACGCCGACGCCACGTTTTCTATTAAATCCGCCGATACCGCGCCAACTCCGCGCAAACGGGACAGCAATATCTCGCGCCGCTGTCCGTACGTCTTCGTTTGGTCCGTCGCTAGTCCGAATATGCGCTCCCACCGCGTAAGTCCCCACGTTGCGGTTTCGATATAAAACTGCGCCAATACATCGTCAATGCTCGCGTTAAGCCGCGCAAACTCTTCCGCCTCGCGGTCGATAATGTTCGTCGCGGCGTCTATCTCGCGATAATAGTCCGGCGCATAATCGAGCATGTCGAGCGCTATTTCTTGCGTTGATCTCATACGGCCGCCACCGCCTCCGTTACGATAACCTCGCCGAGTACCGCAACTTCTCCGTCAGCAATCGCAATGTTTCCACCGCCACCATTAACCGTTAAGTTTTCGTAGTCAATAACCGGCGGCACGTCGAGGATAACGTTGGCAATCCGCGTAACTCGAACGAGCGGATCAGCAAACGCAAGCGACCGAAGATAAGTACGCACTCCCGTTTCAATCTGCGCCTTAACTTCCGCCGTTGTTGCGCCAGGTGCGAGTGTCACATTAACCGTAATATTAATCGGAATTTCAACCGCGCCCGTCACCGTTGCAATTGCGCCGATAGGAGCCGCACCAAGTCCACGTCCGTCCTGCGTTGGGTCGATATACGTTTGAGCTGCGTTAACTACCGTTGGATCAGGCGCTGTTTTATCATCGTCAAGTAATACGACTTTAACGGTGCCAGGACCCGCCCATATCGGATAGACTCGCGCATCACTAACGCCGGGTATTTCTAGCGCCCATTGGCGGTATTGATTCGCATTGCCCGATGTAGCCGGCCGCCGAGCCCGTTCGAAGTATCGCGCGAGTAATGACGCATCTGACTCCGCATCGACGCCGCCTTCGAAATATGACGCGTTGGTAACGGTAAGAATCCCCGCCAAGTCGCCGATTACCGTATTAACTGCGCCTGCCCCTACGTTGCCACGTGCGCCGCCTACTTGCGCCTCTACCGCGACTGTAACGGAACCGCCTGCGATAGTTGCCGCCGCCAATGTTACGTAATAAACCGGAGTCTCTCCGCTTGTTCCTACGACTGTTCCCGCCGGTATCACCGTGCCGTCTGGTCCGCTAAATGTAACGGAGCCTATCGCCTTAACCGCAGGCTTCCGCGCTAACCCGTACTCTCGCGCTTTCCTATCGAGTAGCGCTCCGTACGTCGTGTCCGCGAATCCTGCGTTAAGTACCGCGTCTAACTCGACATATGCGTGTTCTAATTCGATAGCTGCAGGCGCGGTCAAATCGTACGTAACGGAGCCTTGGCGCTTATCTATATCCGGAGGTGACGCGTCAAGCATCCGCCCGTGTATTGCGGCTTGTGTTTCCGTTTCATACGCCATTAAATCGTCACCTCCATCGGAATAGTTTCTTCGTTTATCTCCACGTAAAAAGACACGTAAAGGCGGTCGCCCTCGCGTGTCAGTTCGAAATCATATACGTCTGTTATGCGGTCATCGTAAAGCAGCGCCTCTTCGATAACTCGCGGTATTTCCGTCTCCAATAGCGATAGTGTCGCGCTTGATCCGATTAAATCGTCAATTTCGCTTCCGTAATCATCGTCGTATATCGCGAATCGGTAGCGCGACGTCTTAATCGCCTTGACGACGAATTGCTTTATCGCGTCAATGCCGTCAACCACGCCGCCAAGAACTCCGTTATCGAAGTCGAGCGCGTACGTCTTTAGCGGTTGTTCTTCAGCGATTTCTGCGAGTTCTTCCGCCGCAATATCGACGGGCTGTAGTGGACTAAGCGCCATTATTTAAACGCCTCCTATCCGGTCGAGTACTACGTATCCTTGGCCGCTATTGTATGACGCGACGACAACGCGGTCCCCTTTCGTGAGAGCCGCGCCCATCTTAACGTCAGCGTCCGTTATCGTAAACGCCGTTATTTTATGCGTATGTGCCGGATCGCCCGCCTGCGTCGTTGTTAGTGTTATTTCGCCACCGCTTATCGTTGCTTTGCGCGTATGCTCCGTCAAGTGTTCGCAAACTGCGAAGTCGTCTTCGTCAAGTTCTAGCGGCATATTATCGATTTTGATACGGAGGGGCGACGCGGATACTACCGTTGCAAATTCGATATCGACATCGCGATTATGGCCGAGCGCCTTAACCATCGCCTTAAATTGACTATAACCGCCGCCTTCGATTAACTCCGGTTTCATAGCGGCTTCTCCCCTCCGTTTCGTTTGCGTATTTGTTCGATGAATAAGTCCGTCGAACTCTTTTTCTTCGCCTTAGCCGGCGCCTTTTTCTTCGTTGTCGTCTTCGTTGTTTTCTTCTTCGCGGCAGTCTTCGCTTTCTTAGCGGCTTCCTTCTTCTCCGGACTTTCCTCGTATTCCAATTTCGGCAAGTCGTCCGTTTTAGATATCGTTACTTCCATCCGGTGGGCGCCGTTTTGGAACGTATGAGTATCTGCGTTAACGTAAAATCCGCCAACTAAATCCGTCATTGATTCGAACGCATAAACGGCCGAGCCTGCGACGACATCCGTAATGCCAAGCGCTTCGACCGTTATTTCCTCCGATACCTTCGCGAGTTCCTTTAGGCGCTGTTTCGCGAGCTGCTTAATCGCGGATTCTTTCATTTGGCTATCGGCTTGTTCGACGTGCTGCATAAGTCCGTATTTCTTCGCGAGAGTCGCGTCCTTTTCCGTTGCCGTTAGCGGCTTTTTATCGTCGCCTCCGATAACCTTAACGGATGTACGCATATCCTCGATTGATTGCGTTCGATTTGCGCTGAGTATATTTACGCCGTCTTCGAGCATCCAACGGACGGCGCCGTCTTTCTTTTCGCGAAGGAACAGTTTACCCTCGCGCGAATATACCGCAAACTTATCGCCGTTCTGTTTGCGCGTTTGAGTTAGCGCCGTGACGACCATATCCCATAGCGTCATGTTGCGCAAAATAAGCTTCGGAATAACATAACGAGTAGACGCGATGGTTCCCGTCGGTATCTCGAAAGCTGCGCATATTTCCTTGACGATAGCGCCCGCCGTCATGCCGACAAACTTGCGCGTATCCGCATTTTTCGTCAGATAGACGTTTTCGTCATACGCGAGTACCGTCGCGTCGCCGCGATCCGTTATTGAATACTCGAAGATGATGCCGCGGAACAGGCCGACGTTATCCGCGTAGAATCGGAGTTCCTTACCGACTTCGAAGTTTACCGCCTGTTCCTCGCCATCGAGCGTATTATTTAACGTTAACTTGAGTGTGCGGTGTGGTTGCGCCACATCTCCGGACCAGACGGCCGTTTTAACTAGCGGCTCGATATAGTAAGTTCCGTCGTATAAAACGCGAATATCTACGCTTTCCATTACGGTATCACCAACTTAACGCCGGGTTTGATTACGTTTGGATTCGGACCAATCGCCTTTTTATTCGCGTCATATATCTTTCGCCAATCATTGCCTTTACCGTAAACGTTGGCGCTAATCTTAAATAGCGAATCGCCGGATTTAACCGTATAGGATTTCGGAACCTCACGCGTTGATGGGCGTTGAGCGGACGTTTGAAGCTTCGGCATTGTTGCGCTTCCGCTTCCGGAAACTTGTTCGCCCTTTTTCGCGATTTTGATAAACGTGTATTCCTTGAGGTCAAGCGTAAAGTATATATCGCCAGGCTCGCCACCGCGCTCTTCGTATTCGAAATTACGGATTGTGACCGCAATGTTAATCGGCGTATTCGTAACGATGTAGCGTATCGGCTTGCCCGACCGCTGCCAGCGTTCGATTGTTTTAACGTATTCCCACGGGTCCTCAATATCGGGATATTCGCAATAGGAGGCGTTATAGTCACGCGGGAAAAAAGAAGATATCGAAAACTCCTTCTGGCGTCCGCTACCAATTACGGTATATTCGCCAATATCGGATACTTCGATATCTTCGTAGCCGTGCGCAGATACAACGGAAATAGATTCCGGATTAACCGGCAACCATATCTCCTCTGCGCTGTTATTAAATTTAAGCCAAAACTCCGGCTTTTTACGTGCCATCTACTCGCCTCCTTACTGCGCCATTTCGTACGCCAGGCGCTTCGCAATCTTTTCGATATCGGCTTCTTCGCGTACGTAAAAGTTATTTCCGCTGATTACGACCGGACGAGAACCGCCCGTACCGTTTGCGCCATTTTCGCCGCGGTATCGTTTGGACTCTTCGCGTGTCAATACTTCCTCGCCTTTGTGCAGGCGCGCAATCATTCCGTTATATGGGACGTTGTTGATTCCGCCGCTGAAACCGAATGCTTTCTTTTTAATCATCGCGACACCCATTTGTTCGAACGCCGCTTTCTCATCTGGAGACATTTTGCCGCTTCGGTACTTCTCAACGAGGTCATCCCGTTTTTGACCGCCTTGGATACCGCCTGTTACCGCACCTGCTGCAGCTCCGACGGCTAATCCCGGCAATCCTGCTACAGCACCGCCAGCACCACCGAGTAACACCGCGTTTGCGATTGGATCTCCCTTTATCGCGGATAATATACCGCTAACAAGCTCCTTACCCATCGATAGCCCAACGGCCGCCATCTGCGGAACTGCCGCTTGAAGTCCACCCACGATAAACTTCGTAATCTCCTCAACCATCTTCTTAAAATGACCGGCACCGGCTTGGCCCCACCATTTGCGGAATGATTGCATTACGTCTTCGAATATAAACACGATTTTACTTGGGATGTCGGGAAGCTGGGCAAACTCCGGATTATCGATGAAATGCGTCTTAACGTAACTCTTCGCGTTATCAACCATCGACTGAACGCCCGCCACAATTTTCGGCGTATAACGCTCTACGAAATCAGCCGCAGCATTAGCGAGATCCTTAACGATAGGAAGTACCGGCATCATTCCGGCAATCTGCAACGTCTCGATTGCGCCGCTAAACTGTTCGACCGCTCCTGATGCGTTGTCCATCTTCTTACGTGCGACGTCTAGCGCTGTTACGTTCGACATTTCCTTCCGGAATTTATCCACGCCTTCTGCGCCCTCTTTGTACAGAATCGTTGCCGCACGTACCGCGTCCGTTCCGAACATGAGTTTAAGCGCATGTTGGCGTTCTTGATTCGTCAGCTTGCCGAGTGATGTGCGCAAGGTTCCCGCGATATCATTAAGCGATTTAATATTACCGGCCGCGTCGAAGAACTTATTCGAACCGTCCTCCGTCATTAAACCGAGTTCACGGAATAGTCCGATTTGCTCGTCCGTTACCGGCTGTAGCGTTTGAAGCATCGTTTTGAGCGACGTACCTGCGTCCGAACCTTTAAGGCCGCGGTTAGCGAATACGCCGAGCGCAACGTTAGTGTCTTCGAATGTCATGCCGAGTCCGGACGCTACCGCGGAAGCCATCGAAAGTGAGTACCGCAAGTCCTCGACGCCTGTTGCGGATGCGTTCGCTGTACCTGCGAGAATATTCGCCGCCTGTGCAGCGCTCATTCCGTCTTCCTGGAACGCGTTTAATGCGGTCGACATAATTTCCGCCGCAGATGCGAGATCAAGTTCGCCCGCCGTTGCGAGATTAAGCGCCGCTTCAAGTGCGCCCGTTTGTACGGTGGCCGGCGTAAGGCCCGCCTTGAGAAGCTCCTCTATCGCCTGTCCGGCTTCTAGCGCGTTATACTTAGTAGCCGCGCCCATTTTGAGAGCGAGCGACTGCATTTGTGCCATTTCCGTTTGTGATGCGCCAGTTAACGCCGCAATCGAAGACATCTGCGCTTCAAAGTCCATCGCCTTATTCAGCGATTTATATCCGGCATAAGCTGCCGTTCCGAGCGCCGCAATACCGGTGATTCCTGCGCCTTTTATTGCGCCGGAACCGAGACTGCGGAATAAGTCTTTCGTTTTCGTGTTGAGATTCTTCATGGCTTTTTCAGCCTTTTTAGTTGCCTTCTCGATTAGGCTTAAACTCGACTGCGCCTTGCCCGCACCCGCAACAAACTTACCCTGTGCATCACGTAATCGCCCGTTAGCATCGCGATAAGATTCGGCTGCTTTATGCGCTTTTTCCATCGATTTCTTGACATTATCTAGCGCTTTACTAGCGCCATCGTCCTTTATTCGGATGCGTCCTTCGAGATTAAATGCCACTTACTCGCCGACCTCCTCCCTGTCGGTTTCGCGCCTTCTCCGCACGCTTCCGTTCCTTTTCCTCGTCTTCCAATACGAGGAGCATCGACGCAAATAAAAATATCTGGTGTCGCTTTTCCTTCGCGTAAATCTCATCAGGCGGGATGTGGTGTCGTTGGAAGATGGCGTGGAGAAGGAACGGAACACCGCCCGCCTTGATTAGTTTTTTGCGTCTTCGATTAACTCGTCTTCATTCCCGAAGCCAGAAAGATCAAGAATCGCCTGCATCACTTTGACCATCTCGCCCGGTAACAGCGCCTTAGTCACGCAATCAATCTCGTCAGCCGCGCCATAATGTGCCTTGAGCGCTTTGTCATTAAAATCTGGATCAACGCAGCCCTTTACGATAACCAGTCCGTTAAACATGTCGTTATTCGTCTGCTTTCCGCCTTTACCGTCCGGAACCGTTGACCGTTCGCCGATACGCCGCATATCCTCGTTACTTAGCGCCTTAACGGTAAAATGCGTCTTCAATCGCGCGATATAAACCTCTTTCGTTTGTTCCAATGTTGCGCCGAGTAGCGCGTCCAATCCTTTAGCCATGCGTTTATCCCTCCGATAAAATTAAAGAGCCGGACAAATGCGTCCGACCCTCGTTTATTTGCGTTGATTACTGCGGTCTAATTCCCTCGATAACTTCGTAGCCGGAGAATACAAACGTGTACTCCTGCTCGACGATCGAACCAACTTCGAAATTGATTACCGGAATATTGTCGAATGTGACGTTTTTCAGACGTACACGATACGCGCCAAATGATTCCGGATCATCGAGTACGACCTGCAGCTCGGTCACGAACGGTGAACTTTCGTCGTCCGTAACTTGGTTCATTTTCTCGATCCATACGGACGTAATCATGTAGCCGCCGATACTTCCGGAACCTTTAAGCGTTGTTGTTTTATTGCCGAGCCAACGCGTACCAGCTCTGCGGATTTCCTCCATGCCGATTTCGATGTTCGCTTCAATCGATGTGACATTCGACAACCACTCGCCGTCCTCATCGTACAAGAATCCGTAGTTACCGCTGATAACGCGCTTAGCGTCAAGCGTGCCTTGTTGTGCCATCTATTTTTCACCGTCCTTAAATATTGATTGTTAAGAATATCCGCTCGATGCTATCCGTCTCGCTGTAGCTAATCTGCAGGAACACCGAGTCACCGACGCTAGGACGCGTTGGATCAAGCGCAACGGCCGGCGAAGTCAGTACCCCGTCAGCTTCCAACGTTTCCAAATACGCCTTAATCGCGATCATTAACGTTGCTTGTCCGTTTGCGTTGTTATTGAGCTTGCCGATATAGTTGTCGGCGGCCGTGCGCGAGATATCGGTCGCAATCGCTTGGCGAGCGCGTACACTTCGGATCTTTTGACCCGACGTTGTGATGCCGCTAACGATTTTCACTTTTACGCCATCGTGTACGAGGACCAGCGAGCCAGCCGTTAATGCCGCGTTAATCTGCGAATTGGTCATGCGCTTATTAACGTCTTCGAGCGGCATTGGATCGTATGTCACCGACTCGTTAATCGGAGTGCCTGCGATATCACCCGCGATAAACGGCGCAAACTCGGACGATGTGTAAACCGTGTCGCCAACCGTACCGCCGACCGTAAGGTTAACGATATAGTCGTCGCTATTAAGCGTAGTCCGTGCGTCGCCTGCCGTTGGATCTGCGTCTGTTACCGCGTCACCGCCGATAACGACGATAAAGTGCTTGCCCTCGTCACGATTGCGCTTGACCCACGTCTTAACCGCCGATTGCTGATCCGCATCATATTCGCCGTCGAATACAAATACGTTAAATCCGCGTGTGTCGAAGGCTTCACGCATATCAACGTAATCCTGTTCGACCGGATCGTCGGGCATCGTATAAACGAGTACCTCTTTGGCGCCGCCTTGGAGCGCGAGCAATATCGAATCAATATTCGCGAGTCCGAATAATTCCGCCGCCTCTGCTTCGGACGCCACCGTATAAAACGTCTTGGCCGACGCTGTATTCGCGTAGTCCAGTAACGGGATAGCGACGATACCGCGAGCGCCTCCGTTAATTTGGGCGGCCGCAGCACGTTTGAAGTTAATGTAAATGCCCGGCTGTATTGGTAGTGCGGTAGGGTCCCAACTTCTTGCCATGTTTAAACCTCCTTTGGATATAAAAAGAGCGCCCCATTTCGGGACGCCCGCTAAACTTTGCGTATTCCAACGTTATTAATTTTCGGATATTGCGCCTGGACTCGCGCCTCTCTTACGCTTGTGTCTAGCACGCCGATAATCACGAACAATCCGTTATCCGTTTTCGCCGGTTGCGATATCGAGAACGCATTAACGCGAATATGTCCGATTAACTCCGATTGATATATCGCCGTACTAAGCGCATCCATATTCGCCAGCACCGTATCCGGCCGCTTATCAACGTGTACGATTTGGTACGCGCGATCAACTCGGTAATGATACCGCGTTTCCGTCTCGCGGTCCTCGTCAATCATGCGGACATAAAACGAGTTAACGGGCGGTTGTGCCGGTACATCTTGCTTGCCGGTTGTTGCGGTCGGGAATAACGCTTTGATATACGCCTCAATCGCAACCATGTCGTTAATTACGCTCAAATTACGTCATCCCCTTTCGCCGCAACTCCGCCTCGATTGCGTCCTCAATTAAGCGGTGCATACGCGATTCGCTATCGTTCTTCGCCTGCTCGAGGAAATCGAGAACCGTGCCGGGTTCACGCGCGCTTAGTCCCGTACTGTTATGCAGATAATACGCGTAGTTAAATCCGTTATTAAACGCATTCGCTACGACCGATCCGCTGATGCCATCTAATCCGACTTTAGGCGTTGTATGGTCGATACGTGCGCGCAAGTTACCGCCGCGGCGCCCTTTATAGCGTCCGATTGGCGCGAGATTCGTCGCCTTGAGTTGCCAGTATTCTAGCGCATCGTTTACGCCATTTATAGCGCCTTCGATAACGGCTTCTTCCGCGCGGTCTAGCGCCTTTTCGAACGCCTTGAAGTCCATTTCGAAATCAAACGACGCCATTACACGTACACCTCCGTTACCAAAGGCGTCCCGTCAACGCGTCGTTTAACTACGATACGAGTCGGCTCGCGCTCGACCACTACGCCAATCTCGTTTACATAGCGGACTTTATCCCGATATGAAACTTGCGCCAATCCTTCGAGTACAATGCGGAGCTGTACAACCGCTTCCTCTCCGTATTGGTTCGCGACTGTCCGCGTTTCCTCTTGTACAAACGCATCGAGCGTAAATGGCGGAAGCTCGACCGGCTGTCCCCATCCGTCATCAACTCCGCTCGGTATAACGGTAATCATCTGACCGTCTGTGACCGCGAGCATCAGGCGGCATTCATATCGATTTAATCCGCCGAGTCCGCGCTCATCAATATCGGTCAAAATGTACCGATTACCTTTGCGCCATATTTTTAACGCGGTGTATATGCCAACATCCGGATCAAACGACGCCATATAATCGTTCGTGTCAAACGTGTAATCGCCGAATGCGCGTACGGGGCTTCCGTTAGGGACGCGCGGCTCCGCCCATATCGCGTAGGCAACCGTTTGGCTTCCATCCGTATGTTCAATTGTTACCGGTTCGGTGCGGTGCTGTTTGATATCCGCCCGATTAGCGCGTATAAAAGCCACGTCTGCGTCCGTTAACACTACCGCACCTCCTCCGATAAGATGTATTGCGTATAAGCGGTACAATTCGGATGTATCGAAAAAATATCGGTGTCCGACGGAAGGAATATCCCCGCGCCTAATCCGTGGCGATCTTCCGCCGCTTTACTAACGCATTTCTCCGATTGCTTGCGGCCCGGTATTAGGCGGAGCGCGCTAACGAATTTCGATTTCTCGGCCGTATAACCTATCGCGGTCCTATATGCCGTATTCGATTCCGTTATCGCGAGCCTCCGCGCTTTCCAGGACTCCGTTTCGTAAACGCCTCTTATCTCGCGGACCATCTTCGCCGTTGTGTCTCCGCGAATGATTCCGCGCCGAAGTACGTTACCCATTTCCGCACGCTGTTCGCCGGCAAACTGCCACACGCGGTCAGACAGCGTTAAGCCGTCCGGTCCCGTACGTTGCGCCAAGTATTGCGCCAAGTTACGCGGCGATGGCGATTTTCCCGTTAACGTCGGCAGTACGACACTCTCCGCAACTTTAGCGGTTAGCACGAAATCAGCCGATAAGCCTAGCGCCTTCTGAAACGCCGTGAATGCGTCGGCATATCCGATTTCTGCGCTGTCTACCATAGCGCGATTAAGCGATGATTCCGTTATACTGCGGATTTCGCGTTCTATATCCTCCAAGTCGCGGAGTAGAGTATTGACGCGCGTTCGATTTATCGTATCGTCCTTATTCGCGTATTCCTCTACGAGATCCACGACCTGCAGGCGTGTACTAGCGACATCGCGCGCAACCTTATCGGACATGGCGGCGGATGTTTCGAGATAATCGTTATGGAGTTCGGTTAATAATTCGTTTAATCTGCGTTCGTTTTCCGTCACAGACGCCACCACCCGTAACGCGGCGGCACTTCATAATCACGGTCAATTCGGCGCGCTACCTTAAACGTTGATCCGCCCTTACGCGCATCGATTACGCCTTTTTCGCGTTCATACTCAAGCGCTAGGTCGGCGGCAATTTTGCGATATTGATCGGCGACCATCGTCTTATCGACCGCTTCTTCTCCGTCCGTATACTTAAAGTAATGCGCGACTGAAAACGCAATAGCGCGGGCGCCGTGTATCTGCGCGAGTAAGAGTAATAACGCTGCTTCCTCGTTATCTACATCGAAGGCGGTCATCGGCGCATATCCGTATTGATAGAGCGCTTCGGCTAACCACGCCTCGATGTCCGCCGGTTCTACGCCCGGCACTTGACGAAAACGTGCGGTCAGGCGCTCGATTAATTGCGGATAGTTCGCCATATATACCGCCGCCTCCTTATTTACGTTTGGATTTCGCAGGCTTAGACTCCGGTTTATCATCGGACTCGTCCGCTTTCTGCTCCGTTTTTCCTTCGTCCAAGATGCGCACATAACCGATATTGGCGAGGTGTTGCGCGGTCTTCGCTTCCACGTCGAGTACCGCGCCCTTTCCTTGCCCATCGACTACTGCGTCGAGGACTTCGATCTTAACTTTCGCGGACATTACGGAGTGTAGACGTCAGCGTGGAAGAGCAGTGCTGGCGCTTCAACAACCGGGAAGCCGGCGGCTGCTACACGGATAACGGATTCGATTGGCTCGAATTTATCGTAAGCGCGAAGATCAATGCCTGGCTGATAGTTGTTTTCCACCGTTGGGCCGTAAACGAAATTACCTACGCCAGCAGACGCAAATACTACGCGGTTAACCGGCATAAATTCGATAACTTCGTCGTTGCCTGTATAGATGTCTTTAACGGTAACCTTGCGGTTAGATACGACTTCAACCGGCGGCAATCCGTAACCACCGAGTACGCTGTTTAATTCAGCGGTAGATACGCGGCCGGAATTGATAGAACGACCAGCTTCCGCAACAATTACGGAGTTCTTCAGGAGCAACGCTTGAGTTTCGCGAGACATCAGGATAACGTCCGGTTGCTTACCGTTAGTAGCTTCGTAAGTTGCGGCCCAATCGAGCAAATCGCCGATTACGTCATGATCTGCGCTCTTCCAATCGTCAGACGAAGACAATGCGACTTTATGTTCCGCCGGGATACCGTAATCAACCGTAATTTTTACGCCGTTTTTGTTGTATGTGAACGTACCTTTAGCGATTGCTTCCATTTTGGAAACGTCTACGCGGAGCTGCAGTGCTTTAACGAGATCCTCGGCTTGTATTGTCAACTTGTCGATCATCGCGGATTTCTCGGAGTCGGAGCGTGCTTGATTCAGTGCGAGAAGTTCTTCTTCCGTTGCGATGTATTTCAGACCCATCTTCGCCAGTTCGCCCATTTTGGACGCTACTGCGTCACGGTCAACAACCGGAGGCTCTGCGCCGTATCCGATCATAGCTGCGATGTGCTTCGATTTCTTAATAACGTCATATGCAAATGTCGTTGAGAATACGCGGTCATCCGGCATAAAACGGTCCGCCAGTGTTGGTACGCGCTCCTCTACTGTAACGTCAACTAGGCCGCGCAATTGCGGCTCAGTAAAAGCCTCTAAATGTGTAATTCCTGCCATTTATATATCTCTCCCTTATTTTTGGATACAAAAAAGACGCCTCCGTATTTGGGGCGCCTCTACTTGTTCCTTATATTAGATGTGCTTAACGAAGCGAATCATTGGATTAGCGGTTTTGAATGCAGTAAGTGCGGCATTAGTAGGTAATTTTGCCTCGTAAACGGAACCGCGAACGATAACCTCACCGACGATCAAATCGTTCTTACCGTCAGAGATAGCGTCGATATTCAAAATACCGAAGTTATCAAATCCGGTTGCTGTCGTGAATTTTTCGAACTTACCCGAAGTAGTATTGCGCGCAATCAGCGTACCGAGTTCGATTTTGCCTGCCGGAAACTTAGTGCCGTCCAGTGTTGCGCCGCCCTCGATAAATTGCAGATGTTCACTTGCGAGAATATTTTTACCGCCGACAAATGGAGTCTCGGTAAATTTAGGTGTGTAAGCTGGCATTTATTTCACTCCTCTTATTTTTGGTTTAAGCCTTGAGCGCCGCAATGAGCGCATTTAACTTTGTCGCGATATCCTGCGCAGTAGCCGTCGCCGGATCAGTGATTGGCGTTACGCCATTAACGGATGACTTCGCAATCTTACCGCCCAAGTCCGCCGTCAGATTCGTAATTTTCGACTGTGCCAACGTCGGAATCTGCGCTTCCGTTGCGGTGCCTGTAATCGTTGTAAACGCTTGGTTATGTGTAGCCGGCGCGAATGTCGTAGGCTTGCCGGTAACGTCCGCCCATGTAACGGTGCTAGGGCCTCCGCCTGCATCTTCCGCAATTTCTAGCGCCTTATGCGCAACGGATCTTGCGTAAATATCTTTCGCCATTCTGTCTCACCTCCTCTCAGCGTTTGCCGGACTGTTTAAGGCGGTCGAGACGTTCTTTTACCGCGGCTTTCGGATCGTACGTCTTAACTGGCGGCCGCCCTCCGTTATTTAAATTCGGATCAATTCCGCCTGACTTCGGTGGCATGTCCGCGATTACTTCGTCAATACTCGCCTTAATCGCTTCCTCGTCTTCGCCAACAACGTACTTACTAACGCGAGCTAGTTGTTCCGCTGAATAACCGGCCTCGACGAGTAATTGCGTTTTCGTGGCGTTTAGTGCGGCCGTCTTTGCTTCGGAGCGAGCGCGGTCGAGTTCCGCCTGTGCGCTTTCGTACAGCGCTTTGTATTCCTCGTTTTTCTCGCGTTCCTTACGTTCGGCTTCCGCTTGTGCCGCGGTCTTTTCGTCGTCGAACTTCTTTTTTTGGCGCGATAATCGGTCTTTAATTAGCGCATCAACCGCCGCCTGCTGTTCCGGTGTAAGCTCGACTTTCTTAGGCGGTGTGTCTTGCGTATCAGTGTCCGCCGGATCTCCTTCGCCAAATAGTTGTAAGTTTAGCGGCAATCTAAATCGTTGTTTCATCGCAATACCTCCGTTTAAAGTCCGTCGACTATAGCGTTAAATGACCGTCAGTTTAACGACGTGACGTCGGTCGTGCGGACATTATTCCGCAGATTGATACGGATCGGTTACGGCTCTGTTTGCCGCTGTTTCTTCGGATATTTCCGCCTTCTTAGCGGCGACATTTTCAACGCCGAGCCTACGCATTGCGCCCGCGATAGATTCGAATCCATTCGCGGTTTCCAGCGATAACAATTCGACGAGTGATGCGCGGTTGTCCGGCAATGGAAGCACAAATTTAATTTCGTTAGTGTAGTCGGTAATCGAGCGTATAACCGTTTTGTCGTACGCAAAAACAGCGCGATTAGCCCGCGCCTGTAGATAACGTATAGACTTTTCGTGAAGCTCTTGGAGTCCGTCCTGCCACTCTAACCAGTGCTCTTCCGTCTCCTGGATAATCGACTGGAACAATACGTGTAGCGCATCGCCATTTAATCCGCCGAAGTTAAGTTCCTGCGGCACAACGTTAGGTAACGAAGTGATTTCGTGTAATGCCGCCTTCAAACGCGAATACTGCGCGTCAAATGCCGCCGACCACGAGAACGTTCCCTCAATCCGTTTGACGTCCGGTTTAACGTCGCTATTGTGTCCCGCAACAACTTCGAGACTTGCGCCTGGTGCGATTTGCACCTTATCGGCTGTTCCCGGCGGTACATTTAAAAAGGCCGTCATTGCGAACATTTCGAATTTAAGCGAATCGGCTGCGTCTTCATTCATCGCGTTCAAACGGTCGGTAACGGCGCGCATCGCTTCGATTTCGGACGTATCCATTTCCTCACCGGAAAGTCCTGGCACCGCGAACGTTACGATCGGTAGGAAGTCGAGGCCCATCGGTATAGGTTTCTTTTTAGATCCGTCCTCATTCTTGTCTAACCTTTCGAGTGCCTCGTTGTAAATTCCGTCATCGTAATAGCAGACGCCATTTTCGAGCGTAAACGATTCCTTGTGGATGAGCGTACGCCCGTCTTCTTCGATTTGTGTTATAAAGTGTCCACCGTTCATTAACGTTGCGTCTGCGTCAGAGTACTCCGGCACAAACTCCGCATCAGGACGCCATACCCACCGGAGTTTACCGCTATTTACGTCGAATACGATTTTACATACGACTCGGCGTGCGATAAGGTAATCGCGTGCTGCTCGCGTTAATGCCGTGCGCATCTTATTCTCGCGCCACAACTGGTAAAGAAGCGCCTCATATGCGGACGCCATTTGCGCTTGTTCCGGCGTCGGCTCTTGCGGAGTCGGTACGTTTATGCCGTGCTGTCCGCCCATTAGCCAGCGCGCTTTTTTATCGATAAACGATTTAAAATAGTTCGTCGGGAATCGCGTCGGATCGTAATCGAGTCCGGGCGGTCGCGGCATATCTTCCGCAGTTACGAGCTGGCCCGTTTCCGGATTAACGTGTTGCTTGCCGCCGTAATACTCGTAATCGCGTAATTGGCGGTTAATCCGTTGCCACGTCGTAGCGCCTAACGCTTGCTGCAGCGGAGAGAATATTAAGCGCTCGTATACGTCTTGGCTTATCGTCGAGTACGGTATAAATTTCGTTAACATGTGCGTCCTCCTTTCGTTGGGTTATCGTGTTCGTTTGCGTGTGTTGCGTACCGTTACCGTCATCTGTTTCAGCGCGGATACGGCCATTTCGCAGCTATCGGGCAGATCATCGTGCGTTCCTGTTCCGTATAATTCGAACTGTTCGAGTAATAGCGCGTGTTTGCGGCTAAACTGTAATTCCTTGCTTTCTATTAGCGGTAACAACATTTCGATACGCATCTCTTTACGCGACCGCTGATGTACCTTCTTCAATCGTGAATGTGCCGGATATCCTACGCGCGCCAATTCCTTCGCCAACGTATCGACGAAGAACTCCTGCGCCGCTTGCGCCTCGGCCGCGATAATGTCCGGCTGCCAGCGAAGTACTTTTTCCGTTATGACTGCGATAAACTTGTCCGGATGGATGCGCTCACCGTACGAGTCGATAACGTAAATTGTTCCGGTCTTGCGGTGCTTGGCCGCGACGGTAATTGCGGAATAGTCTCCGCGAGTCTTACCGAGTGCGAAGTCGACGCCGAGCGATATTTCGTATTCGTCATGGTTGCGCCGCGGGTATTCGTTTATAATCTCGCGCACTTTATCGTCCCAATACGTAAAGTTCGCCGGATTGAATATCATGTTTTCCTCGTCAACCGGATTATTCATATACTCCGTGTTAAACGCCTTCGAACCGTTGTTCCATTTCCACGTCATTAGCGTCCATAACGGCTGCACTTCCGGCCACAATACGATCGAGCCGCCGTCCATTTCCGCCTTATTTGCGTGATAGAACTCTTCCGCAGCTTCGGCACGGTCAGGATTATCGCGGTCGGTATATACCTGGCGGCATTCTTCCCACAAATCCATACGCGCCGGCCACTGGATAACGGCGCGAAATAACCGCGTCTT
Organism: Paenibacillus dakarensis; assembly: GCF_001373415.1. Taxonomy (GTDB): domain Bacteria; phylum Bacillota; class Bacilli; order Paenibacillales; family Paenibacillaceae; genus Paenibacillus_AQ; species Paenibacillus_AQ dakarensis. The sequence continues at coordinate 24,583 of NZ_CDSE01000009.1, read as the reverse complement.
AAAGTCCGAGCGGCTTTCCATTACGTAGCGCAGTAAGGAATCGTGGTGAACCATCGTTCCCATGTAGATTAGCGCGGTCTTCTTGCCGGCCGGATCGCCGAGTGGTACGACTACTTGCGTAAACCAATCGCGCATTTCCTGGCGCAGTAGATCCGTATTCGTATTCTTTTTACCTTCGAGATCATCGCATATAATCAAGTCCGGCCGCACGCCGTTCCAGTTACGTCCACGAAGCGCCTGTCCCGTTGATGCCGCTTCTACTCGCGCAAGTAGTCGCTGACCGCCGCCCTCTCGCGGTTCCCATGCGATAAATTCCGAACTGTTATCCTTCGGATTTTCCTGCTGCTTAACGGATAATAGCGGTCCAAAGTCCGCGCGCAATTTAGCGTTAGACTTGAGTTGCAGCGCCAGCCAATCGAGGTTACCGGTCGCTACCGTTGGCGTCTCCGATATAATGATTACGTATTTGCGGCGCCTATATACGATTTCATGCAGCGGATTACCTTTCGACAAGAACGATGACTTTGCGTGTGAACGCGGCGCCGCCACCGCAACCTTATCGTTAGTGACTCCGTTCATGATTTCGCATATCTCGCGGTGGAACTGCGGCGCGTGTTCGATTTCTATCGGTATCCAGTTGCCGTCGTTATCCGCGTTATAGTAGTCGCCGAAATATTCGTAACAAAAGTAGAGTAGATCATTCTCGGCGTTATTTATACGTTCCAGGCGTTCGAGTTCGGACATTTGTTCGTCAATAATACGCAGATCATCCGGAGGGAGCAGCGTTATGTCAATCTTAAAGGTGCCCGCCTCCTCGTCGTATATTGCGTCTCTCAGCGTCCTTAACCGGTGAATTTCCGCCTCGCGTTCCGGCCGCTTGAGCCAGCGATTATTTACCCATGCGATTGACATCGCCTCCCTTCCGCTAAATCTGAGCGTTGACTTTGCGTTATTTTGCGTTGGATGAGCGTTTATACTTCCGCACGGCGAAAACGCCTAAATCAACGGTGAGATTTGGCGTAGGGCATACGTGCTTGCGTCGGACTCCGAAAAGTCAAACGTTATTTTTGATACGCGGATTTCTCTGGCGCCTGATTCGCTAACTTTTCGTAAGGTACCCCCGCCCCATGCCGCGTTCGTACTATCGTAGTCAACCGTCGGTGTCGTATCTTGAAGGTATTGACACCGCAAAAGAGATAGCGTATTATCAAGGTATGAAACGGTGTCAAAACTTAGTGTCACAATCGAAAGGGGTAGTTCGCATGATTTACGGCTATGCTCGCGTATCAACGTTAGGACAGGATTTAAGCGCACAGATTGCGCAGCTTAAAGAGAACGGTGCCGAAATAATATACGCGGAGAAGCATACGGGCACGAAAAAGGATCGGCCAGAGTTTACGAAGCTGCTCTCCGTTTTGCAATCGGGCGATACGCTAATCGTAACGAAGGTTGACCGCTTTGCCCGTTCGACTGTTGACGCGATTACCACCGTTAAGGAGCTGTACGAACGCGGCGTTAAGATTAACGTACTCAATATGGGCGTTATCGAAAACACCGTAACTGGACGCCTAATCCTCACGATATTCAGCGCATTCGCTGAATTTGAACGCGATCTAATCGTAGAACGTACGCAGGAAGGCAAGGCGATTGCGCGCCAGAAAGACGGATTCACCGAAGGCCGTCCGCGTGCTTATACGAAGAAACAAATGGATCACGCAATAGCGCTTTTAGACGCGCATTCCTATAACGAAGTAGCCGCAATGACCGGAATCAGCAAATCTACGCTAATTCGCGAGGTAAATCGGCGGAAAACGCCTCTCTGAAAAATTTCGGAGGGGCTGTCCGCCAGAGGCTTGCGGCAGGTGAATCGGACACCTTCGGACACATCCGCAAATAAATCGCTACTATTATATACGCGAAATAAACGTCAACTGTCCGCAGTCCCTTTCAACGCCTGTATACGCAACTTAAGCGCCTCTAAATCGGTGCCTTCCGCATTCTTAGCGTCAACCTCTACGCGATCCGTAAGCATATCGTTAACTTGTAGCGCTAACTTCGCCATAGCTGCGTTTCCATCGCGTATAGCAATATCCGCAAGTGATTCGACTAGCTCCGGCAACTTATCGCTGTTATTCCGTATAATTGCGCGTTTCAACTCGCGATCAAATGCGGCATCCTTGCGCCACTGTTTAAGCGTATTAACATGAATACCACATATTGCCGCAATCTCTTCGAATGTCTTTCCGCCTTTCTTTGGCTGCGATAACCATTCGATAGCTACGTATTGTTCCGCTGTAATATTCGCCATATTAACGCACACCTCCCTCCGTTAAATCTGCGACCCACCAAACGCTAGTTCTGCAATGCGTCGATCTCTTTCGTTCCTTATACCTTGCGTGATGTTAACGCCTTTATATTGTGAATCCGAGTGTTGCGGTCTAAGAACATAATACGCAATCTCCTGCGGTGTTCCTTCGATTAGTACACCGTCAATTATCGCTTTCATAGCGCAATCCCTCCGTTTATTCAGCGTAGTAAAGAGCGCCAGGTAAACGCTCCTTACTCGCGCAAGTGATAACGTTAATGTTAGCGTTATAAATAAGGTTTGGGTTTTGCCTACATGAGATACTTCTTTGAGTATGCTTCATGTTAAACCTTAAAGGCTTGTCCGAGGAAAACCGCCTCGTCCATCTGTCCGGCGCTGCCGTCCAGAACCTTATATTATTTAGACCGCGAATCTTTAACCTTAAAAGAATACGCGCCAAAAATATATAGTACACGACGTCGCCGAAGGCGGCGGAAGTGTCGGACGTGCTTTTCGTCCGATCTACAGCGCTATTACTGCGCTATTTACTCCGTCAGGCAATCCGTCTTCAAACTCGTAATTATAATCGTCAGCCTTTGCGTAGCTACTAAACGTTTGATACCGCTCTTTACCTTGCGCCAACAAAACGTAATTCTCTCCGTTAACATCCGTAATCTGAATACCGTATCTTTGCGCCATAATAGCGTATCCCCTTTCGCATTGGACAAGATTAAGAAATAATTTGAAAACGCGATTCTAAAAATCACTATGTTTCCTTCGATTACCTACGAAATCCTCCGTTTTCCTCCGTTTTCCTCGTGTAAAGAAAATGCCCGATAGATCGGCGATTTTGTAAAGAAAATGCCCGATAGTTTTAGCCTATCACTTACGCCGTTTCCGATAGTTATTTCTTATCGAGAACATTTCGCGCAGCGTAGCGTCAGGCGTGCCGACTTTGCGGTAGAATACGAACGGATTAACCTTGTAGTAGCGCGCATTCCCGTAAACGACTTCGGCGAATACGTATTGATCCCCGAATTTAAGTCCGCGCATCTTCCGGTATACCGTCTTCGCGTCAACGCCCGTTAGCGCCGCGATATCCTCTTTCGTAAGCGGCAGCGTATTCTCTACGTCGCGTTCGAATGGATTCGCGCATACCGTATTCGTTTCGAGATGAACGTGCGGCAGCAGCTTATATACGAAGCCGAGATCCTTCGCGCTAACCTCCGAGTACAGCCGCTTAACCTTCGCAACAAAAGAACGGACGATATGCGTATTATCCGTGCGTCCCTGGAAATGGTAACGCGGATTCATACGATATTGTCCGCCATCTTCGTACATGACGCCATTCTCGATCATAGCCGCGATAAACTCCGTTGCTGTCGGTCGGCTTACGTCGAGTGTGCGCCGTATATCTTCGCGACTCATGGCGGTCTTGTCCGCATTAGCGAGTATCGCGTCGTAATTAACGAAGCATTGTAAATACAGCAGATATCCGCAGTGTTTATCGGATACACGCTCGATTACTTCGTCGATATTATCCATATTCGTTATCGTAAATTCCGAAGCGCGGCCGTTCTTCTTCGCTTGTTCGCGCTCCTTATACGCATCAGCCTGCGCAATGTTAACGACTTTATGCGTTTCAGCCGGCGCAAATACGAGCGCTTCGCCTGTTGCCGGGTCGTATGCGGTGCCTGTGCCGGTAAATGCGATGTGTTCAGCGCTAAGCAATCGTCATCCCTCCGCTAAATAAAAATAGCGCAGGATCGTCCGGAGTCTACCCGGAACGTGCGTAGTCCTTGCGCCTTACTTCTTCATTGTATATAGTCATGAAAACCCTAAAAATGCACGATTAAGCATGAAAAAAGACGCCATTATCGGCGCCTCGCTTGCGTTATTATTCGATTAAAACTTCATAATTCCAGAAGGGTTCTCCCAATCGCACATACTCGACTCATCCGTAATCTCTTCGTACCCATCAACAACTTGCCACACAACAATACACTCTTTGCCTTCTTCATCAACTCCGAGCGCTTTGTATATCGGACGCTCATCGATTGGACCGTCTATATACGGGTCCTGCATTAATGTGATCGTTTTGCCTTCGATTTTGACGACTTCCATGATAATATCCTCCTCGTCCTCATCCGGTATATCCGGCCTGTTGGCGCTGCTTAATCCGAGTCTCTCTCGTTGTTAATACCATTATAGCATGTAATTAATTATATGTAAAGTAGTATTTATCGTTGTGGACGTTTATTTTTCCGATATTCTTCGAGATCCGAACGCAAGTATAGCCGTGTCTTCCGCGCCGATCCAAACTCGGCAAACGGAATAATTCGCCCTTCCGTTACGGACTGATTAAACGCCGATACCGACTGTTCCGTTATCTGGCGTGCCTCATCCTGCATGACGAGATTATCGTTGATCCAGCGTTTTATGTCATCGTTTGTCATCGTTATTTTTCCACTCCCCTAACGCCTCAATATATGGCGCGTGATATCGCTGTTCGCCAGCTCTCCGTGCAGCGGTCGCGGCCTCAATCGTGGCATATTCGCCTAAATAGTACGTCTTTCCTTTGACGCGTATAGTGGCGCGATATACTTCGCTGCCGTCCTTTTTGCGCCGAATTGATACGCCCTTAATACCGGTTTCATTATCGCGCCTGGCCTTGCGCTTAAGTGTCGGAGTCATAACGCCGTCGATCCGCAAATTCTCTTCGTTATACGTCTGCATCACTACGCCATTTTCTTCGCGTAAACAGCCGCATGATTTCGTTGTCCCATTGCGCAAGTTTAGCGCATCGACGCTCGTTTCCTCCCCGCAATCACAGCGGCATATCCAGTGTACATGGCGCTGTTTATCCGTCTCGCCGCGCCGTATTACCGTTAGTTTGCCGAAGCGTTTGCCGGTCATATCGTCGAGATTCGCCTCGCTTGTCCGCTCGCGTTGAGCGCAGCCACAGGATGTTGTATGGCCGTTGCGTAAATTAGACATTGTAACCGGCACTTCATTTCCGCAATCACAGCGGCACAGCCATCGCCGTGTATATCTATTGCGCTCGATTTCTTTGATAACGGTAAGGCGGCCGTAGCGCTCGCCTGTAATATCGATTAGTTTCCGGACCATTACGCAATCGCCGCCAATACGTCGGACTGCTCAACTACGCGATACTCACCGTTAGCCACTTCGATAATAGCGCGGCCGCGTCCGTTGTTGTATTCGTAAAATCCGTTGTTTAAACGGAATACTTTATCGCCATCTTCATTCGCATAGTCTGCGTTCAGAAACTTGCGCTCTAACTTATAAACCGGATGCGTGCCGACGATTTGCGCCAGCCATGTGCGTGTCTTACGAGTATCGGCAGCCAATTCGAACGTAACGCGTGCTTTAGCGGCTTTGATATTGGTCCACGCCTGTTTCAGTGCTTCCGCAAAATAATCCTTAGCCGATCCTCCGAAAATTGTTGCGCCTCTTCTTGCAATCTTCCAAGCCACTGTCATTACGTTCATTTTGATTACCTCCCCTTTCTTTATATTTCCATTATAGCATGTAATTATTTATATGTAAAGCATTTATTTTAACTACCCTAATGCAAAGAAGACGCCATTTCTGGCGCCTAATCGTTTAACGGTAATATTCCGGAACAGCGCGATATTTAATACTGCGACATTTTACGAATGGTTCTGTTAACTCTCCGTTTGTGTCGTGTAAGTTATACCTCACTAATTTTCCGGCCGCTGTGTCTTTTTTATATTGTAGGCTTCGTTCTTCGTTTCGTATTTTAGCGGTCGCATCTACGTAAATTAATTCGTCTATTGTACGCTCTCGCCTGTTCGGATAGCGGTAATCTCTTCCATCAACACCGACATGTTCCGCCTTTTCTAACGATGTTTCGCCTATCATATTAGTATCGTTTCCGCGTCCTCCGAATCTGCGGCGGTCTAGTTGCTTATGACTTAGTATCGGATATTCCCCTTGCGTAGATTTGTGGGGATTTTTGTCTCGAAGATCGCTGAACATCACTAAGTCACTAAGTCTGTCTAATTGCGCTGATTCTGGGCGCGTCCCTGTCTGGGCTATATATGCATCCGTGAGGTCTGTGACTTTGAGCATCCTCTGCGCATATGTTGTGTTCGACTTATTAACCAAGTAAGAGAGTAGTCGTACATGATCTATGAGCTGCTGTTTATAGTCCCCTTGAAATTGATAGAATACATTTCCCACTAAAGCTCTCCTCTCTTCGCCTTTTCGTAGGCTGCATCTGCTTCACTTCTGTCTGACGTACTTAATCGCCACTCTGCGTCTACAAAGATACTGTATATACGCCGTTTATTCGCGTAATCAGCGACTTGATAAAACTCTACGTCACCGTCTTTACAGAGAAGAGCCATATCGAAGCCCTCCGTTGGGTAATCGGAGTATACCGGCTCCCTTTCACCACTTGCGGGATTAATGCGCCATCCTCTATGTTCGTCTCTCTCCGTTATCATTCGCTGTCCTCCGTAAGTCCGTCGTATTCTACGCTAACCTCTCCGTATTCCCACCGCTTGTACACTTCCGCAATCGCTTCGGCTGCCCGGTCAATTGCGCCGGCTACGTTCTGACGCGCAACCCCCATAATCTCCGCCGCCTTTGCCTGCGTAATGTCGGCGCCATACACCCACGCAATCGCCTCCGTTTGGCGCTCCGTTAGGCCGGCGTTATAGATAGCGCTGTTTAAATCGATGAGAATATCGCTGGCCGCGTAGTCGCCGCGGAATCGTGCGGAACTAATGCGGTGGCGATCGCGTAATAGCGCCTTGACGCCGGCTGCGTCATCGAGGCAGTATTTGATTTCGTAGGCTCGCGCGCCCTTTTCGATGTCCGTTTTAACTGCGCCCATTATGGCGTCACCTCTTCCGTTAGTTTTGCGTCTGCCTTGCGGACCGACTCTAACTCTTCATCTAACGTCGTCCCCGTCAGCCTCCGCATTAATTCAGTGCCATTCAGCGTCCATATCGTTATACCAACACCGCAATCATGCCGCTCTGTCCACGTTGCGCCAAGCGCTTCCCATCGCTCCTTTATAGCGACGACTTCACGCGCCTTAGCCATCCACGCCTCCTCTGAGGCCTTGTCCGCCTCTTTTGCAAGCTCTAAGTTACGTAGATATCGTTCGAGCTGTACGACTCTCCGTTCCCTGAAGGCTGCGTCTGGCGTTTCGGTTAGATACGCTAAGTAGTCACGCGCCTCCGCCTCGGTTAGCGTCTCACTGCGCTCAATAAAGTGGGCGATATACTTGCGCTGCATTTCCGCAATATTCAACTAACCGCCTCCATTTCGCTAGAACTCACGCTTACCTGTTGTGCAAGTTCCGCATAATAATCGCTAACTATCCGATCCTGCCATTCAAAGTCAAACGTACTTACCGACTCACCACGCCACTCTATCTCCGCGCCGGCCCCGAGCGTTAACTCGTTCCAGCGGTATGATCCCTCCGCATACGTCCTGCTCGCCTCACGGTATCCGTCTCCGTTATTATTCGCGTGCTGAAACATGAACGCGCTAACGTCCTTAACGCTATGCCACGACGGAATATGCGGATACAAATTTTCGCGGACTAACGTATCGGTAAAGTCGTCGACCAGCTCGTCTAATTGCGTTAGCCCATCATCCCACTTCGAAGGCGTTGGCGCGCCTTTAGCGTCATATCCGATATCGGTTATTTGCGCAAAGTAAGACGGCGCCTGTCCCGCGAGAAACTTGGCGTCAAAGTCAGTTATATCATCGTAGCCGCCGCGCTTAAAATTAGATCCCCAACGCTTCTCGACCGTAGGAATTAGCGGAGTACCGGGCGGCGCCTTGCGTACGATAAGAATCTGCGTTTGAATCGTCGTTCCGGTTAGCGCAAAGGTTTCGCCGGGCAATCCGATCGTGGCAACGTGCCAACACGTTTCATAAAGTAAGCGCCGAACCTTTTCCGCATAGTTGGCGTAGTTTAGGCCGAGCGGAAGCACGAACGCAATATAACCGCCCGGTTTCGCTGCCTTAATCGCGAGTTCAATAAACGCAACCTCCGACTTTCCGCCGAGCCGTCCGCCTTTCTTTTTCGAAAGAGTCGCGTATTCGTCCGGCACATCTTCCGCAGCGATATCGATAGTGACGCCGTACGGAGGATTTCCGATTACATAATCGTAATAGTCGCGGCGATCATGGCGGAATGCATCGCCCTGTATAACGTTAGCGTGCGGATACAATAGCGACGTTACGGTTGCGCTAGTCTCATCGAGTTCGAGCGCTATGATTTCCGCGTCATCCGGTAAATGTTCGATGAATACGCCGGAACCTGCGGACGGTTCGAGAAAGCGTGAGCCTGACGCAAATGTGCCGCCATTTAAGCCGCACAACGCTTCAATAACGAAGCGCGCAACGTGTGTCGGCGTATAGAAAGCGCCGCCGGCGTAAGCGTTCGGCAGTAGTCCGCCTGTTGACGTATAGTTTTCGCGGAGGAAGGCGATGTCTTCCGCTGTTATTTGGTCGCGTGGCTTTGCGATTATCGCCATTGAGCGGACATTTCCGTCCCATCTGGCGCGGGAAGCTTTACCCAATAGTGACCGCCTCCTCCTGTTTTAATCGCTTGGCTAACGGAATACCTATCGCATGAATAACGTTAACCGTCACTGCGTTACCTGATTGCTTATAACGCTGACTATCGCTAATTCCTGCGTCCATTACTGTGTCATGCTGCGCGTCGGTAAATCCCTGTAATCGCCAACATTCACGCGGAGTTAACTTACGGATTCGATATCGCGGATAACTGCCGATGGCGACCCCGTGCTTGTCCTGTGTATTTAAGGTAAACGCGGCTTCGTCGTTTTCTTTGAATCGACGCCCCATTTGGCGCTTTTCTTCACGATCTGGCGTTAGAACTGCGCGGACTTCTTCGGTTACTTTCACGCCTTCGCCCTTATTAGTCGTCAATGTAGGTGATAATCCGTTTGAGTCGAACACATTTCCGTTCATTCCATTACCAGACGGATTTGTATTTCCGACGCGCATTACGACAGGCTCCACAATCTTCGGCTCACGCCCACCGCCTTGCATCGTCAGTAGAGTACGGCTAATTCCCCCAACGCCCATTACTCCGTACACTTCCATATAATAGTCGTCTTTTTCTGGATGAATCGAGCCTACCCATTCAATGTCGTCAGACTTAGAAGAAGGCGTACTCTTTTCGTTAAGCTGCGCAATTAACTTCGACGTCTTTTCCTCGCTCAGATAATACTTCTCGTCAACTTGCGTCTCTAGTACGTCCCTCAGTCGCGTCGTCACTTCGTTATTCTCCGGCCAATCGAAGTTAAACGTACGCACATCAAGCGCCTGTACCCTGCGTTTAGCCTTCGCAACTACGTCGTTTCCTGTGACATTCCAATCCACATGTTCAGCGTCAAGTTCCGCAACGATAAAGATACGCTCGCGATTCTGCGGAACTCCGAAATGCTTAGAGTTAAGAACACGGAAATCAATCGCATAACCAATATCGTTAAGAATGGCGCACATGGTTTCGAACGTCTTACCGCCGTCATGCGATAATAACCCCTTCACGTTCTCAAGCAACATCAATCGCGGCTGTTTAGCGGAAGCAATGCGTGCAATCTCGAAGAATAACGTACCGCGTGCATCTTCGAACCCTTTACGCTGTCCTGCGACTGAGAACGCCTGGCATGGAAAACCGCCGACCAGTACGTCATGATCCGGTACTTCCTGCGCATCAATCTGCGTAATATCTCCGTGCAGTTCTGGCGCTCCGTCATATAGTGCTTTGTACGCTCGCGTCGCGAACGGGTCAATCTCGCTCGCGAATACGCACTCGCCACCTAACCGATCAAGCGCTGACCTAAATCCGCCAATCCCCGCAAACAATTCGATATATTTAAACGATATTTTCTCGATTGGCTCCACGTCCTTAATATGTTTATTTGCGAAGTCATAGCCTCCCGCACTTTCGTCAACTAAGTAAACACCGGCACCACTACCTCCAAGTCCCCCCGTTTGACTGGCGATGGTCGCAGATAATCCTTGCGAGTGGTAAACCCGGTTTCCCTGCGTGTTAGACGAGATAAAACCAACCTGCTGTAGTTTCATTAAACCGCCTCCATATCGTTTACTTTCCGTACAATTTGCGTATAATTATCGTTATAAGGAGTGATAACGTGTATAATATCGAAGTTATTCCGCTCGTTAACTTATTCGTCGCGACCGATAGCCAGCGCCGCCTACGCCTGTCCGCCGACATTATCGCCATGTACGGACTGGACAGCGGCAACCGCGTCGCGCTCGGCTACGATCACAGCGCGAAGGTAATTGCGCTAAGACTCGCGGATAATGGCGCCGATCCGACCGCAGCCAACGTTGATAAGCGCGGCTACGTATCGGCAGCGCAGTTTTACCGTAAGACGCGTATTCCGCAAGAGGCGCGCCGCTACGTATTTGTGTCGGAGCAAGACGGCTGGCTGCTGTTTAGCGCGGAGGATAGCGGTGTTTCTGGCGCCTCTAATCCGAGCCTGCCCGCCGTATAGCCGCGCTGATAACCGCGTTCGTACGCCTCATCGACCGCCTTTGCGATAATCTCATCGTACATATGCGATATCTCAAGCGGAGTCATTGCGTGATATCTCCGCTATAATCGCGTCAATCTTCGCGTATAGTTCCGCGAGTGTGCCGTCGTTAACGATTTCGTAGTCGACCGCAAATGTATCGACGTGGCTTTCGGTGTCGTGCGTTAGTTCCGCTAAAGTGAAGGTATCCTTGCTTCCTACCGCGCGATCAATCCGCAGCCATTCCGGTGCGGTTATGCGTATGATGGCGTAGCCTTCCGCGCGGCAGCGGTCAAATTCGTTTGGCTGGCGGAGGTCCGTTATGACGGCGTTAGGCCACGGCGTGTAAACTCCGCTATCTATCGCATATTTGAACGCGGCTATAAAGTCAAAACACTTGCGCAGCCATATTTCCGGATCGTATTGGCGGCAGAACTGCCCGAACGACTGGTAACCTTCGCGCGGCTTCGTTTCCGTCTCGCCGAATATATCGTGATAATGGCGCTTGAGCGCGTCGCCGAACGCAAACTGCGTATAGCCGTAGTTAGCCGTGAGATAATCGGCGACCGCGTTCTTGCCGGAGCGCAGGCGTCCGGTTAGCGCGATGTTAGGGAGCGTCATTCGGCGCCCACCTCCGCCCATTTACCGTTTTCGTCTACCGCTGTAACTGGCGTCAGACTGCCGGACACTTTCGCGATATAAAACAATTTAGCGTAATCTCCGTAAGAGCGACGTAGCGCTGATTTTGCGTTAGTTAAATCGGTATAGAGGGCGCGACTATGCGTCAACTTTCCCGTACGGCGGTCGACGATGATAAATACGTCCATTACTTCGCCACCTCCTCGCGGCTGTCTTCGATGATGCGATATTGTTTGTCCGCAATCCATCCGCCCTTAGACCAGTAGAATGCGTTTTCTCCGAAATGCGATCCGTCAAACTCTTCGGCTCTTTTCGTGAGCGTACCGGTAAGTGAGAAAACGTCGCCTAGACCGTGGCAGAACACAACGTCACCCACGCGCGGCTCCTCCGGATTCGGCACGCGCAAGTATTCCGCCGGCACTTCGAGACCAAGCGCACGACGCAACGCGATAGCTCGTCCGATATGTGCGTTGAATACGTCGTTTGGTGCGCATTTGGCGACACCTTTGCGGAATGGCTTTCCGTCAATTACGCTAATCAGCGCCACAACCGTACGCTTATCGCGATTAACGATGAAATCGCATTTATCCGTTATTGAAGATCCGTCTCTATCCGTAAACCAAATAGTCGGATTGTATCCGAAGTAGTAATTTCGGTCGAGCAGCGCCTTAACGTCAGCCTTCGCACGCTCTACGATTTCATCGCGGAGTTGTTGCGGCGTCTTAGCGCGCGGAATCGCAAAACTCGGCAGCGCATCGTCAACGGGACCGGAAGCTACGACTTTGGCGGGCTTCTTTTCTAGCGCAGTTACGCGTGATTCCAGCGCCTTAATCTGCGTCTGCAGAGCGCTAATCGTTGCGGCGACTTGGTCAAGCGGAGGCTGTGCGGATAGTGGGGCGGATTTAATCGGTTCGAGTACGCGGAACTCTCCGCCTCCTGTTCCATATTCTCCGTCTGCAAATGCGATAAATCCTTCGCGAATATTCGCGCCTGGATGAACGGTGATTATCTCGCCTGCTTCGAATTTAAAACCGCTCTTCGTCATGACAATGCGCTCGCCCACCGCGGCCTTGCGATCGACCATGCGAAGGCGCTCGGAGTTGATACGCAGGATATCAGAGGCTTCGAGGACTACGTAATCACCGTCCCTGTGCGACAACAATTGCGCCTCTCCGTCCTCGCGCTTAAACATCACGCCACTAGCTATCCGCCCGTCTAGCGATTCCGCGGTCACTATATCGTTTACTTCGAAATTGTGCCCGGCTGTGCCGACTATCTTAGCGAGTTCACCAACGCACGCCTTCCGTTTAACCTCGCGATACTCACGTAAAAGCCCGCCGAGTGATTCGTCTTTTAATACCGTAATATTTCCGCTCATTTAATCCGCTCCCTATTCGTCAATTTTTATACTTACCGCTTGCCTTCCGAAATCCCACGCGTCACTCTCACGCGCCATTAATACGTCAACTTTGCGCCCTTTAATCGCGCCTCCTGTATCGAGCGCTATCGCTGCGATTTCACTTCCGTCAGCCAGTCGGATTGTTAACGCTGTGCTTAACGGAATAACCGCCGGATCAACTGCGCATACTCTACGTCCGTCAACTTCGATGTGTTGGCGCACATCAAGTCCGGTTGCGGTAATTCCGGTACATCCGGTATCACATAGCGCGATATACGCGGTTGCCTCGAACGTGCGCCACTCCGATTCCTCCGCCTTATTCCGCTGATACGCACTTTGGAACGGATAATTACCTGTGTTATCCGTTCTTGTTTCAGCGGACGTTAGCGGAGTCGGCGTCGTTTCTGGCGCGTTTATTACGCTCAAGGCGAGCGCTAGGCTAACGCTGATTATTACGTTGATTATTCGGATTAAACCGCCTCCTTTCCGTTCCTGATGACGAGCGCCTCCCGTAGTTCCGCCCGTCCGAGTATCGTCGCGTCGTATACGTCGCCTACGCGGACAAATTCGTTATCGCGCGATTTGATGCAGCGTAGTTGGTGTCCGTAGATTTCGAACGCGTAAGCGGCGTGGTCTAATTCGTTGGATATGCGCAAGTTACTTCGCCTCCTCTATGAACTCTCCGGTTAATATTCGTACAGGACGGAGGGTTCCTTTATATTTTCGTTTGCAGGCGCGGATTCCATTGCGGCATTCTTCCAGGCTTCCGTATACGCGATACGTACGAGGCCGCCCGGAACTTACATAGTCGGATATGTCGCCGTTTCCGTCGCAGATAGCGAGTAGGTATAAGTCTATCGGCACGTCTTCGGTTTTGTACGGATTATGCGTGACAATGCGCCACGTTTTACCTTGAATGCGCAAGTTACTTCGCCTCCTTATCGCTAAAGTATGGCGCGAGCCAAGCGTCTACCTTTACGATTTCATCGCGGATCTTCACGGACAAATCCGCTATCTCGTGCTGCGCTCCTTGGCCCGGCCGTCTCTTCGCGTAGAAATCGAGGAACGTGCGGAGGTTTCCGGTCATGACGAGATTACAGGCGGCGGCATTCGGCAGGACCATGCGCGCGTCTTCGGGCGGGACTCCGGCTTTGCGCAGTTTATCGTAAGTCTCTTGCGCGACAACCATCGCGTCGTCAAATATCTCCTGCGCAGTCGTATCCGGCTTAAGTCCGAACCATTGCGTATAACTTTCGTAATAGTCGACGGTCTTATCTCCGCCATGTACGCTCGCAGGCGTCACGTAATTGAATCCGCCAATCTTATCCGCGCTGCCCATCCGTACATAACGTTGTGACTGCACGCTGAACGATAGGTGGCGGTGGCGTGTGAGCTGCGCCAGGAGCGCGCGACTTACGCCTTCGATTGCGAATGTGTACGTCAAATGTTCCAGAGTAGAAACGTGTTTGCTGCGGATGATGTGGCGGAACAACCGGTCGGCATCCGTACCGCCTTCGCCATCTGACGCCGCGTTACCGAAATACTTGGCGCCTTCCTTTGCGACGATTTCCGTTGGCTTAAGCGGAGAGTAACACGTACGGATTGCGGTTAGTGCGACGGCGGCGCGGTGATTATACGAAGGATTTTCGTAGTAGTCATCGAAACATTCGTCCGGCAATGCGTATCTGAAATCGTCTGATAACTCAGTATGGGCGATTAGTTTAACGTTCAATTTTCGTCCTCCTTCTTAATGGAGATGCCCGAGTCTTCTATTAGGCGTTGGTATTTATTAATGTCAACGCGCTGAGAGATGTTTATTGCTAAAATAACAGCCTGTTCCTGGTTTAATATTATGTCCACCGCGTTCTCTGTGTCGGAGTACGCAATTAGCACTTTGTCCGAAGTCTCTTTCGTAACCTTTGCGTACACTTGCTGTTTCCGCGAATAGTCAACTTGAGTTCTCACCGATACCCCTCCTTCGTACCCGTTCCGTCCTGCCTCGCATGATTCTCCGCATTCTTTGCGCAGTAGACGGCGTACACATCTTCCGCAGTCAGTCCGACTTTATCCGAAAGGCTGACAAGGAAATGCCATACGTCAATCACTTCCTCCTGCAGCGCCGCCATATCGATTGGCTTCGGATTCTTCCACCAACGCCAGTTAACTTCGCGTCGGATCTCGTCTATTTCCGATTCCATCGCGAGTGTGATTCCGATAACCCATTCTTCGACCGTCTTATCGATAGCGCGCTCGGATATGATGCGGTCGTCTAGCGCTTTTTGCATCGCGAATATTTGCGTTAGTTTATCATTCAATTTGCGCTCCCCTTTCGTTTACCACGCCAGCCGGTCCGCATGTTGCGCCAACTTACCACGGAAGTTAACCGTTAGCTCACATACGGTCGCGTACGGTTCTTTGCGGTAATGTTCGATATACGGCGCGAATCCGGACTTCTTAACGTCGGCTAAGTCGCATTGCTCCGTATGTCCTTCGATTATCACGCGGCAGTCGTCATGCAACCTTGTTAAAACTTTTTTGAGTTCGCCGCGCGTAAAATTCTGTGCCTCCGCGATGATGACCGTTTTCCCCTTAAGATTCATGCCGCGCGCAAATACGTGTGACATCGGATATACCCAAACATCGCCGCGTTTCTGCGCCTCCATATTCTCCGGATCGTAAATGACCTTCGCTGGATTCTCGCCGATTTCATACAGCGCATCGGTCAGCGGCGTAATATAGGCGGCTTCCTTTTCGCGCTGCGTGCCCGGCCGGAATCCCATGCGCCCCTCCTCGACCGGACTGAATACGTAGACGAGCGGCTTGCCGAGCATTTTCGCAACCGCAACGGCGAGCGTCGTCTTACCGGTACCGGATGGCGCGTTAACGATCGTAAGCTGGCGGTCGAACATTGCGTCAGCATACGTCCGCTGTTCGTCGGTCAAGCGCGGTGCGAATCCGAAAAATAGCGAATCTTTCGGCAGTGGCATTATTGCGTAACCTCCTTCGTTTAGTTGGCGCTCATTTGCGCCTTTCAACTACTTCGACGGACGCCGAATACATTTCGCACACTTTTGCGCTAATTAATTCGGATTGCTTCCGTCCTATACTGTATTATCTACGGTGATTTTGGCGGTCGTACACTTTAAACGAAAAAGGAGACGGAAATATTTCTCCGCCTCCTTAACGTTACCTATCGTATTGGACACGCGCCGCCCTCGCATCCATCCGCGCCTTCCAAATCGGAAAGCCCCGTTGTTTCATAACGTTGCAGAATCGCAGGATCAAACGGAGCCATAGAACCCGCCATCCGCTCGTATTCTTCGCGCGTAATCGCCTCGTACGGAGCGAGCGTATAGGAGCCGCCATCTAGCGCCAGAAACGATACCGCCGTGAACTCGTCCCATTTATCGTAAACAATGCGCTCGACTTCCGCCCATTCATCCGGCCGCACCGTTATCGTATTTGACGAGTTGTGTTCCGTATAATGGCGCTGGAATGCGAAGTACGTATCGAGTTGGCGTGCGGCTGATACGTCGTCCTTCGTTTCCTTGGCGCCTGATGCGACCGGAAACTCAATGACGAGTGTGCGTGCGTTAGCCATGCGCTCGTCGTGCGTATCGCCTGGCGTTCCGACTTCGGGATTAACGGTCCATCCGAGATCAATTACGGCGCGTGCTAACGGGTCGGACGCGTTAATACGGATGCGGCGGATGTAATGCGGAGAATGCGACCAGTGGAGACCGGATGATACTCCGCCGGCTACTTGCGATATCGTGCCCTCCGGTTTAACCGTTGTGACGAGTAGTGGCGATGATACGCGGAGTTTCTTGGCGTAGTCGTCCGCCTCTTGGCGCGCCTGGTCGCCGAGAACGGAGAGGACTACGCTCTCTATCTCATCGCCAAACTTAACCGCAGCAAATGCATCCTTAACGCCTGTTAACGATGTACCAAGCAGTCTATCGCGTTGTTGAACCGCGTTCCAGTGCGGTAGCTCTAATTCTGCGAGTGTCATACGCATGCCGGCGCGAGCTGATAGGCGCTGTGCTTCGTACAATCCCTCGTAATCGAAATCGCCGCCTTTAACGAACGCCGTCATGTTAACGGTGGTCAAGTTGCAGACGCCGTAGCTGTCGAGGAGTATCTCGGCGCAGGGGTTCAACCCTTCCGCATTTGGTCGCCGTCTACGCGCTTCCTCCAAGTTAACGAAGCCCGGCTCACCTTCCGCCTGCATCATCTCGAACGCGAGGTTTAATTGTTCGCGCGATGGTTTCGCCTCAAACGCGATCGAGTTATTAGACATGCGGCGGTGGTGCAGCGGACGCACATTCGGATCATTTAACGCCAGGCTATCGAGGAATTGCGCTTCCTTTTCGAGTCCGAGCGCACGAGTCTTCGCAATTACCTTCGCGTGCTGCTCCGCATTCCAGATTCCGTTGATTCCGTATTTGGCGAAGATACATTCGTAATCGTCCGCATCCATCAGGAATATTTCGGCTGTCCTGCGCACACCTCCGACAACAACGTTATTTCCGATAAGGTTTCCGATATCGAGAATATGAATCGGACGGACGCGCTTGTATACGATAGGCGGTTCGTAGTCGGTAAACGTCTCCCCGTCTGCGTTTACCTCCGCATACTTGGCTGACGCATATTTCAATGGAGCCAATGACGGATCAATTTCGTTTTTCAATACGCGGTTTATCCCTTCAAACATCTCACGCAAAGGTTCCGGACCGGATGCCGTGCCGCCAAATGTAGCCAGGCGCTCGCCATTCGGCCGTACGGAGTTGTACGAAATCTTAACCGTGTGAATGTGCTCGTACTTAGTCTGCGTTAAGATATCGAGGTATAGGCGCAAGGATTCGACCCAGCCTTCCTTCGAATCGCCAACGTAAATCTTCGCGTATCCATTCGTCATGTCGCGGAATTGCGTGCGCTCGTAGCGTGCCGACTTAGGCACCGGTTCATAGTCGGAGTGGAGCAGCGTTGTATTCGTACGGATCGGTGCGAGATTAGCCGCCATCTCCTTCGTACATTTAAATCCTACGCCGGTACCGACCATGAGCAAGTAAAACAAGTCGCCGAGATCCGACCATGCCGCGATATTGACGAAGCTGCAGTTAAAGTTCGCGAGTGGATATTTCTCCGCCACTCCGTTCTCCGCGCCGCCGACCCACAACGTACGCCCCGATAGGAATTGGCGCAAATGGAACATATTATCGAAAAGCAATTCCGCCTCCTTACGGTGCCACTCGATATCTGCGCCATATCCGATTTTGTCCATATGCTTAACGCCTAGGCTAACGTTATATTCCGTAGCGCGGCGGACAGTCTCGCGCCACGTCTCACGCCGGCCCTTTTCGGGCAGCCAGCGCGAGTACGTACGCAGATATACGAACTGGCCAAGCGGATTCATTTCCGCAGGAAAGTCCGGATACTGCTCGATAAAGGAATCGGTAAGAAGGCGGTTAGTTTGCGTAATAAGTCATCGCTCCGTTTCGTATTTTTGTAGTTGGCGCTCAATCTGCGCCTTTCTTTCGTTAAGTATCGCTATGTCTTCGTATTTGATGCGCAGGATATATTCGATATTGGCGCGCTCAATGCGTAGATAGGCGGCGAGGCGTTCGTTAGTCATGCCGTTCGCGACCTCGCTATCTCAACGTATTCCGGCTCGCGTTCAACTCCGACATATCCGAAGCCTTCGAGCTTGGCGGCGACTAACGTACTGCCGGAACCGGCGAACGGATCGAGAACGGTTCCACCCGGCGGCGTTACCAAGCGCACGAGCCACGCCATAAGTGCGGTCGGCTTAACGGTTGGATGCGTATTGCCTGCGCCTCTGTCCGTCTTAGTCGCCTTTTTGCAGACCTCGCGCGGCGTTACGTTAAAGTACGAAGAGTAGAACGCGTCCTCGTCCGTTGTTACGCAATTCGCGGGGAATCGACCGGATTCGTCCGGTACGTATCCGATCCTCTTACGTTCACCCTACACATTGTCCGTTAGGCTCGACGGCGCTGTGAGGTAATTTCCGTATTCCGTACGGTCACCCGCAGCGCGACCAATCCGGCACCCATCGATATTAATCGCGCCCGTGCCATACTTCTCAACCGTTTCCGCCACGGTCCCGGCGAGTGGCTTCCTGGCAACGATAATCGGTTCGTGTGCGGGCTTGAGTGCGGTTCCCCATCCGTCCCATTTGCGGGCGAGTTCGGTCTGTCTTTCTGGCATTAGAATACGGTGAGAAGTGACGTTATACCCGCCTTTTCCCTCTGCGTTCATAAACCCGACACCTTCAGCCTCTACGCGTTCACCTTGAATCCCGGCCCTCTTATCGAACGCCTTCCCCACGTCCATACTCTTCGGAAATCCGCTGAAATAAAGCCACTCGATAACGTCGCGGATCTCGAACCCGCCAAGCCTCATCGCAATCGTCATTAAATCCTGCGTACGCGTGCCGGCGAATACCAGCGCGTGGCCTCCCGGCTTCAACACGCGGAATACCTCACGCCATAAATCCGGATGCGGCACGAACGAATCCCACGATTTACTCATAAATCCGCCGTTACCGTGGTCGTACGTCTCGCCCGCAATCCATTTCGTCAGGACTTCGGTTATGTTCGGTTCCTTCGATAATCCATACGGCGGATCGCAAACCACGCTATCGAAAAATCCGTCCGGATACTGTCGCAATACTTCCGCTGAATCACCACATAACACCACGTTGATATCGTTCATTCCGCAACCCCTCCGTCTATAAGATCGTTCCGTATCAGATGCGCAAGTATTACAGCGGCCGCGTCACTGTCATCGTAGCCCGTACGCCACTTATAATCCGCCGGCAACCGTAATAACCGCGTAACAGCCGCCGCCACTTCCGCCTTTTCCGCTTTACCGTTGCCTGCTACGAGTTTCTTAACGGTAGTCGGCGCTAGTTTTAAGCTCGCCGGATCGACCGCGTATCCGAACGTATGGAGCGCACGGTCTGCGGCTGACCATGCGCTAAATATCGTTTGTGTTGCGCGTTTATTTCGTCCGGACGTGAAGTCTTCGCGCAGCACCGTATCGAACGGCTTATATGCGTAGATTGCCTGCGCAATGAACGCCTGGACTACCGCTGACCGTTCCGCGTCTTTATCGTCCGAAGTTGTGGCGACGGAATCCGCATATACGAGCGATGGGATGCGGTTTTTAACGTCGATTACCGCGATGCCGGGCGATAACGATAAGTCGAGTCCGAGATAGCGCGCCTTAGTTTGCGTTGTCTTCGACAGAATCGTCCGCCTCCTTTTCGTCGCGCTCGAAGAATCCGAGTAAAAATGCGACCACTGCGAGCAATCCGATAACGATACGGAATGATAGTGAATTGCCGGCGTCAATAACTGCGAGAATAAAGAACGCGAGTCCGAGCATAATCGCGCCAATCGATCCGACGACACCAATTCCGTTAATAATCCGTCCTACTACGTTTTTCATTACGCAGCGCCTCCGTTTCTTAATTCGAGGATATCCGCCAGCACTCCGGCGGCATCATGTTTCTTCCAATCCGGTAATCCCGACCGTTGTATCGCGTTAACCTTACGTTCTATCTCCGCAATTTCATCGTCCGTCAGCGTTGCGGCAATTCGGCGTTTGAAATCGTTGAAAAGCCACTTGCCGATATCGAGTTTAGGCGGTGTGCCGGCCTCTGCAGCCGTTACGATGTCCGCAAAATGGTCGAGGACTTCTTGGCGCATATCATCCGTAATGTAAACGCCGAATGCCGCAATATCCGGATTCTTCGCGAACTCATCCTCCGTCATATTCCACGATTTCTTGGCGCCGTTTACGTAGAGGATGACGTAAATATCAACGTTATACATAATCGAGTAGCAGACGCATTGCTTAACGTGGTCCTCTTTCGGACCATTTCGCGTTGAATAGGCGGACGTCATAGCCGACGTTGTTTGCTTCGATTTCACTTCGAGTCCGACGCGGAGTACTTCGCCATCTTCGGAGACATAACGCATGATGCCGTCGCCAGTTCCGTATAACGCGAACCTTTTACCGCGATGCTCGATAATGGCGCCTATCTTCGCGAAGTCCTCAAACATCGGCTCGCCGCGGTCGTTACGTTCGAACGTGAAGCGAGGATTAGCCGTGTGTTTCTCCGCGAATAAGATATCGCGCTGGATAACGTCGCCGATCGCTGTTCCGAGCCGTACCCAGCGGCCTTGGTGCGGAGGACGTGCGCCTGATTCACGTTTAGCGCCGCGCATCTTTTCGTATAGGCCGCGTGGGTCTGCGTTGGCCGACGATGGCGAGAAGTACGGAATGCCTCGCGGCGGCCATACCTTGCGCGACTTGTCCGTGAGGATGTCCGCGTACCAGCGGTGTATCTGCGCGTCGAGTGCGTCGTCATATACTTCTGGCGCGGAATGCCAGGCGTTAAGATAGTCCGTAAAGTCTTGCGCTATTTGATTCGCGATTGATTGGTTAGCTGCCGTCAGTTAAACCGCCTCCTAGTAACTTTCGTATTGGTAGTCGTATATCGCTAAGCCTGCGTCATCGGTCACGTAAGCAATCGCATAACAATCGACGTCATAGCCGGCACTGTCGAAGCCACCGCAGTACTCATATATACATGAGATACCGAACGTTTCCGTAACCGCATTAACCGCAGCTCTTAAGATATCGTCAGCTCCGGTGTCCTCAACTTTCTCCGCCGTTTCAATCGCTTCAGCAATCCTCGCATCAATATCCGCTCTATTCGCCACCTATATCGCCTCCCATACTTCGATTGTCTTCGCTACCTTGCGGACTTCCACGACGTCGGCGTCTCCGTCATCCCATTCGCTGCTATACGCATAGTCCGTGAAATACGAGCCGGATCGCGATGCTGTTGCGCTGTAATACCGCTCGCCGTCCGTAAAGATGACTTCACAGCTTTCGTACTTACCTTCGGAAACCCAATCGCCTTCCTCAACTACGCGGAGTTCTACACCGTCGAGCGTTACTCCGGAACCCCCACACGCCATATTTTCGACTTGCTCAACGCTCACTTTAATTGCGCTCATATTTACGCACTCTCCTTCGATTCTCTATTCGCGAACCAATCGTCCGGCGTTACGCCTTTACCCCACCGCGTCATTATCGCGATATCCGTACCGTTCGCCACAACGTCGCCCCACCGATAGGATTGCGTCATAATGCGCTCAATAACAGCGATATCCTCACGCGTAAAATCCTCCGGAATCTCGAATACTAATTCGTCGTGTATCGTTCCCCATAGCGCCCATCCTTCGCGTTTAACGCATTCCGCATGCGCCTTAATCATCGTCACTTTCGTTTGGATGGCGGAGCTGCCCTGTACGCGAGCATTCGTACCCTGGCGCATAGCACGTCCGATTTTAGCGTTATGCTGGCGCGCTTCTTCGTACTTCGGATCTTGCCACTTGCCGTACGGAATCTCCTTACGTTTAAGCCGTCCGTCAGGCAGGCGCCGTTTACGTTGCTGCTTATCCGCCCATACGAATCCGTACTTTGCGACGTCCTGTTCGTTGGCTTTAAGCCACGCGGACAGCTTCGGCATTCCGCTAAACAATTCGTCCTTAAACGCGGTCGCTTCCGCCTTCTTAAGTCCGAGCATGTCCGCGAGTGAATAATCGCTCATACCGTAGAGTGTCGCGAGCCATACGACTTTCATCGCTTTACGTTCGGGCGTATCCTCGCCGTTCGGAAGCTTATTAACTTCGTGATACGGGCGCTTGTAGTACATGCTCGCCATATTTGCGTAAGGATCGATTCCCTTTTCGAACGCTTCGATTAGGACGGGTTCGCCGGACATATACGCGGTACAACGTATCTCCTGCGCTTTAAAGTCCGCAGATACGAGTACCTTGCCCGGCGGCGCCACGAACATTTTACGCGCATCTTCCGGCTGATTCTGGACGTTGAAAGAGTTCGATTCCGCCGCGTCCTCGTCTTTACCGGAACTAAAGCGACCGGTCACGGTGCCTATCGGATTAAACCGCGAGTGCCAGCGCTTAGTCGTCGGATTCTGTTTCGTCGGCAACGCGTCGATATATGTGCCGCTTAGCTTCGTTATCTTGCGGTATTCAAGTAAATCCGCGATAACTTCGTATTGTTTGGCGAGCGGCTTTAACGTCTTCTTCGCGTCCATGTTCGGCAGTTCCCGACCGATTGCCTTCGATATGGCCGCCTTCATCTGCGGATTAGAGTTAAGGTTAATCGGCTCGGCTCCGTCGTGATATTGCGCCAGGACTCCGATAAGTTTCGCCTGCAGCTCGTTGGCGCGAGCGCGGAGTTGCTCACCGTATTCCTTCGCGAAGTCGAGATCGAGTATATACCCGTTAGCTTCGAGGTCAACGATTACGTAAAGCAGCGGAACTTCTACCGTTTGGTAATATTCGAGTACGGTCGGTAGTTTAGCGAAATGCCTCCGCTGGAACTCATATAGGCGCCACGTTAAGTCCGTATCCTTTGCGGCATAAGCGAGCGCAATGTCTAGCGGAATCTCATTAAACGGTGTCTTGCCGAAGAGTTCCGCGAATGTGTCTGATTCAACTCCGAGATATTTCGGCGCGAGATCCTTTAGGCGGTATGACGGCTCGTTTTCGTTTAGCAGGTGCATCGCAACCATCGTATCCCACGTAACGCCGCGTAAATCGTAGCCGTGGCGCCGGAACATCGCTATATCGAATATCGCGTTATGGAGGACTTTGCCGATATCGTCGCTATCGAGAAACCAGCGCAATTCCGATAAAACGTAATCTCGCGCAAGTTGGTCGCCCTCATCGTGCATAACCGGAATATAGGCGTGCATACCGCGGTCAGCGAGCGGCGGAATACTTACAGACGGCAGCGTTAAGGAGATGCCGACGATAACGTCCGTATAGACGTCGACGCCGGTTGTCTCCGTATCGACCGCCACTTCCGTTTCATCGCGCAGCCTTTCGTTAAGTCGGGCGAGCGCCCTTTCGCTGTTTATCAGAAAGTAGTTTTTCGGCATGTTCGCGACTATATTTCGCAATGTTTCTTCGCGGATCGATTGGCGTAAATCCGCGTATATACGGAGCGCTTCCGCCTTGCTGAAACGCTTGCCGGCGCTGGACGGGTGTCTACCTGTCACACCCGTATCCATAGCGCGCTTAACCGCGAGTAACTTTTCGCAGTCGGCATCCGTATTCTTCATCGCAAATATGCGTTCCCATGCGTCCTCTAACGTTTCTGACGCATCTTTCTTCCGCTGGACCGCCGCCTTGACTGCAGCTTTCGCTGCGCCTTCGTCCGGACGATTAAGCGAAAGTTTTATTTCGATAGGTCTTCGCCCTCCTTCCGTGATGCGCCCCCCTCCGCCTTATCGAAGCGCTGTTCGACCGGTACGATTAGTTTTGCGGTATTAGCGTCGACCGCACGATAAAGTCCGTTAGGTATGCGCAGTCCCATAAGCGTTCCGAGACGTTCCTTGCGCGGAGTGTCCTCTACCTCGCCGTATATACGGTCATCGCTTCCCACTACGCACGTAGCCTCAACGATGTCGCCCGCCTTAAACTCGCCGACTTTACGATTGATCGCCGCCCATTTCGTTTCCTCTTCGATACGTGCGGATTCTTCTGCGCTGACCTTTTCGAGTTGCTCCGGTTTGGCGTACGCATAACGCTG
>NZ_CDSE01000008.1 GCF_001373415.1 Paenibacillus dakarensis | reverse complement strand
TTTCACCGCCACAGGCGATGCTACTCCTGGACCGCATGCAACAAGCCACGTTACAGGCGGCACGGATGTTATTCCTGATGCTGTAACAGGCGGTTCAAGTGGGCTGATGACAGGTACCGATGCACAGTTTGTGAGAGTGAACGGGGAAACAAAAGAAGGAGCGCAGGAGAAAGCTGATGCCGCTCAACAAGCTGCAGAGGGATATGCGGATGAAAAGATTGCTGCGCATTCGGCGGATAATGCGTCATTAACCACAAAAGGTCACGTCCAATTGAGTAATAGTGTTACAAGCACGAGTGAAGCGTTAGCTGCTACACCGAAAGCCGTTAAAACGGCAATGGACAGAGCAGACGCGGCTTTTCAATCAGCCAGTGACGGCAAGACAGCGATTGCTAATGCAGTAAATGCTAAAGGTGTGACGGCGAGCCCAGCCGATTCATTTCCGACACTGGCCACAAAGATCGGGCAAATTAAAACAGAAACGCCTATAACAGCGGGCAATCAGTTCGTTTATATTGATGCTGAAGAGATTAATAAAACCACAACAACATATTCGAAGGCGCGCGAAGTATTGATAAGCAAAGCTGGAACATATCGAGTGTCATTCTTCTTGAAAGGAACAGGGGTAATTCAAGAGTATGGAAAAATCTATGTGAATGGTCAGCCTAAGGGAACCGAGAGATCAAGTTATTCATCTATCGGTGCTGTTTTTACGGAGGATATAACAATACCACAAAATTCAACAATAGAAATTTGGTTAAGAGCTACTCTCGAAAATCATCCTGCCTATTTAAAAGATTTTAAAATAGGTGTAGATACAGGCATTTCGTTTGTTAAAAGGTTATAGGAGGTAAGGTTATGAAACTAAAACTTCAATATCAAAATAATGATGAACGTCAATCAATATTGAAAACTCATTCAGATAAATACCTTATCGAAGAACAAAACATCAAGGAAGGTAACTTCTTAATATTTTCGGATGAAGCTCCATTGCCGTCTTTAGAAGTACAAGTGAGCGATCTGAGACAAGACAATGTAGTTTTAATGGATGCACTCGCAACAACTTTTGAGGAAATTCTGATGCTACGTGAAGAGATTAATGTATTAAATGGAGGGGGTGTCTAATGGTCGATTTATATTATAAGTTGGTTAGAGAAGGTAAGAGAACGATAGAAGAGGTGCCTGAGAGGTTTCGAATGGAAGTACAGGAGAAGTCAAATGCTTAGTTTTATCATTAAATTAATCTTAGGAGGAATTGAAATGGTAGACTTATACGTAGCTTTAATTGTTAACGGAAGACGCACAATTGACCAAGTTCCAGAACGTTATCGCGAACAAGTAAGAATCGATTTATCGGCTCTTGGACTTGATGAAAACGGAAACTTGCTACCAACTGAATAATTACGGCTTAGGACCAAACTGCGACACAGTTTTAAATATGAATTATTTTTTACAATAGGAACAAATGTTTCAAATTTACTTCCATATCAGATCATGGTATGGTATTTTTGAAGCAGGTAGACCGGACTGATCATCTGGTCGCTAACGCACCTAGGGGGCGTGCCTGCTTCTGTTTCATTTGGCACGAAAACCTCCTGAAGCGATAACCTTCCCTAGGAGGAATACAAATGAATATGCAAGTGGCCGGGGAGCAGATGCTCTCAGAGATGGTAACCATGATATATAACATGGTGCCTACTATTGACGTTGACAAGCTGAAAAACAAGCTTTCCTCAATCGTCTCGAAGTTTCATGTAACAAGGGTCGAGCAAGATGAAGTCCACCCTGATCTGACGGAGAAGATTGAGCTGTTCTTAGCTTCCAAAAAGCTTGAGGGTCTGAGTCAGATTACACTGAAAGGGTATGGGCTTGATTTAAGAATCTTCGCTGATAGGGTCAAGAAGAAGACTGGAGACATTACAGCAGCGGACATCCGGATGTATCTTGGACAATTCAGTGATCTCAAAATGAGCTCAGTCGGTAAAAAATTATCAGTTCTGAAAAGCTTTTTCAGTTGGCTGTCTTCAGAAGAATTTATACAACGAGATCCATCGGCAAAGCTCAAAACACCTAAGCTTGAAAAGAGGGCTCCGAAAGCCTTGAGCATTGAAGAATTGGAGCTGCTAAGGGAATCATGCCAGACAGTCCGACAGCGTGCGTGCCTTTTTAGAAGCGCTATACGCAACCGGCTGCCGGTTATCTGAAATATATAGCCTGAACCGTACCGATATCAATCAGCAGACGATGAGTTGCCGTGTGATCGGTAAGGGGAATAAAGAGCGAGAGGTATACTTTAGTTTCAAAGCGATGTACCACATTAAGAAATACCTCATGAATCGTCTGGATGAAGATCAAGCGTTATTTATTACAGAGCGGAAACCATACCGCCGATTGTCCCATCGTGGCATTCAGCGTGAGATTGCGATCATAGCAAAATTGGCAGGGATGGAGAAGCGTGTAAGTCCTCACACCCTGCGGCATACATTCGCAACCTTGACACTTAATAACGGTGCTGAGCTTGCTGCAGTACAGCAGTTACTAGGTCATGAGTCACCAGCAACAACTCAGATATATGCTCAATACACTGCGGAAAAGAAGCGAGAGCAGCATAAGAAGTACCTGGTTCAATAATCGATATCCAACACGCCTTTATAATAGGGCGTGTTTTTTATATACCGAGTGGTATTGAAATTAATTATTAGTAGGTGACTTATATGGACCCATGGATATCATCACCACATAATAGCAAACAAACCATCGTCACTATTGCTGACGGCATCAACCAAGCAATAGAATCCATAGATATCAAAGACAGTCAATCAACGTCTGCGATCAATGTGGATTCTTTTTTATACCCAACCCTGCAGACCATAGATGGCTATGCCCTCCACAGCCAACACACGGGCTATATTAACCGTCTGTTTAAGTTCCAAGGTACTTGGTACTGCGGCAACAGCAGGGGGCTGTATAAGTTCACAGGTTCCTCGTGGGCAACAGTATACGAATACAGCAGTGCGGATAATAACCGGTTGTGGGATACGGCGCAGTTCTTCGATGGTAGCAAGCTGTATTTTATTGATGGGGCACTGCAGCTGCGGCAGTATGACGGTTCAACACTCTCCACCGTATCCAGTGCGCCGGTGAGCAATTACCTTACCACCTACGCCAACCGTTTTTATCTGGCGAACAAGAACGATAATCTGCTGTCATACTCTGGTCTGAGGGACGCAAACGACTGGACCAGCACCAACAAATACACCGGAACAGGTAAAATCACGGTTGAAACGCAGGACGGCGAGAAACCTTCCGGCCTGACTAACTTTGCAAATCACGTAATCCTGTTTAAACGCTACAGCATGCACAAATTGTTCGGCGAGGATTCCACCAATTTTAATATGACTCAACCTTACGGGGTTGGGTGTATAGCCGATCGGACTATTGTTCCGACTCGGGATTCATTGTTCTGGCTCGGTCCCGATGGATTCTACGACTACATGGGCGGAGCTGCACCGACAAAGATCAGCGACCCGATTAAAAAATACATCGAACAAATCAATATGTCATACGCCCAACACTGCTGTGCTGGCACAGATGGGCGTTTTGTTTATCTGTCTCTTGTCACGGGTTCAGCAGCACTCCCGAATGTAACACTTAAGTTTGATTTAGTCACTCGGTCATGGTGGCCTGTGGAGTTCGTAGCTACGTCTTACTTTTTGGATGGACAGACGCTTTATTTCGGCACAGCTGACGGCAAGATCATGCGAATGGGAAGTAACGCCTTCAACGGAACACCGATCAACTGGAGCATAGAAACGAAACCATTCAGCGCGGATGAGACGGCTAGAAGCGTCTTGCACAAACTTTTCATTGTGGCTGATATAGAAGTTGGGTCCACCCTTAAAATCGCTTATGCAGGCGGTACAGAGGGCGGAGCGTGGACGGTGGCACAAACGATGAGCAACGGAACAGGAATGATTCAGAGTATCCGCATTCCAGTGGTGGTCCGCACACCTGAATTCTGGTACAGACTCAAGCTTTACGGCACTGGAAAGGTTAAGATTCACCGTATCATTAGAGAAGTATCAAGGAGGGGCGCATAGTGGCGAATGTACAATTACCAAGCTTCAACACAACGCCTTCAGACATTGACAATTCAGGCATGGATGATCTTAAGAAACATGTTAAATCATTGCTGAATAGTACGATTCAATTGAATGAGGAACTGACTTTTCTTTTGAACAACCTGGACACTCGGAATGTTAATGAGCTAAATGCAGAGGTTATTACAGCCGGTTCGATCACAGCGGATAAAATCCAAGCGAATTCCATTGATACAGCACACTTAAGGGCGGATGCGGTTACTGCTGAAAAAATCAATGTTAATGAATTATCAGCTATTGCTGCAAATCTTGGACACATCATATCCGGGTTAGTCGAATCGGTCGAGATATATGGATCGTATATTGCGACTAGAAGAGGAGCATTCCCTCGGTCGGAGATGAGTAACCAAGAACATTTATTCGCGGCTTACAGAAATGAGAGTAACTTCGTAAAAATATCCCCGGATCTCTCTGGTGCCCCCGGGGTAAGATTTACAGTAAATGGTGCGGTTTTAGGTTCTTTAAACACATACCTTGGCTACTTGGAGTTGTGGGGTCCTTCAATTTTGAAGCTTACAGCGCCTACGGTAAGAGTTAATAATTGGAGTAGCTTGCGCTCTGATAGTACAGGGCTCTCTCTTCAACAAGAATTAGATAGTATATGGAGTGCTTTGAACAGCAAAGCTAATAGCTATCATACACATACAGTTACTATTCCAAACCATAATCACGGAAATCCTGACAACCAAAACAGTGGCGGCGGTACTTTTAATGTGACTTAGTATTGAATCGAAGGAGACAAACGCCGATAATACAGGTATAAATTACCTAAAGGCGGTGCCAGTAGTATGAAAAAATTTGTTTCTGGTATGATTGTTGGGTTGCTGATGTTTGCAGGGGTATCTGTTTTTGCAGACTCTTCAAGTTTAGTAGGAAGAACAGTGTCGGGAATATTTTCTGTAGTAATGAACGGTGAACAGTTATCAGAGGCTGTAATTATTGACGGTAAGGCTTATGCTCCAGTTAGGTCCATAGCTGAAGCAACAGGAACTGATATTAAAGTAAAAGGAAAACGCATCATCATTCAAGATAAGGAGGTTCAAACTGTGAGTGAACCAACACCTTCAAATACACCAACGGGAAAAGATGATCCTTGGGAAGTCAAAAAGCAACAAGAAATTCAGGGTCTACTGTATGGGATCGAGGACAGAAAGAAAGAAATAGAGAAATACCAAGAGTTTCTTATGTTGGAAAAAGACAAACTTACAAAGGCCGAATCTCCACAACTAAAAGAAAATTACAGAGCTAGTATTGAAATGTTGGAAATAAATATCAGTAACGCTCAAAACTCTATCGAAGAGGCAGAAACAAGGATTGCAGAACTACAAAGCTAAACAGAAGGACTCCATTCGGGGTCCTTTTTCTATTGCAAAGGAGTGAGACCATGGCAGTAAACGTAAAGAAGCTTGAAGAAACGACAAACCCCTTCACCAAGATTACTAATTCCAATGCAGCAATACAAAAACTCGCTCAACAACGTGTGCAACAGCAGAACACACCCGTTATAAAAGGCACTGTCACTTCAGTCACAAACCCTTCTGTGCAGTCAGTTGCGGCTAATGTGTCACCGAATACTATGCAATCAGCTAAACCATCGTATATGCAAGAAGCTCAGTCACTTTATGAGATGATGAAAAACCGCGCCACTCAGCCGGTTAGAGAGTTTTCATATGATCCACAGTCCGATCCAGCATATCAAGCAGCGTTACAACGTGCCAGATCGAATATTGATGCAGGTAACTCCCAAGCGCAGGCAGAAATGAACCGCCGTGGGATCCTGAACAGCACAATCACATCAGATCGGATGGGTGAAATATCATCTAATGAAATGGGACGAGTGGAAACGGATGTACTTCCTTCACTCATGCAGGCTGCCTATCAACGTTATGCAGATCAGATAGCCCAAGAACAGCAGCAATTCCAGAATCTTGGCTCGCTGTACGGTATGAACATTGGTGAGGATCAACGTGGATTTGACAACAAGGTAACAGAGGCTGGATTAACAGGAAACTATATGCCATCCGGAGCGCAGGACATTATCAATAATATCCTGGACCTGAAACGGCAGGCTGAGCAAAAAGGATTGACCGCAGCAGAACGAGCTAACCTTAGCGCCAGAGCTGACGGATTTCGCGCGCAATTAAGTTCTATGGGTATTGACCCTAGTTACTATGGCTCCAACGTAAACTCCAAACAGGCGAGTCAAACCAACCCTGCACTCCGTACACTCCAAGGGCAACAACTGGATATGCAGAACAAGGCAGCTAACTGGAGCGCTGCACAGAGCGTATGGGATGCTTCGGGTCGGATGGTTACTCCTCAAAGGGATTGGACGGGGTTAATCAGACAGGTGCAGAACGGAAACGCCCCAATGACGATGGCAGCTCAACAGCAGCAGTTTATTCAAAATCAACAATTAACCGAAAACCAATTCCGAAATGAACAGTTTGCATATCAAAAGGCCAGAGATGGAATCAGCGACCAGCAATGGAAAGCTAAATTTGACGAGGATGTTCGTCAATTCGGTCTGAGTTATGGTCTGCAGAAACTCTCTGAACAGAATCAACAGGCTTATCGTGAAGCACAAATCGGATTAAGCCAGGATGACAACGCCCGCATGTGGTCTCAACTTGATGCAGAGTTGGCACGATCATCATCTGGAGGCGCAGCAGAGTATAAAGGCATGAGTGCAAATCAGGTTTATGACGCTGTACGCAGTCGATTCTTGAAAACAGATAATAAATCAGGAAAAGAGTACATCCCTACTGACGCCGGAACGAAACAGAAAATATATGAATCTGTCGGCGGTATGGGATTACCTCAAGGGCAAGATGAACAAGTCATGATGATGCTTGGTCTGACAGCTGCAGATATTGCGAAATACGATAAACAGTATGGGGTTACCTCGGGAAACTGAGTAGCCCCACCACCTCATCAAATGGTGTTGGGGCCTATAAGAATTACTATAAGGCTGTAAAGGATGCCAAAGCCAACCCGAAAAACTATACCATAGCGCAATCTGCCGTATCGAAAGCGATTAGTGACCTGGGTCTACCGAGCAGTTGGCTGCAGCCGACATTGGAATTGGTTGCTCGTGAATCTAGTTTTAACTCACAAGCAGCGAATCCGACGTCATCCGCGCGTGGGTTATTTCAGTTTTTAGATATGACTCGGAAAAACTACGGCGGTAATAAAGTCAATTGGAACGACCCATACGAACAGGCGAAGGCAGGATTGAAGTACATCAAAGATCGGTACAGCGATCCAGTCAAGGCCCTGCAATTCTGGGACAAAAATAACTATTATTAAGGCGGTGTCGGCATGGCGACAAGAGCAGAACAAATCAGGAAGCGCCTGCAGCAAGGAGAGGAGGCAAAAGAGCGTGTCTTGAGCGGTATGTACAATCAACCAAAGCCCTCAACTCCTATGGCCAATCCACGCACTCAGGCTATTCGGAATTATGTTCCACCGGACCCTGCCGGCACTCCAATGCCCGAGTTGATGCAAAGCTTTCCGAACATGAACCCTTTAAACTCATCTCTAATACGCGGAGTCATGGGCGATCAGACAGCTCAGAAGACTTGGGAACAAGCGAGTGGAATGAAATTTGAACCTACATTCGGACCACCACCGCCTCCGCAAGTGTCTGAGTATGAAAAGGGATTGCAGGCAATTGAGGGGAATCGTCCGGATGGATTTTTAGGTAACCTATACGATTACACGGTTGGACCATTTGCAAAAGCTAATAACTGGTTGTGGTACGGGAATCCTGTTGGACAGTTTACAACCAGAACGATTGGCTCAGGCGGCAGTATGATCCTGGGTACACCGTCAGCCCGTCCAGCAACCACCGGGAATCCAATTGCAGATAAAGCGGCAGATATTACGGGGATGATCGGTGGTGTGGCTGGCATGGCGTTTAACCCTGCAGCAGCAGGTGTTCAAGGTCAGAACTTAATTACAGGACCGCTGAACGTGGCAAGAAATGTACTCGGTACTGGAGTGGGCCAGAAGGCGCAACGAGCATTATCCTATGGTATCAATTCAGCTATGCCAGCAATTAAGACATCAACGGCCAATAGAATTGCACAGGCAGGGTTAGAAGGTGCGATGACTGGCGCAATCGGCGGTGCTGCTACAGGACTGGTACAAGGGCAGGACAGCGGTCAAGAGATCATGCGCAACACTCTGTTAGGTGCAGGACTCGGGGCGGCTGGTGATGCTCTGGTAACTGGTGCGGCGGCGGGGATTAACAAATTCAGAGCCAGCCGTATGCCGGACATATCCTCTCCACCAGCGGCAAACAAGACACCAGATATTGCACCGATTTCATCCCGCCCTGCTGCGGCAGCGGTGGATAATATTGAGACGGCCAACGCAATGCAAGGTAATTGGTTTACGAATCTCTTTGGTGATCGTGGTGTAGGTATCTCCGCATTCGGTAGTAACAAGCGTGTGAATGCCGGTCCATTAACAACAGCAGATCAAATCGTCCGTAATAGCATCAAGAACGATGCTCAAGGCGTAACATCAGAAGTTGCCGCGACAGCTCGAGCAGCCTATCAAAATTTCGTGGATCGATTATCACCACTTAAAAAGATCAGTCCACAAGCGTATGATGCCGCTATGGATGCAACACGTTCAAACAATATCGCTAATACGATTATTCGGGATAAGTTCGTTAATCCAGAAGGAACGGTGATCGGTGAAGGTCTGAACAACATATTTAAGAAAGTAGCTCGGGGTCAGGATAAATCATTCGTGGATTACCTGACCCTCCGCCATGCGCGGACTCGTGTGGCTCGTGGTGAGCGTGTATATGCAGAGAACCTTGGTATGACACCAGAAACTATACAGGCTCGCATCGAGATGTATGATAAGCGTCATCCGGGATTTTCTCAGATTGCTGAAGAGTGGGATAAATTCAACGATAATGTGCTCCAGGAGTTCGGCGTTAATGAGGGGTTAATCACGCAAGAAATGAAGGATCAGTTGCGTGAGATGAATCCGAACTACTCACCTATGCGCCGGCAGTTCAGCAGATCAGAGAAGCCGGGTAAAAAGTTTTTGGCCAAGACAACCAATTCATCATTCAGCGGACAAAAAGCACCACTTAAAAAGGTCAGCCCAACCGGTTCCGTCCGTGATATCGTGGATCCACGTAAAACCACGGTGGAGATGGTTGGCAGCTGGACAAACGCAGCGATGAACAACCGAGTCATGCAGGAGATGGTTAGAGCAATCACAAAGGACCCTGATCGATTCAAGGGTGTTGCTGAAATTGTGAAGAAGCCGAAGGACAAGACGGATCTGCGGCAGCTATTATTTGAAGGCGGTATGGATGACTTTGCAGAAGCTATAAATGATGATTTCAAGAATCTATTTAAGACCACTCGTCTGGATCAGGACAACATTGTTCGCGCCATGATTGATGGTCAGCCGGTTTATCTGCAGGTGTACGATCCGGAAGTAGTAAAGACTTTAATCGGCATGGGGCCACAGGCATCCAACGTACTCCTGGACGTAGCGACTGCATTCAGTAACGCAACCAAGCGCGGTGCAACGGGTGCGCTTGCTCCTGTTTTCGCTGTGAAAGGTGCCACGATGGACTTGGTACAGGCGGCGATCCAAGCGAAGAACCCGGCGAAACAAGCGGCATATACGGTGTACGGAATCATGAGTGGTATTGGTGACAGGTTGAACATACCTGGACTGAGAAACATGGCTCAAGAATTTCGCAGGGCAGGCGGTGAGTACTCAGCTGCTCTAAAGGGTGATCGGAAGCTAAACCGGAATATCTCTGATATGACCCGTGATCCGTTGCTCTCACCAAAAGGTATTGCCAAAGGTGTGAAAAAGACGATTGCAGCACCGTTCAAAGCGCTTGAAGCTGTAGGAGATATTGCAGAGAACGCTCCTCGTATGGCGGCATTTAAACAAGAACTGGACCGTTTGGGTGAACGCACACCGGAGAACGTCCGGCAGGCAATGAACTCAGCCCGTGAAGTGACAGTTAACTTCTCCCGGCGTGGCGCTATGAGCCGAGACATTGAGGCATTTATCCCGTATAACAACGCGGCTGTACAAGGGACATATCGAGTGATGAGTGCATTTAAAAAGAACCCAGTCCGTACAGGTCTGGCGGTAGCGGCGCTGTCTGTTATGCCGAAACTTTACGAATATGCTCAGTTCCATGATGATCCGGATTATCAGAAGCTCCCGGCTCGGGAAAGGTATCGTTTCCTTTTCGTCAACAAGAATGAAGACGGCACATTCACCAAAATTCCGATGGAACCGGCGTATAATTCCTTTGGTGAACTGACGATCAGTGCACTGCGGCAGTTTAAGGATAACGACCCAACAGCGTTCAAGGATTCCATGGACGCATTGGCCAACGTATGGCTGCCACCTGTTGCGACTGGAGCCCTGCAAGGACTGACACAAAGCAGTGGTTTGGAGGGATCAATCGAGGGTTCCCTTAATGCGACTATCGCAGCTCCTGCAGTTGCAGTGACAGCTAACAAAAGCTTCACCGGTGCGCCGATTGAATCCCGTTCGCTTGAGAATTACTCGCCGGAAAATCGTTATGACGAGCGCACATCCAGCGTAGCTATTCAACTTGGTAAGGTCATGAATATGTCACCGAAGAAGATTGATTACCTGATCAGGGCTTATGGCGGAGACCCGGCGCGGCTGCTCTTACCTCTGACGAGTCAACAAGGGGCGGGTAACGCACGGAACGCCCTTTTGAAGAACTTTATTGTAGACCCGGAGTTTACCAACACCTTATCCACTGATTTCTACAACGCAAAGGATAAGCTGAATCAAGCTCATTACGATGCTCAAGACGGTCGTGGTGAGGTTCCATCATGGTATAGTGAAGACCTTCGCAAGATGGTCACATCCACAGCTAAGGGGTCAGTAAGCAAGCGTCTGTCAATCCTTAACTCTGAGAAGCGTGCGGCAGGGTCAGATAAGTCACTCACAACCAAGCAACGCGCAGATAAGCAACGTGAAATTCAGCGGAAGATCAATGAGATTTATATCGATGTGAACCAGCGTTTAGAAGAGGCAGGGGTACCATTAAAATAACTTGTTGACAAGCACTAGGTAACTTGGTAAATTATAACTACAAAACCTAAGGCATAGGTCGAAAAGAGTCCAGGGAAAGCATCCCTCGGGCTCTTTTTGTTTTGGGGGAAACATGGAATATATAGATATGGAAGATGATGATTTAGATAGCGCTGTATCTAATTACACGTTGTATTTAGTCCTTTTATTTTGTGGTCCTGATGTAAGAGATAAACTGCTATACCCGGTGGTGGATGATGTACGATCTATTAATCGGGCTGTTTGAATCCATCTTTAGACACGGTTGGTCCCTGAGTTCTGCAGGGGCAATCGTGTTTTTGCTTTTAAAGCAGAAAAAAATGAAAAATCGGCTGAAGAAATTCTTACCCTTTTTATTTTCGGACGACAGTGAGGTTCGGGTCTACATGGGGAATCAGCTTGTCATAATGAAAAACCTTGAATTAATCATGAAGGAAATGAGGATTGAACCATGGGTTGTGAACATTGGAGAAGAAAAACCGAACGACTCAGTCAAGAAGCGAAGCACATCCTTTATATCCTCTTGGGCGATGCGTATTACTGCCCGAGATGCAGAAAAATCCATGAAACGGAGGGACTTAAAAATGACGAAGCTGCTAGCTGACGGAGGACATGGCGGACATGATCCAGGTGCGATTGGGTTTAGTGGGAAAAGGGAAAAAGATTACGCTCTAACTATGGTAAAAAAGCTATCAGAACGATTGAAAAAAGACGGGTTAATTCAACCTATCCTGTCCAGGTCAGATGATACTTTTATACCCTTGCAGGATCGAGTAACGATTGCCAAAAAGAACAAAGTCGATGCGTTTCTTTCTATCCATTTAAATAGTGCCGGTTCGATTGCGACCGGAACAGAAACACTTTATACAAGAGCAGAGAGTCGGAAGTTTGCTGAAACTGTTCATAAACATTTGATTAAGGCGACAGGCTTCAAGGATCGTGGCGTCAGATATCAGAATATTCATGTTACGCGAGAAACGGACATGCCTGCCATCCTGGTAGAGGTTGGGTTTATCAATAACCCGCAGGAAGAAGATAAACTGTTTAGCCAAGATCACCAGAACCGTGTGATCGAAGCTTTAGTCCAAGGCATTTATGAATACCTGGGCGTAAAAGTGGAGCAGAAAGCAGAGAAACCAACGTACACAGAAATGGAAATTACCGTACATTCAGGAGAGAAGGAGCGGTATACCGGATATAACATCAAAGGAACGACATGGATTCCTTCACGTCCTATCGGTGAAATGCTCGGCGGTCGGATTGGCTACAAAGATGGGAAAGTGACAATTAACGGAAATGCCGTCGATACACAGAATTTCGGAGGCGTTGGTTTCGTAAAGAGCCGGGACTTGACCAAGTTACTGAATGCCCGAATTTTTTGGGATAAGGAAAATCCAAATCGAGTGGACATTTACACTAAATAAGGAGAGTGATAATCATGGAACAAATCTGGAATGAAGTTTCCCCTATGTTGTCTCAGTTGGTTATTGAGATTATCAAGATACTGACGGTGGTTGTTCTGGCCGGACTCGGGCTGTTGCAGTTTAAAATAAAATCAGCCATCGACACGATCAAGAATAAGAATCAACGAGAAATATTCCATAAGATTGCGAATGAAGCCTTTGCTCATGCGGAAACAGTGTTCAAGAGCGAGTCCAGTCGTAATAAGATGGCTCAGGCATTTATCTATGCGTCCTCAAAATTAGGGGATAT
Source organism: Paenibacillus dakarensis (assembly GCF_001373415.1). Lineage (GTDB taxonomy): Bacteria > Bacillota > Bacilli > Paenibacillales > Paenibacillaceae > Paenibacillus_AQ > Paenibacillus_AQ dakarensis. The sequence goes on along the minus strand of NZ_CDSE01000008.1, from coordinate 20,838 downwards.
TGGTATTAACGTATCGGATAAAGAGATTACAGCAGCCATTGAGAGGGCTTGTTTGGAATATAACGCGAAGAAGAAATTAGTGATCGAAGATAAAGCGAGTTAAAGTATGAGCCTGCCGTAACTGGCGGGCTCTTTTTTTGTTATAATACGGTAAAGGAGATGGTAAATCATGAAAACCTATGAGATTGAATATATGTACTTTGATCGTAACTACGATACACCAGTAGAAAAGTCGGGCTATGTCATTATTAAAACTGATTCAACGGATTTTGAAGAAGTTGAAAAAATGGCACAAGAAAAAGCCGAAAAGGAAGTCGGAAGTTCCGTGAAAATCGGCGACTGTAGAGAAATTTTTTAAATGTCAGTACCATCATCACCATTCATTGATATCTTAGCCAAGGAAATATCCGATCACATGATCAACCGCGGCTGGTGGGTTGACTGCACACCAGAAAAAATCCTGCAGTTGGCTTCCAATGTCTATGAGCTGCAGCAGTGGCGCCGGGATGTGTATGCTCAAACTTCTAAGGATGGATTCTTTACACTAAGTGAGTTGCCATCAAATCCGGAGAATGGTCAGGTAGCATGGGTGTATCATGATAAGTTCTCATATCAATACGTTTATCATAATAACGAATGGGTGTATGCGGACGCACGTCCGATGTGATAAAAGATATCCACAGGTTAGTGATACAGATAACGCCCAAGTGTTAATGAATTAACATCATTAGGTTATCTGTAATAGAAACACCCCATGCGGCACATAGGGTGTGAAGTGTTAATCAATTTTTGGATTCAGTTTTATTTCAAAATCATCGTTGCGCTGATGACGTTCTTTCCGGTATTCGACAGATACCAGGATGGACTTCAACAGTGCATTTTTTTTAGCCGGATCCGTTGTCCGTTTATACAACTTAATCGTATTCTGTATGGTTGGGATAATGTTATGCTGAGCATTCAATCGATTCATTTCATTTTCAAGTTCCTGTTCAGCTCGTTCGATGGCTTTATAAGTTTCATCCATTCGAGCAGCTAAGCTCTGCGAACGTTCTAAGTAGGTTTCTTCATCATAAGTTCCACGCTCAAAATAATCATGAATGCGCCCACGTTGTTTCACGAGTTCCTCAGATTCTTTATGCAATGCAGTGACAGCCATTTGCTTCAGTTCAATTTCAGAACCAGAGTTATCCGCACGTTTATGTTTATTCCATTCTGTCTTATAATGTTTCAGCCATTCTTCAAGGCCAGAGATCACCGCGTCTTCTACAAAAGTGAAACGAGAGCTGCGATTGTCGCATCGTTTTCTGTTATAGCACATTATATGTGCTGGTTGATCAGCATAGGGGCGGTATACCATTGAACTTCCACATTTTGCACATCTAATGATTCCAGCCAAAGGGTTAGTAATTCCATTCTCTAACTGGTATGGAACATGATACTTTCCTTTTAATATTTCTTGCGCTTTCGTAAAACGCTCTCTCATTTCATCAGTAATAAATTGATTGTGCTTACCAATGGGGGAACGAACATCTTTCGGATCTCGCTGCCGCACTTTTCTTCCCGTTGGTGTTTTTACAGACTTTTTCTTTCCCCATTCGATAAATCCAATATTAACCTTATTCTTGATTATAGTTAGAACAGAAGAGGACTTCCAAGGTATCCCTGTATATGACTTAAACCCAAGTTCGTTAAGTTGGTTTGCGATTTTATCACTACCAAGTCTTTTATTTGGGTCCTCATGAGTATACCATTCGAATATCATGTTCATAACTTTGAATTGTTCAGGATGAGGTATAAGCCATCTTGATTTACCTTCTTTTTTGATGCTCCATCCATATGGTGGGCGTGTGCCAATATAATTACCTTCATCAACCGATCGAGCACGGCCGCCCTGAAGCCGCCGAGTGATTATTTTTAATTCTTTTCTCGCCATAAAAGCCTCAAATTCTGAGTACTCTTCATCAAATTCGTCATTTAGATCATATGTTTTACGTGGGGTAATGATCTTAGTATTGGATTCTCGAAAAGTTTCAAGAATTAGACCTTGCTCTTGCATGTTACCACGGCCTAGTCGGTCAACATCCATAACAAGAACAGCGTCAAATTCTCCTTTTTCAACGCACTTTAATAACTCATTCATTTCTGGTCGGTTAAACAAACTTTCGCCAGATACAATTTCCTCGAAGATCCGAATGACGTTATAACCCTGATGCTGGGCTAATTTTAGTAAGGCTTTTTTATGTTTATCTAAAGTCTCTCCTTCACCGCGTGCCTCAAGTTCCAAATCGGCGCGGCTCTTTCGAAGGTAGATTGCCACCTTGTACATGGTGACATTATACCTGCCGCCAGATATGTCCGTGTGAGCTGCAAGATGCTTAACGAGATATTTAGTCATGCCCCACCCTCCTGTGTTAAACAATTACATTGTTATCTGTATTTTAGGTTAAAAAAGGTAAAATAAAAAGCTCCGATTATTCGGAGCATATTTAATTGGTTTTGGCAAATGAAATAAGTTATTCGATTTGTAAAATACCATCTACATTGTCCCAACCAGTAACTTTTCCGTTTTCAAACTTAACAGTAGACGAACCGTAACCCCAAGTCTCAAACGGACCGACTTCATAAATCGAATCCGGAGTTCCCATGACTTCTTTTACTCTTTCAGGGGGATCACCTTTTTTAAATTTTTCATAAAAAGAATCAGCTTTAGTTGCCCCTAATTTCAGTTGTTCAGGATCTTCCTCATAAACATAAGTTGATTTTATATTTTCCATTACTTCATCAAGTTGAGACTGTATATCAGCTAGAACCAAGTCTTTAATGTTTTCGTTTTGTGCGTTGATCTGTTCAGTTATCGCCATCTTATAGTTATACATCTCATTGATAGCATTATTATAATCTTCAGCATCTTGCCAACCTTGATCTGTAAGTATTTTAGTTTCGCCAGTGATCCTGTTTATTTTCACCGGGAATTTTTGTTCGAGTTTATCAAATTTATATATGGTCGGATAAATAAAAACACCGAAAAGAACGATGCACAATGGTATTAGAGCATACTTTCCTAGAGAAGCTAAATTCTTTTTCACGATCTTCACCTGTTTAACTCCCCATCGGCTGGGGTATTTGCTTAATAACCTTCTTTTGCCATTATAGATTCTATAATACGGGAAGTACATAAAGGCGACAATTATCTCGCCATTTTTCGACAATTTATGTTATATTTAGCAAACGAGGTATTAACAGCGCTGTTAAGTTTACTATATAGTGAACTAACCATCGGTCGGAGCAGCATTTGCTACTCGCCTACCTACATACAATCCATTCATATAAATCGTCAATCGTACAACCTATAGCAGCCGCAATAGTCATTGCTGTGGGTAATGTCATTATTCGTCTATTGTTTACGTACATCGATATTTGAGACTTACTGATGCCCGTAACATCGCATAGCCATTGTTGATCCTTGCCGATTTTATGAAGCAACTGCTTGAGTAGGCATCGACCAGGTTGGTACACCATGATCATGCCTCGCTTTGGTAAAGAAATGAAATTTGTTGTTGAATAAGAACGGGCGTTCGCTTAAAATGTAATTTATAAAGTGATCGCAACTAGAGAAATGGAGCTGTAGCTATGTCTAATGATGAAATAATTGAATTTATTCTCCAGACAAGCAAAAGCGAACTCATGATAATGCTCCAAGAAGTTTCTGCAGCAAAGTTGCATGAGTTAGAAAATGCAATAAGCCGAGTTATTAAACTAATAGAGTAGTAGTGATATCCGGTACCTGCCCGGGAGGGCCGGATATTTTATTTCTCTCTTTTTTCTTTTAATGTTTCTATCATACCCAGGACTAAATTCTTTTCGTTTTCTGGAAGACTAAGTATTGTGTCCGCTAATTTTAACTTTTCTTCAATAATTAAATTATCTTTAATTTCGTCATCAATGATATCCGCTACCCGGAGTAAATCTTGATACGGATAATTGTAAGCTTTAGAAATTAATTTTAATGTATCAGCTGTCGCCTTAACTGGATTACCAGATCGCAAATCAACCCCTTTTTCTAGAATCCTCAAATAAGTATGACTAATGCCAATCCGATTAGCTGCATCTCTTAATGATTCTTTTCCTCTTAATTCAATTAACAAATCCCCTAAATCAGACATTAGATACCACCTTCATTTAATCGACTAAAAACAATCATACAAATATTATTCCCTGTAATACTTACTTTACATTACGTATAACAAAAACAAAATAAAATAAATGTAAATCATACTTGACTCTTTTGTTTTACATGTGTTACATTAGTGACAAGGAGGTGTTACACATGTTAAACAACATAGTTCGAAAGCTACGGAAAGAGAGAGGCATGTCAGTTGCAGAGTTGGCTCGACGTTCTAACACTTCTCGTCAGACAATTACTAATATCGAGTTGAAGGGACAAGAACCATCTGGTTACTTACTCATCTCAATTAGTGAAGCGCTTGAACGAGATCCAAGAGATATTTTTTTTAAGACAAGTGTTACACATGTGAAACAGAAAGAAAAATCTGCTTAAGGAGATGTCCGAATGAACAAATTACAAACTTTTAAATTTGGCAAATCGCTAGTAAGAACGATTGATAACGACGGACAACCTTGGTTTGTACTTAAAGAAGTATGTGAGGTTTTAAATTTAGCGCCAAGAGTTGTCCGGCAGAGATTAAATGATGACGTATGTTCAACATACCCCATCCCTGATTCTCTTGGCCGAACACAGGACACGACAATCATCAACGAAGATGGATTATATGATGTGATTTTAGAGAGTCGTAAACCGGAAGCAAAAGCATTTCGAAAATGGGTTACCAGTGAAGTTCTCCCAAGCATCCGCAAACACGGAGTATACGCAACTGTAGAAACGGCTGAACGCATGATGAACGATCCCGACTTCATGATCAAGGTGTTCACAGAGCTGAAGAAAGAAAAGGAAGCCCGGGCTGAATTGGAACATAAGGTTGCTACAGATAAACCATTAGTGCTGTTCGCTGAATCGCTTCAGACTTCACATGATTGCATTCTAATTGCCAACCTTGCGAAGCTGCTTAAACAAAACGGAGTTGACACTGGCGAGAAACGGTTATACCGCTGGCTTAGAGATAACGGGTACCTAGGCAAGTCAGGTGATCATTACAATATGCCAACACAACGTTCCATGAATCTAAGGCTCTTCGAAGTAAAAACACGCACGATAAACAACCCTGGCGAGGAACCAAGGATCTCAAAAACAACTGTAGTCACCGGCAGAGGTCAAATGTACTTCCTCAACAAATTTAAAAATCAATCAGCTTAGGAGGTGCTTCACCCCATGGAAGTTGTCCGGTCCAACTTAGCGCATAAGATTCATCGAGGTGATTCGATGATCGCAGCGGAATACAAATTCGGTAATACCAAGGTACTTATTGATACTTCTTATGTATGTAAGACGAAAGAAGAACGCGAAAAAGTGGACCGTGAAATCGCTATGGCGGCGTGGTCTATCATCGATGAAATGGTTGCGAAAGGCGAGGCGGTTTAGCCCTCGCGCATTGGACAAGCACTATATGTAGTTAGTTATCTACCATCATTGTACTACAAATTGATCTTCAGTGGATTATTTCACAAGGAGGAATTACAAAAAATGGCTAAGAAACGAGAAGAAGTTGAGAACCGGATTCTTACACCTATATATCCCTTTAGACAAAAGGAAGTTAAGCACGAACCAACCTACACCCGCTGCGGATGTGGTAAGCCAGCAATCTATGAAGTGTATGAGGATCACCAGCCACACTGCCGGAGCTGCATGCTTGAGGCGGTAGACTGCAACATCTTTACTCCAGTGAGACGCCTTGAAGGAGGCTATGACGATGCAAGCTGAGCTGACTGAGTTCTATGTAGTTACAAAATGCGGGAGGACGTTCAGTTGGTCAGACACCGATTACACGAGCCTGATCCGGTCGCTGCACTATGCCGGGTACACCCCGGTGTTCATCCAACCTTTGAGCGAATACGAAGCCGAGGTTATGGTCCGGGAAGAGCAAGAACGCCTGATGGACGAGTTCCGCAGACAATTTGATGAGGACGTGAGAAAGAGCGCATGAAGGAAGTTCAATGGTTTAAGACAGTGGATGACATCTTAGAACACTACGGATGGGGAGGCGATACGAAAAAGAGAGGGGATAAAGAAGATGGCAACGCCAAGAACGACATACCTGGAGCTTGCAAAGATCGCGAAACAGAGAGGAACGCTGAATAAGACGCTGCTGAATGTGTACCTCACCAACATGATTAGGACTTATAGAAAGGAACAGGCCGCTGCAGCAACAGCGACCCGAGACGAACGATTTAAAAATTATTATTAATCGGATTATAGCACGGCGAAAGGAAGATTTCCATGAAAATTAAATATCGTTATGTCCCACGGAGCAAGGATAAGACGCATTATCTTGACCCACATTCCCAACCAGTGACGGACTTTCTTAAGGCCATCCATTTCAACAGCATTGATGATGACTATGCTCAATGGTTGTTAGGAAGATACGGACCGCCACAGCCATTTAAATACGAGGCGGTATTGATGAAAATCACTTATGAAATCGAGGAGGTTGAAGCGAATGTGTAGCAAAAGTGAGTCCATCACAAAGATTGCGGCGGCACTGGTCGCCTTCCATGGAGAAGTTCGTTCAATCTCCCACGATTCGGAGAACCCACACTTTAGATCACAATACACTTCTCTAGATCACATGATCGATGAAACCAAACCAATCCTTCATAAACACGGCCTGACGGTTATGCAGTTCCCCGGAGGGGATGGAGAGAGAATCACAATCCGGACCATGATCCTTCATTCATCCGGTGAATGGATTGAATCTGAACCATTAACACTCAGACCCGTGAAACTGGATCCGCAGGGCGCTGGATCGGCCATCACATACGCTAGACGGTACAGCTACGCTGCTGCTTTATCTCTCTCCCTTGGTGACGACGATGACGGCAATGCGGCAAGCGCAGGACAACAGCAAAACAACAGACCAGCCGCACAGAGGCAGCCGAGCCAACAGCGCTCTAGTCAACCGGCAGGGAATTTAATCAGCCCGGCGCAGATCAATTACTGCCAGAAACTTAAAAATGATAAACGCATTGCTGATGAGGACTTTAAACGAATCATCGAGGAAATGAGCGGTCAAGAAAGCATAAAGGAACTGACCAAGAAGCAGGCGAGTGAAATGATTGATCTGCTTAACAACTATCCTGTAGGAGCGTGATCACATGGCACTGCCAAGAAAGAAACCCAAGAAACCAATAGCCCCATGGCGGCAAAACATATTAGCCCATCATCAAGGCCGCCCTTCCCGGGCGGATCGAGCAGACTTCCCTTTAAAGGTTGTAAAGGAACTAATAGAAGAAGCAGGTGGTCGCTGTCATTGCGGATGCGGACTGCCGGACACAGAAACACACCACGTTATGCCCCGGACCAGAGACGGTAGAGGTGTAAAGACCAACGGAATGAGAGTCAATGGCGTCTGCAATCAACGATTTCACGACAACGAAGGCGAACTGCAGCATTGGATCAAAGTGTACACAGAGAGACACGGCCCATGCTTCTGGTATGACGAACAAGACTGGGAAGAACACCGCAGGAAAGAAGCAATCAAAGCAGAGGAAGAAGTTGCTAAACGCCTGCAGGATGAACGATTAGATCCGGTCATAACATTACTATCTACATCAGCCGGAAGACCGCTAAGAGCCAAAGAGAAGCGCTTGATTGAGTCTTTACCGGAGAAGCAGTTGTATGTCTTGGCAGGGCTGATGACTGACGTTGTAAACGGATTAAATCAAGCAGCCGGTTATCACCCTAATCATGGATACGGACATTATTTTGAGGATTAACCCATATCAAAGGAGCGAATAAACGATGAAACCAAAACATAGCAAACCAGATTCAAGAGGAATGTTGTTCGTAGCTTGTTCTGAATGTAACCGCGGCGGTAATGGAGACGAATCTTGTAGTTCGGGTTGGAAGATAAAAAGAGGCGGTCCAGAGAAAGGCGCTTGCTTTAGTGGTGAATTGCTAGACAAATACAAGCAGGCTTAACCCCCATACCCCCATATAACGATAGTGGTGAGTAGTAGACATATAAAGCGAAATAACGAGAGGAGCAGACGAAATGGATGAAGTCCAACGATTTATTGCAAATAATCAGCATCAATTCGGATACATCATGGGAGAAGCAAGCAGGCAATGGATAGCAAAAGATCCTGTAGGAGCCTTGACCGTAGGTGACTGCCATAGTGTTGTTCAAAGGCATGGTCAGTACCATGAATTACTTGGAAAGATCGAACAATTGGAAAAAGAAAAGGAATTAACGTTGAAGCGAGTCCAAGATACAGATTTCACGGCAAGTGGTCAACCTGCAATGGTGTTCTATGAAATGCTAACCCAGTTGTTCGAGCAAAACGGAGGAAAGAACTTTCTAACAATAACACTTGAAAAACGTGATAAATCGGGGAGGTACTCTGTAACGATCCGAAACTTGAACGGAGAGTTATCGGAAGCCGAGAAACTTGATCAGATGGAGCAAGAAGCAAAGAAATATCGGAAGGCATTGCAAAAGATCGTCTGCTTAAATATTTCAATGCCAGATGAGGTATTCGAGATCGCTAACAATGCATTGGAGAACGAAGAGTAATGTCGCATTCCGAACGAAATACGAATCATACCCCCATATAAGGAGAGATAACATGCGTCCTAATTATAAAAATTCACACTGGAAACAATTTTCCCGGAAAGGCGAGGACTTGCGATTAGTTTCCCGGAAAACGAAGAAAGCAGTAAAGAAAGAAATTGAAGAGATTGCTGCGGAGTGGAATGAATACCTTGCTTCGGACGAATACAAATTCGATCAGCTTCCAGATTGCAAATGGTGTGGCGGCGGTGGAGTCTACCGGGATCATCCAATGGATACTGGGTACGGTTGCCCGGATTGCTACGGAACAGGAAAAACGGGTTGGAAATTCGGAGAGAATGGCAAAAAAGTCATAGTCAATTAAGGAGAGATAACAATGAGCGAACAGAACAAGATAGACGAGATAAAAGAAGCGCTGGCGGCAGCATCAACACAATATGAATGGGATACGGACGGTATATCCATCGAGTGGAAGGACGGGCATCCGTTAAAAGGAACGTATCGACATATTGCCCTAACTCAGTCACTTACACCGACCTGTTTCAGGAACGAAAACCATGAGAATGACGCTACATTCATCGCTAAAGCCCCTGAATACATCACATACCTACTGGCAGAGATCGAACGTAAGGATGAAGCGCTGAAATGGTACGCAGATGAGGATAATTACGACCCAATACATTTAGATAAAGTGGGCTTCATCCCAATTGATGATGACAGCGGAAAACGCGCTAGGGAAGCCCTATAAACCCAAGGAGGGATAAGACGGAATGAGCACCTTGCAAGAAATTATAGTGGATAACTTCGCCGGCGGCGGTGGGGCAAGCACGGGTATTGAGATAGCTGTCGGGCGTAGCGTGGATATAGCCATCAATCATGATCCTGCAGCCATAGCAATGCACAGGGCAAACCATCCCGAAACAGAGCACTATTGTGAAAATGTCTGGGAGGTTGACCCGAGAAAAGCCGCTGCTGGTCGCCCTGTAGGGCTGGCATGGTTCTCACCAGACTGCAAACACTTCTCCAAGGCAAAAGGCGGCAAACCGGTTAACAAGAACATCAGGGGACTAGCATGGGTTGCCATTCGATGGGCGGCAACAGTGAAACCAAGAGTAATCATCTTGGAAAACGTAGAAGAATTCAAAACATGGGGGCCTGTGATAGATGGTCAACCGGATCCAAACCAAAAGGGCAGAACATTCAACTCATTTGTAAATGCACTTGAGCGGCAAGGTTACAAAGTGGACTGGAAGGAACTTAGAGCCTGTGATTATGGAGCACCAACGATTCGAAAAAGGTTCTTCTTAATCGCCCGGCGTGACAGCAGACCAATTACATGGCCGAAGCCTACACACGGTGATCCAAACAGTGAAGAAGTGAAATCCAAAAGGTTAAAACCATGGCGCACAGCTGGAGAAATTATTGATTGGTCTGCCCCATGTCCGAGCATATTCGATAGACAGAAACCGTTAGCGGAAAATACGATGCGCCGGATTGCAAGAGGTATACAGAAATTCATTATCGACAATCCAGATCCATACATCGTTCCGGGAGGATTGGGTTTTCTTGCGAAACACTATGGTGGAAACTATACAGGAGCTGGCAGTTCGTTAGATGACCCATTACACACGGTTACGATGACAGACCATAACGCTCTTGTAACAGCATTCCTCGCCCAATACTACACCGAGACCGCACCACACGAAACCAGAGGACAGACAATGGACACTCCTATCATGACGATACCCACAGCTAACAGATACGCACTTGTTACAAGTCATCTTCTCAAAATGAAAGGCCAAGAATACGGCGCTAGTCTTGATAAACCACTTCACACCGTTACGGCCGGAGGAAACAACTTCGGAGAGGTCAGGGCGTTCCTGATGAAATATTACGGCAACGAAGAAAACGGTCAGAGATTAAATGAACCGCTGCATACCGTCACAACAAAAGACCGGTTCGGACTTGTCACCGTTCACGGCGTGGATTATCAGATCGTGGATATCGGAATGCGTATGCTTGAACCTCGTGAATTGTTTGCGGCACAAGGATTTCCATCGAACTACATCATTGACGTGGATGCGGATGGAAAACGGTATTCAAAGAGCGCCCAAGTTGCACGGTGTGGAAATGCGGTTCCTCCACCATTCGCACAAGCATTGGTAAATGCAAACCTTCCGGAATTGTGTGTTGGATCCGGTCGGAGACTGGCAATTGAACGATACCGTCAAGCAGAAGGTCAGCTGCAGTTCAGTATTTAACCCCAGTGGAGTAACATCCTCCACATATACCTTAATAACCCTTATACAACCTTATGCGGCCGCCGCTAATCGCTGAGCATATTCTGTCGGAACGATGGCGGCAAGCCGCAAAACCAAAGGAGGAAATACAATGCCAGTTCTAACATTTCCATGCCCTAAATGCAGCTCGGCAATGAGTTTTGAATATGCGGATTACGATTTTAAAGATTGGGTAGATGGTGACGATGACCACTTTGATAAACTCACATGTAATGAATGTGGAAAACAGTTAAAAACTGTTCCGTGGATTGCTGTATTCGATGAAGAGACAGAGGAAGCAGTTACGTTCGTATAAGGTATTCCATCCCTTTAGAGAGGAAGAAGAGAAGATATGAAACGTGGAATCAAATTCAGAGGTAAGCGAATAGATAACGGTGAGTGGATTTACGGCAACTTTGTATATATGCATGGTTCAACAGGCGGTTGGACAACAGGAATTCAAATGCGCAGCGGTGACGGATACCGAGCGTGGGCGAGCATAAACGTCGATCCCGAAACAGTAGGTCAATACACAGGGAAAAAGGACGAAGAAAAGAACGAAATATTTGACGGTGACCACCTTTATGCACCCGGCAACCTCGATCCTGACTTGCAATACGTAGGAACTGTTGAATGGGACGATAATGACCATCGTTGGGAAGTCTCAAGCTTTCATGGTCGCTTTGAATGGATACCTGATGGGTGCGTTGTTCGCGGTAGCAAGTGGGACAATCCCGATCTATTGGAGGGGTAGAGAATGAGCCACTTTACCATCATCAAAAAAGAAACTGGTGAAGAAGTCGGATGCACTAACGGACCATTGCCCCAAAAGGTGCTTGATACGTTGGGTGTTGAGCTAAAAGCAAGTGACGCAGAATATTGCTCGGATTGTAACGAGGATTTGGAGGGGTAGATATGAATAACCAAGTAAAGCTAATAGACGGCAATTGGTTGCTGGAATGCTTGAAGAAGGAAGCTGAGTTTTGCATCAAGGAAAAGTTTAACGAGAAGAACACCAGATTTTACTTGGGTCGTGAAACGGTTTTAACAGATATCATCAGACAGATCGAGTCAGGCAAGTATGAATATGTTTCCGACACCCCACCAGTACCCACCATTAAGCCGGGAGATAAGGTGAACTACAGTGATTTTCAGTTTCCAAATCTAAATGGTGCTATAGTTGACCACCTTAGAGTCGAGAGATTCGGAACATATGCGGCTCTTGCACATGATGGTAGAACCTACATCGTGCCATTAAATAAGGTGGAGGTAGTGGAATGAGTAGAGACTGGCAAAAGGATATGAAACTGTGTGAGCAAATAAACAGTCCTTGGTCGAGGGAACTGTTATTGGCAGAACAACCAGACATAACAATCTACTGGCTCCAACAATACGCAGCAGAGAAACAACGTGCAGACAACCTCCACACCGATCTACGAACCGTCAAAGAAGAACTAGCCCGTATGAACGCTCTATACTATGCAGACAGACAAAGGTTTATAGATCAGCGTAGAGAGCTGGCAGAGATTAAAGCTAAGGAACAGAAGTTAAGGGAAGCAATGGAAAGAGCAATCAAAGAGGGCAACGAAGTATATGACGGTTGGGATGCTGCTGAAAGTATGACCTCCGTTTTAGAAGAAGCCTTGTCATCCCTTTACCCAAAGGAGGAAGAAGCAAAATGAATGATGGTCTCGTAAAAATCCAATTAACCCCTGAACAACGTTTCCTGATGGAGTCTGAAAGCACTGAATATCTGATTCTAGTTGATGAAATTTCATTCTGGAAACACCAAAAGCAGATCACCTTCTCGGGCAAATGCCATTACGTTGATTATGAGGAATCGAAATTGACGGAAAGCAAAGATAAGCATCATGCAGTGTATGACTTGACGGAAAATACAGTCTATTCGGACGAGGGTTAAGGAGGAAGAAGCATGATCGAATGGATAAAGCGATTGTTCTGCAGACACGATTATCAACATTTCACAAAAACGAGCAAGTTTCAGAATTTGCGTGGTGATCGGATCTACATTGTCTGCACCAAATGCGGTCATGAGAAAGGATCATACTTCAGTGAACATTAAGGATATCAACCTACCAGGGGAGGAAACAACATGACACACTGTCTATCTGGAGAAATCGAAAAGTGTTATGGATGTAACGGGCGAGGATATACCGAATCTGAAAATCATCCGGATTGCCCTATATGTAGTGGGGTTGAATACGTAAAAGTTGAGGCTAGGGAGGTATAACAGTGACACCTAACAACGAATTGCAACTATGGGAAGATGAGCTCGCTCGAGCCACACAGGACCTATGGCATTGTGAACGGATGGACGATAGTGGCGGCAAGGCTTGGGCAGAGGAACGGATCAGATGGTCCAAGATGAAGATTAACAACCTACTGGACTTGAAACACACTAAAAAGGGAGCTTAAGGTGGTGCGCACATGTCACACCTGGACGAACCATATACACGAATAACTAATGAGATCCTTGAGGAAATAGCGCAGCGTCCCTTCAATGGAACTCAATACAGAATCATCATATGCATACTTCGTAACACTTATGGGTTTCAACGGAAAAGCCATGAACTATCACTTTCATTCATATCGGAAGCAATTGGTTCGACTCGAAACCAAGTGAAGAAAGAGCTGGATAAATTGATCAACATGAAGGTGATAAAAGTTTATTCAGAAGGCTCTTACACCACAAGCAGACATATAGGTTTCAACAAGTATTTTAGTGAGTGGCAATTGGAGGGGTGTACTGCAATTAGAGTACAGTCACCCAAAAAGAGTACAGTACCCCAAATGGAGGACGGGGTGGACTGCAATCGGAGTACAGGGGGTGTACTGCAATTGCAGTCCCAAGAAAGAAAGGTATTTAAAGAAAGTATTAAAGAAATATCTTCTTCTACAGACGTGAACGAACAAATGGTTATGGATGCTTTCACAAAAATATTCGGACCATTGATAATGCCTTCAGTTTTTAGAGATTACGTGAAGAAGCTTCGAGCATCCGGACAGAGTGATGAAATGATAGTCGAGTTGTTTTATGAAGCCGGAGAAAGTTCGACAAAGCCTAACTTGAGATTTTTAGAAGTCATAGGACAACGCTGGGTCGAAAACGGAATTACCAGCCGAGAACAAGCCAAAGCGCTGAAGAATGCACAACGACTACAACAGAACACAGTCCCATTTAACAAATATCGCAAACAGGACAAGCCTATTATCCCGATGGCCGTAGGAGAAACACACGGACCGGGACCATCAGACGAAGAGTATGAGGAAATGATACGAGCTGCCGAAGAAATGGCTGCTACTAAAAAGGAGCGTTAAAAATGAGTCTATACAACCGTAAGCACACGCCAGTACCAAGACCATTTGAACCGGGGAAGCTAATCGGAGCAACTGAAATAGAGCGATCAATGGAGTCTCTGGTCGAAAGGGTAGCATCACCGGAAGAGTTAGAAGAGATTCACCGCAAATACGGCAAACCAATTATTAAAACAGGGGATCGTAAAGGATCCCCGATGAGGAAACGGGGTGGAGTGGCATGAGTCAACGTATGCAATTCAGACTATTAGTACAAGGTCGTGAAGTAGATACCGGCACACTACGGCAGATGACAGGACAGATGAAGCAGTGGCGTAAGCAAGTGGCAGACGTGAGGATCGAGCCGGTGGCGTCATGATCCAGTTTGAGGTGAATGTACCACCAATGGGTGCGGTCAGAATGACACAGCGGAGCAAATGGAAGAGTCAGTCAGCTCAAAACTATCTGCGATACAAAAACATAGTCGGATATGCTGCTAAGAAACATTTCGAGGGACCGATCAATGGGCCGGTTGCTACTGAAATAGAGTTTTATTACCCGGTGCCCAAGAGGTTTAACAAAAAGGATAGGCAAGCTGCATTAAATGGTCAGATATTTCCAACAGTGAAGCCAGATATCGACAATGTGGTAAAAGGTATTTTTGACTCTCTCAACAAGATCGCCTGGGAGGATGACAACCGAGTTGTTGCACTTATAACCCGTAAATACTATTCGACTCAACCGAGGATCGTCATCAAAGTATGGGAGGTAGATGCTGCATGATAGCGTGCTGGATTAACCGTAACGATGGATATGGACTCCTGAACGATTCTAGGCGGCTTGTAGGGGAGATTGTACTCATACCTAATCAAATACATGGTCGGCAGACAAAACGTCTCTACGAGCCTACCAGATGGTTTAAAATGGATGGTCATAAATCGATAGGCAAACCGCCTGATAGAGATAAGAGAAAGGGGGCGTAACAAAATTGAAGTAATCCAGAGTAAAACCACAAAATATTGAGAAAATGAGAGAAAATACCCTATTAATCTACAAAATATGGTATAATAAAGCTAAATAACTAACTATTTCGGAAGAAGAGGTGTATGGGTAGTGGGAATCCATGAGATTGAGCAAAAGATTGAGCAAGTACGGGCTGAATTACATGCGGAGAATCAACGGGGGGCCTTGAAAGATAGTCATAAAGTAGCTGAGTTGGAGTCGAAGTTGGCTGATTTAACACAGCAACTAGATGTTGAAACACGTCTGGCAGAAAACGAGCAGGTACATGAGCAACGGGTCGAAGAAACAAACAGCCAGATCGCATACACCTTGGACAACCTTGAAGTGGACGGAGTAACGATGCGTGAGCTGTTTAGGAATGAAACCAGCGAAGGCGCAGAGTTTGCATATCAAGTTGTAAGTGCTGCTGTTAAAAAGCTGATGATGGATGGACAGGAGGCTTTGCTCAATGAGATCCGCAACAAAGAGGACCAACTGGCTGCAGCGAAAGCTGAGATTGAATCTAGTCAGAAACGTTATGACGATCTGTATGAGGTCAATGCACAACTGCGCCTGGAGTTGGCACAAGCTAAAGCTGAGACGGAGGAAGCTGAACGCAAACGTGATGCCGCTGCAAGCCAATTGGATGAGGCTAACAACGAAGTGAAGCGCCTTGAATCCCAGGTGGATGATCTGCGTAAAGAAATCGCTGTCGGTGCTGTGAATGCTCATCGTGTGATCGATATCGGATCTAACGACGCCCTCGAAAGTTGGAAAAAGCAACGTCAGGCGGAAGAGGATGCAAAACCAGCGATTTATGACGTGGAAGAAATGGACTTAAAGGGACGCATGCTCCGCGGAAAACTTGCCGCAACAGATGAAGAGATCACCTTTAATTATCTCGAAAGAGGAAAGTATAGGGAGGTATCTGCCGAAGAGGCGCCTTCGTTTCGAAGAGCAGCCGAAGAACAAAAACGTAATCATGAGGATCTGGCACAACGTCAAGACGTGGAAGAGACGGTAACACCCTTTCCGCAGGAAGCCGGTACAGCAATCGACGGACTGGATCAAGCAGACGTTAACGGAGAAATGGAAGATGAAGCAGCTGGAAGCGTTGAGGAACGTCTTGCGGCGATCGAGCAACGAGTAGCAGCGTTGGAATATAGAGCATTGAAGAATGGAGAGGCGGCTTAATGCCGCTTTTCCCTTACAGTGGGGTAATACATGGTAAAAGGGGATAAAGTACGGCATAAGAAGATTGGTGGCAAAGGGATCGTATCTCACTTATCTGGCGGATGGATATTTGTGCGTTGGGAAGGTAGTAGTATAGCGATACCTTACAAGGCGGAATGGCTGGAAGTAATCGAGGAGGAGGGAGAACATGGACAATCAAACGGTAATCAATCTGCTGACGGATTATAGGTCGTACAAATTCGCCGTCATGAATCTTGGTGGTATTCGCAAAGAAGTGTCGGGAGACGAAGGATACATCAACCGACGGATCTATGAGGAGCGCACACCTTTCAGACTCAGCAACTACGATAAAGATTACGATAGAGATCGGTACGGACGTATTATCACCACATTGGAGTCGGCGGTGGACTTCGTACTGAGTGATGACCAGCGTTCGATCATCCGCATGAAATATATGGAGCGTAATACGCTTAACCTCAGTGAAATTGCCGATCGGCTGCATAAAGACCGTAAGACGGTATCCACTCAGCATAAGAAGGCGATTAACAGCTTAGCAAAGGCGCTGGTCCCCTTCAAACGGGATTACATGGAGATTACGAACATCGATCATATGTTTGATGCAGGATGGGAGTATAAGGAACCAGCATAATAAATAAGGGGCGCTGCTGTTTTTAAGCTAAGGCGCTCCTTATTTTACTGGTATAATGTTAAATGGTGGTAGAGGGCGAATAATTTGGGGGTAGCTATGAGTATAAAACTAAAGGGATTTGATGATTTCGAAAAGAAGATGAAACAGTTACAAAGAAATGCAGAGAGACTGAACGGAACGCATGAAGTGTCATATGATGACTTATTTACTCCTTCTTTCATGAACAGATACACGGACTTTTCTTCATTCGGTGAATTACTAGAAGGTGGAGGGTTTGTTGTGAACAGTGTAAAAGATTTTGAGGATATTCCGGATGATGTATTCGATCAACACATTTCTAAGACCACACAGTTTGAGTCCTGGAAGGATATGCATACGCAAGCAGTCAATGAATATGTCGGCAGACAACTAGGACTATAAAAAAATATCGCCCTCTGCTCCCCATTTCTTCCCCATAATTGCCCACAATTTCCCCATTGTCGGTGTTAAAATAATATCATAGGAAACTGACGATGATCACCGGTAGCTGAATGCGCAGTCGCTGGTCACGCTGTTTCTTAAGAGTCTACCAGCTCTCCACGCCATTTTGAATCAGCCGGGCCCCGCGGCATAACGGGGCACAAACCCATAGAAAAGTGACGGATACACGAAGGAGGTGAAAGCTTCCCATTACGTGATTAGCAACCGTCACTTTTTTTGTTGGAAAAATATTTCTTAATTCCCTATTGACGTACATGCGACATGGTGATATATTGGTATCGACAAGTCGTACATACGACACCAACAAGCCGGACAGATCGGATGAGGTGAAAGGGGAAATTAAAATGGAAATCAAGGTAATGAAGAGCCTTAGTGAAACGATTGGCATAGTAAGGCATTCTGAAGAACACGGAAATGTTAAGATTGTAGGCTTCAAAGAAAACAAATCATGGGGCGGAAGAGTTGTCATTTACCTTGATAAAATCCATGTGGATAATGCAATTGGAAGCTTTGAACAGCCTGGAACTCTTACAGGAGGGGCCATTATTGTTGAAAAAACTGATGAGCCAGTCACTGTATTTGAAAAAAAGTAACTCCGCTGGACTGTGTTACCACTGTTAAAGGATATGCATCAAAGACAGGTATCGGAATCCGCACGGTACAGCGTATGTGTGAAGATGGAAGATTAAAAGCAAAGAATGAACACGGCGTTTGGTTAATCGAATATGATCCAGAGGAGTAGCAGAGATGCTGCTCTTTTTTGTTTTTGGCCGAAGGACTTCGACGCGACCGAATCACCCAACGAAGTGAGGGCCGGATAATTATTTAAGGAGTTGATCAAATTGACAGTTAATCCAGATGAAATAAAACCTAAAGAAATGTCAGATAAAGAATGGCTTACTATGCTTGCGGATGGACTTGATAACGCAGAAAGAACAAGGATCGGTTACGGGAGTAGTATCATAGACGGTGTTGAGCATGAAACTGAAGGTGACACCATTGTCCAAATGACCGATGAATTAGCAAGGGATATTTCATTCAGGATAAGAAAGATAGCTGAAAAGTTGGATTAGAAAGGAGTGAACACTATGGCTAGACCTAGCAAATATGAAAGTCACGTTAAACCTAAGCTCAACCTCGTTGAATCGTGGGCTAGGGATGGCTTGATAGACGAACAGATCGCTCATAATCTCGGGATAGGCGTTGCTACGTTGTATGAATACAAAAACAAATATCCAGAGTTTACGGAGGCTTTAAAAAACGGCAAGGACGATATTGACGTACAGGTTGAGAATGCGCTTCTAAAACGAGCACTCGGATATACCTATATAGAGGTTACACGAGAACTTACGGATGACGGGATGAAGGAGACTAAGCGCGTGACCAAGGAAGTGCAGCCGGACACTACCGCGCAGATATTCTGGCTCAAGAACAGACGGCCGCAGGCATGGAGAGATAAGCAGGATCTGGATGTGTCGGGTGATCTCAGCTTTAAAGTATCTCTGCCGAAAGGGTTTGGTGACGATGGCGACGATTAACATCGATTTAACCGAGTTGCCGAACCTGACGAATGACAAGTTCTATCCACTCTACACCAACAAAGATAGATATCTTGTCCTCATGGGCGGCGGCGGTTCGGGTAAGTCGGTGTTTACAGCACAGAAAATCATCGTCCGTATGCTGACTGAACAAAAGCATCGTTTCCTCGTACTCCGGAAGGTTGCCAAGACATTGCGCGAATCGGTGTTTACGGAGATTAAGAACGTCATTAACCGTTGGGGTTTGCAGAAGCTGTTCAAGATTCCTAAGGGAACAAGCTCAGAACTGCACATCAGCTGCATTAATGGGAATGAAATCCTGTTCGCTGGATTGGATGACGTTGAAAAGCTGAAATCAATTTCCGGTGTCACCAGCGTATGGATGGAGGAAGCGAGCGAATGCACGCCTGAGGACTTCCGGCAGCTTGATATTCGTCTCCGGGGACGCACGATGAACTATAAGCAAATGATGATCACCTTTAACCCGATTGATATTAACCATTGGCTGAAGAAAGAGTTTTTCGACCATAAGAAACCGAACGCCACAACGATTCACTCAACGTATCAGAATAATAAGTTTCTGGACAAAGAAGCCATTGCGGTACTGGAAGCATTTAAAGAGACGGACCCATACTTTTATCAGGTGTATGCGCTTGGTGAATGGGGTGTGCTCGGTAAAACCATATTTAACGCTCAGAAAGTATCTGAACGTATCTCATACCTTCGCAACCACGATCCTGTGGTACAGCGAGGGTATTTTGTTTATCGGAAAGATACAGCAGATAAGATCATCGACTCAACGATCCAATGGATTGATGCGGAAGATGGATATATCAAGGTGTTCCGCAAGCCGTTGTCTCATATACCGTATGTAATTGGCGGTGACACGGCAGGAGATGGATCAGATAACTTTATTGGTCAGGTGATTAACAACGTCACAGGCGAGCAAGTAGCCGTCTATAAGAATCAGTTTGACGAGGATTTATATGCGGAACAGATGTATTGCCTTGGAAAGCATTACAACAACGCATTACAGAGCATTGAAACCAACTTTAGCAGCCATCCGGTGAAGGTTCTCACACGTCTTGGGTACACGAATCAGTACATTCGGGAGAGAGAGGACACCTTTACCGGTTCGATAACAAAGGCTTATGGATTCCGGACGGACAAACTCACACGGCCTAGCGCCATTGCGGAGCTGGTGAAGATTGTTCGTGAATCGGTAAACCTGATTAATGACATGGACACACTGAATGAGATGCTGACGTTTGTACGTAACGAGAAAGGCAAGCCGGAAGCAAAGGAGGGGGCGCACGATGACTTGGTTATGGCGCTGGCTATTGCGTATTACAGCCGAGGACAGCAAGATGATCGGGCATTTGCGGCGGCTGTGGCGGAGAAAGAAACGCCGTTCCCATTCCGGACAGAAGAACAATCGACAGGGGTGTACATGCAATGGTAGATGAAGCCACGAAGCTGGGCGAGCTGCTGAAACTTCCTAATCTTGAAGACGACACCATTAAGCTGATCAACCAGAAGTTGCGGGAACTCATAGGCGAAGTAAAGCCCATGCCGCCTGAGGTGAAAGAGCAGATGATAAGTGTCGTGGATGAATGGCTCAACGGCACCAAGAAAGAAGGTGGATAAGCATGCAGGAAACAACAACCGCCGATAAA
>NZ_CDSE01000007.1 GCF_001373415.1 Paenibacillus dakarensis | reverse complement strand
ATGGTTGCCGTTATGGCGGGTACTCCAATCTTCGGGAAGCTGTCAGACATGTATGGCCGCAAGCGGTTTTACCTGTTCGGTCTCATCGTCTTTCTTGCCGGTTCTATGCTGTGCGGCATGGCCGGCAATATGACGCAGCTTATCATCTTTCGCGCGATTCAGGGAATCGGCGGCGGTGCGCTTATGCCTATCGCTTTCACCATCGTGTTTGACTTGTTCCCTCCGGAGAAACGCGGAAAAATGACTGGCCTTCTCGGCGCTGTGTTCGGTACATCCAGTATCCTAGGGCCCCTGCTTGGCGCTTTTATTACTGACAGCATCGGCTGGGAATGGGTATTCTACGTGAATCTGCCGATCGGGATCATATCCCTCATCTTCATCCTTACCGCTTATAAGGAATCCTTGTCACACGCCAAACTGAAAATTGACTGGACCGGTGCAGCGACGCTGGTCGGCGCCATCATCTGCCTGATGTTTGGCCTGGAGCTTGGCGGGAAGACTTATCCATGGGACTCTCCACAGATTCTTGGCTTGTTCGCCGGATTTGTCGTCCTGCTCATCGTGTTCCTGCTTGCGGAGACCAAGGCATCAGAGCCGATTATTTCGTTCAAAATGTTCCAAAAACGCCTTTTCGCCTCAAGCAATATCATTGCTTTGTGTTACGGTGCAGGTTTCATCGTCGCAACTGTTTATATCCCGATCTTTGTATCCGGCGTATACGGCGGTACAGCAACGAATTCCGGCCTCATCCTGATGCCGATGATGATCGGAAACGTGTTCGGCAGCCAGATCGGTGGTATCCTGACAACCAAGACGTCCTTCCGAAATATTATGATCTTCTCTTCCCTCTCCTTCATCGCAGGGATATTCTGTTTAAGTACACTGTCACCGGAGACCTCCAGAACGCTGCTTACGGTATTTATGGTGCTTACAGGCTTCGGAGTAGGCTTCTCCTTCTCGGTGCTCAGCATGGCTTCAATCCATAATTTTGACGCCCGTCAGCGAGGAGCTGCCACATCAACGAACTCCTTCCTGCGTTCACTAGGCATGACTGTGGGGATCACGATATTTGGCATCATTCAGCGCAACGTGTTTAACGACAAGCTTGCCTCTGGAATGGCAGGCGGTAAATTACCCGAAGGCATAACGTTCGATTCAGATTCTGCCATGTCTTCAGACGCCTTGGGCCAAATGCCGCCGGCTGTACGTGAGCATGCTATTGCCTCACTGGCAGACTCGATATCCACTGCATTTCTGTGGGCGCTCGTTCCTGCTGTACTCGCCTTTGTATTTGTCATCATGATGGGCAATGAACGGATTGTCGTAAAGCCTAAAACTCCGAAGCAAGCTGCGGATCAATAGAAAAAGGGGTCTATCCCCCAGGATCACGTTAGACCTGGGGGATAGACCCCTTTTATTAAGAGAAAAACTTGTATTAGAACAAAAATTCATCCGGGTCCGGTCCAAAGCGCTTGTTCTCATTCAGCTCATCAATCGCCGCCATATCCTCAGCGGACAATTCAAAGTCGAAGAAACCCGCATTCTCACGGATGCGATGCTCTTTAACCGATTTAGGAATTACAATGACACCATTCTGATAATCCCAGCGAAGCACAATCTGGGCAGCCGTCTTGCCGTATTTCTCTGCAAGCTTAACCAGAACCGGATGATCCAGATTCCCTCTCATCAGTGGGCTCCATGCTTCCAGTACGATATTGTTCTCACGCGCATATTGCAGCAGTTCCTTCTGGTTATTCAGCGGGTGCAGTTCCACCTGGTTTACGACAGGAACCACACCGGAATCCTCAATAATGTCACGCAGATGATGAATCTGGAAATTGCTGACGCCGATAGAACGGACGAGACCTTCTTGTTGAAGGTGAATCAGTGCTTTCCAGGTTTCCTTATATTTATCTTTGCCAGGCCAGTGAATAAGGTACAGATCAAGCACTTCCAAACCCAGCTTTTTGCGGCTGGTTTCAAAAGCCTTGAGCGTTGATTCATAGCCCTGATCCTCGTTCCATACCTTCGTTGTAATAAACAACTCTTCCCGGGGCACGCCGCATTCACGAATCGCTTGTCCAACGCCTGCCTCATTACCGTAGAGCGCTGCTGTATCGATACTGCGATATCCGGCAGCAATAGCCGTTTTCACGGATTGAATGACTTCTTCGCCTTCTTTACTCTTATATACGCCGAGTCCGAGCCAGGGCATTTTTCTGCCATCATGAAGCGTAGGTCCATCGGCAAATACTTGATTTGCTGGGTTGGTCATTTCAAATCCCTCCTGGTCAATGTTTGTTATAAATAATTAGTATACGGATTCGAACCACATTCATTAGTATATCAACTCCTATATTCTTGCTCAAACGTCAGGCAGCAGCCGATAAACCCATGGAGGATTTGACGGAAATAGAATCGCATGCTACAATTATCTTAATTTAAAGATATTAATCATAAAGATATTTTATTCTAGATACTAACAAAAACATGAGAAAGATAGATGGAGGGATTATTTATGAATGGGTTAAAAGGAATACACCACGTAACCGCAATTACCAGCAGCGCAGAGAAAAACTATGAGTTCTTTACCTACGTTCTCGGTATGAGACTCGTGAAGAAGACGGTAAACCAGGATGATATCCAGACCTACCACTTGTTCTTTGCGGACGATAAAGGCAGTGCAGGCACAGATATGACCTTCTTTGATTTTCCAGGCATACCAAAGGGGATGCATGGCACAGATGAGATTTCCAAGACATCGTTCCGTGTACCAAGCGATGCAGCCCTGGAATATTGGGTGAAGCGATTCGACCGTCTTCAAGTGAAGCATCAGGGGATTAGAGAAATGTTCGGCAAAAAAACACTGTTCTTCGTTGATTTCGATGACCAGCACTATCAGTTAATTTCCGATGAGCACCATAAAGGTGTACCATCCGGCACACCTTGGCAGAATGGACCTGTTCCCTTGGAATTCGCGATCACCGGTCTCGGGCCTATCTTCGTAAGGGTGTCCAATTTCGATTATTTCAAGGAGATCATGGAGAAGGTACTGCTGTTTAAGGAGATTGACCAAGAAGGCTCTCTCCACCTGTTCGAAGTAGGTGAGGGCGGCAACGGAGCACAAGTGATCATTGAACACAATACGACTCTTCCAAGAGCACGCCAAGGCTATGGCACAGTTCACCACGCCGCATTCCGTGTAGAGGATCGTTCTGTCCTGAATGAGTGGATTCATCATCTGGATAGCTTCGGACTTCGTAATTCCGGTTTTGTGGACCGTTACTTCTTCGGATCCTTGTATTCCAGAGTTTCGCCGCAAATTTTGTTCGAATTCGCTACAGACGGCCCGGGATTTATGGGCGATGAGCCTTACGAAACACTGGGTGAGAAGCTCTCCCTCCCTCCATTTCTGGAGCCGCAGCGCGAGCAGATCGAGAACATGGTTCGTCCGATAGACACGGTTCGCAGCACGAAGACTTTCGTAAAGGAATAACTCTCAGACTATATCCCACCCTAAATACAAGCAGACCACTCAAAGAGGATCTTGAGTGGTCTGTTTTTTACGGCAACAATGCACCGTGCTGCTATTTACCGCCCCGCTCTATTCCGGCTGTGCAGAAATCCCTGCCTTGGTGCGGACATCACGAGGTTCCCCGTTCCCGTTTGGACGGAGCAATTTTACCGAATATGATCCATGACTGTGGCAGCCAGCGCGCGGTAAATGATACAACAAGGAAGGATGCTGCAAGCGCCAGCACAAACCCTCCCAGGTACCACAAGTGAACGAGAGGAGAATAACCTGTCTCTGGCGGAAATCTGCGGTAGATGAACAAAAATAACGGATGAATAAGATATATTCCGAATGAAAGCTCTCCGAGCCTTGTCATCCATCTCGTAAGCCATGGGCGTGCATACCGGAGTATCGCAATAGAGATCTGAATACATAGAAGCCCAACCGTAATTGTCTGAATGTTCCATAGCGTGTGGTACAGGAGGGAATCGTATTCAGCCCCATAAAGCCGGGCCGTATGATAGACATATACATGTCCGAGCGCCGCTGACAGCCAAATCATCCATAAACCTATCCAGCAAATTAAACGGGCAGACGTAATATTGTCTCTCGTCAGATCAAACCATACCCTTAACCTGGAATAGTTCATGCCTAGAACCGCACCCAGCATAAGATACGACATATAGTACAATACCACGCTGGCTGGTCTGCCCGTAAAGGAATAGGTATGATTCAGAATAACGAAGGCATATTGCATGACAAATCCGGCGGGCACTGC
This sequence comes from Paenibacillus dakarensis, assembly GCF_001373415.1. GTDB lineage: Bacteria > Bacillota > Bacilli > Paenibacillales > Paenibacillaceae > Paenibacillus_AQ > Paenibacillus_AQ dakarensis. Next base: position 293,034 of record NZ_CDSE01000007.1, on the reverse strand, counting down.
CCACTTGGCCAAAGAAGGCTTGCACTTGAACAGCCAGAGCAATAAAGGAAATATGATATAAAACTGAACACTAATAAATATAAAGTACAAATGCGTATAGGCTTTACCGGTAAAAAGCTTTACAACGAAGCTTTCGATCATTTCCCTTAGAGAAAGGTCCCCTTGATTCGTAAGCTGCACCATAAGAAAATAAAGCAATGAAAATAAAACATACGGAACTAAAATATACTTTAATCGCTTCTTATAAAAATTACTGAACAGCTTAGCATTGAAAGGACGGGCATAATAACTGTAAAACAGCACAAAGCTGCTCAGAAACATAAACACCGGTGTCCCGATCCTCATAAAAATATTAAAAAAATTGTACACCACATAAAAATTAGAGTCCTTCATGGCAACGGTCGCAAATGATGTAGCATGCACCGATAACACTCCGATAATTGCTATCGCTCTGACCAGCTGAATCTCCGGCAGACTCCTTCTCTTACTTTCCACCCTCATGAAACTGAAACTCTCTCTCCTATCTTTAATTAAAAATAATCCTAACCAAAGGATAAATTTACATTCTTATACAATTATACCGCCTATTAAGAAATTTCACAGTGAATTATATCTCCTTGTTCACCAACATGAAGAGGCTCATTCCCCCTTCGCTTTAAGGTGAGAATGAGCCTCTGTTATACCGGTTAAAGAATGATCGGATTAGAGCCGTATTATTGAAGAACACGTATGCCGTAATATGAAATAAATTCTGCTTAGTTTAGAAAATAAATAGCTGTTCTACTTCAAATGAATATCAAATTTAGAGCCTGCCTCTCCTGCAAATACAACAGTTCCATTCGCCGGGAGCTTCACTTGCTTACTATGGCTTACAACGGAATAATTAACGAGAGCGCCCTGTTCATCATACACAGCAAATGCTGCCTTGGCAGGCATTGAAACGGTCATTGTTTTGCCTGCAGCTTTTTTAGGGACTGTAAACCATCTAGCATATCCATCCTTTTGGAGCGTAATTACCGAATGTTTACCCGAATAAAGCGGCTTAACCTTCTCCTCACTTACGTACAGGCTTCCCGCTGCCTCCAAATACTCTGTCCCTTTCTCTGTGAAGAAATTTAACGGGACCATATCCCGGCCGCTCATTGCGGGGATTTGAATCGGACTTACAGCTGTATCCGGTCCTGTTATCTGCCGATCTCCGATGTATCCCTTCATTTGAGCGGTACGCTCAATCAGGACGGATGGCTGAGCTATAAGATAAGCAACAGAGCTGTATTTTTCATTAATCGGGTAATACGTCTTACCTTCACGCTTCGCCCAGGCTTTCTCGACTTCTTTAGAGATCGTATGCTCCTCCAGCTTCTCAGCCGCATAATGAGATAAAGCGATCTGTCCCAAATCAGGAACGGTGGCATACTCACGAACCCATAGATACGTACGCCCGTTCTTCGTCTCGAAGTTGATCTTGGAACTGCCATCCTCGCTGACGAAGCTTCCATTCGCAGTATACACATATTTCAGACCCGGTATATCCCCGGAAGTTGGGGATTTCAGTGTCAGTTCGCCATCTTTGTTTAATATAATCTCCGTCTGCTGACCCATCGAACCATAGAATCCCGCGTGTTTCATGACGTTATCAGGTATAGCTGTCTTGACCGGTTTGCCAAACGATTTCACCGGCTTGATCTCCTTAATTACACCCTTCTCCTTAAGCCCTTGAAGAAGAATCTCGGTTCCGAGCAGTTGATTCAGTGAACTGGAGCTTCCGGATGAGAGCACAGCAACCGCCATATTCTGATCTGGAAGTACAACAAGAGATGCGTGGTACAGAATCGTGTCGCCGCCCTTGACGAGGGCCTTCACTCCATAATCATTGAACGGAAATAATCTTACACTGTCCCAGCCAAGCCCGTAATCTATTGAATTGTCCGCATCTTCCGGCCACAAGCCTTTCTTATACTCTTCCTGCTCCATCGCTTTTACAGACGCATCAGAGAGGATACCACTCTTCTGCCCGGTAAAAATTTGCGAGAACTTTAGCAGATCTTCTGCCGTGGAATAAATTCCACCGGTTCCAATGACGTTAACCGTCTCATTCGGAAGCTGACCTTGATACGCAGGATAATAAAGTCCTGCCATCTTGGCCGGGTCCACTCTATCTTGCGGGGTCTTCGTATTCTTCATTTCTAACGGTTCCGTAAAATTATTGTGAATAAATGCCGTAAAGCTCGTACCGCTGACTCGCTCAACGAGAATCTCAGCCAGAGTGAATCCATCGTTACAGTACACAGAGAAAGCGCCGGGATCTGCCTTCAAACCCTGTTTAGACAATTGCTTTAGCAAGCTGTCATGCGCATAAGTATCATTATCCTCGAACAAAAAGGAATCTTTAAGACTTGATCCCATTAGTCCCGAGGAATGGTTTAACAACATCCGCGGCGTAATCTGCTTATACCGCTCGTCTTTCATTGTGAAGTCAGGTATGTACTGAACCAGCGGAGTATCCAGATTGATCTTTCCTTGGTCCACCAGTTTCATGACAGCAGCCGTCGTAAACATTTTACTTGTGGATCCAATGCCATACATCGTATCCTTGGTCAGCGGCTTTTTCCCCTCCAGATCATTGATGCCTGTCTGACCTGATACCTTAATCTTGCCTTCATCGATCAAAGCATACTGAACGCTGGCTGCACCAGAAATTTTGGCAAGCAGTGCCGCCTTCTCTGCTGCGATCTTTTCTAACGGTTTCGATACATCGGTATCGCTTACTCCGGAGGCCAATGCCCCTGTCGGAATGAGAAGCATCAGCGCGAGCAGCGCGGTCAGCATCCAGGATAATCTCCTCTTCAATACAATCCCTCCTTAGTGTATAAACCCATAGTATAGTACGATTTTCCAGCGCATAGGATTCAAAAGATTTTCTGGCTCAGCACATTTGATAATAAAAAGACCTTGGAGCTTCACTCCAAGGCCTTCTTTTTCTAAATATAAACCATCGTATTTTGCAATACACTAGTTTTTGCGTTTATAGACTCCCAGTGCCAGCAAGCCGCAGGCAGCCATAAACAGATATGGACCGCCGGACGCCATATTAATGGTGGAGCCAACGAAATCAACCGTTTTGGATGATATGTAGACAATTCCCAAAATAACGCCCAGGATCGCCATCACATATCCAAGCTTCTTATTCATCCGTTTCTCGCGGACCACCATCAGGAACGGATACAGAAACACCAAAATAAAGAATACCGCACCCTGACTAAATCCATTCTGTGACAAGAAACCGACGTCCACCCATTTAAAAAAGAACGAAATGAATGCTGCACATGAAGCAATAAAAATCATTTTACTGCCCATATCCCACTTTTGAAAATTCAAACTCCTCTACTCCCCCTATGTATGCTCTACCGACTCAGAGCAGTCATCATTCGACAAACATAGGCCTATTATACTAAAACTCACCAAGCAAGGATAGAGTTTTCAGAAAAGAGCAAAGCTGGTCACAAGGAGGTTTCTGTTCCATTCAGCCGTTTGACCGCCTCTTTTACCCATACGGTTTTGCTTGCTGCATCCTGACGTTTACCTGGCTTCGGCTCCATATCCGGCACACCCAGATAGATAAAGCCAAGCATTTTGTCCTTCTCGCGAAGTCCGAATGCCTCATTCATTAACGCATGGAAGCACGGCTCACCGGTTCTCCATACCGCACCAAGTCCAAGCTCATGCGCCTGAAGGAGCATATTCTGAATCGCTGCAAATACAGCACCGTATTCCTCCAGCTCAATCACTTTAGGATCGTCGGAAGGAACCACTGCAACACCTATGATCACAGGCGCACGCATGGCCTTATTCATCGCCGATTCCCGAACGGCTGCAAGCTCCTCCTCCGTCTTCTCTCCTGACTTACTTACATTAATATCCCCCAGGGCATTGCCAAGAAGTTCACGCCCGCTGTCATTCATGACAAAAAAACGCCAAGGCTCCGTATGCTTATGGTTCGGCGCCCATGTTCCAGCCTCCAGGATCTGTTCGATGCTTTCCCGCGAAACCGGGTCAGCCTTCACTTTGCCCACACTACGGCGTGTACGGATCGCTTCATAAGTATTCATCCTTATTCCTCCTGTATGTTTTAATTATGTTCATTGTTTCTATTATAACAAACAGGGCAGACCAGGAAGGGATTTCTCAGTCCTTGGGAGAGGATCACGCCTAAACTCCAGGCGCTGCTGCAGCATCTATAGGCATATTCACCGGATCAGACCGCCCCTGGTTCCGGGCCTCTGCCTGCTTGAGCACCTTTTGGCCCCGCCAACGGAAGAATGACAGTACTCCGCGCACATATTCATCCGTGATCATGCAGCAGTAGATGCCAACGAGTCCCCATCCGTAGTGAATACCAAGCAGATAAGATAAGCCTGTTGCGATCACCCACATGGAACCAAGGGAAGTATACATCGTAAACCGGGTATCTCCAAGGGCATTAAGCGAGTTCCCTAACGTCATGTTCAACAATTTACCCGGCTGCAGAATCAAATTCAGTCCGAGCAGGGAAACGCCGATTGCAATGATCTCGGGATCCTGTGTGAACAATCCGAGAATTTGGGCACCGAATATATAGATGATCAATGCGCTCGCACCGACAAAAATCATCCCGATACGTAAAGATCGGTACGCCGCCTTGTAAGCCTGCCTCGTTTGCCCTGCTCCAAACAAATGTGCAATTTGAATCTGGACTCCTGTCGCGATGGACATTCCCAGCAGGAAGCACATCGACTCCAGCGTGTTCATATACGTACGGGCAGCCAGATCCGTCGGACCCAGCTGGGCAATGAACGCATAAATAATGAGCTGGGAGAATACCCAGCAGGACATATTTACGCCAAGCGGCCAGCCGATATTTATAATCTCCTTGAACAGTGGTTTTTCGAACAGGCGGAATTCACGCAGACGGATTCGATATTCGAATGAACGCAGGAACATGAACATAAGCAGAATGACAGCCAATAACCTGCTGACAACCGTTGAAATGGCTACACCCATTAGCCCCCACTGCGGCAATCCGAATGCACCGAAAATGAAACCATAGTTCAGAAATACATGGATAATGTTCATTCCCACTGCCGTATACATCGGTCCTCTGGTGTTGCCCGTATTTCGAATAACTGTACTCATCGTCGACATCATAGCGACCAGCACCATGCCTCCGCCGACAATGGAAATATATATTCCTGCAAGGGGCAGCAAACGTTCCGGCAGGTGGAGTACAGAAGCAATCTGGGTCGGCATTGTAAACAATACCGCACTCAGTATCATACCGATGACGGTACTGACGCTAAGTGCCATAATCCCGATTTTGCGAGCATCCAGATTTTGCTGCGATCCCAGCTTCTGCGCAATCAGTATACCCGCGCCGCTCGCCACGGTCATGAATAGCGTGGTCATGGCCTGGAAGAGCTGATTTGAGAAGCCGACTACAGCAACGGCATCGTCTGAAATCCGGCTGACCATCAGCGTATCTACCGCACCTAACAGAAACTGAAGAAACAGCTCTATAAATATCGGCCACACCAGAACCCAAAATGTGAAATTATTCTTTCCTTTATCCAACATTGAAACCTCCAACCTTCTCTGCGAGCTGAATTATGATTCAGCATAATCTCTAGTAACAGCTTCTAATTATAGATGCTATACTGGTTAGAAAGTATCATTTTATGAACGTAAACTATAAATATTCAAACCTCAAAATACGGGAGGAGTTCAATATATGAACGTTCTTCATTTCACTGTTCCTCCGCTTCCGGAATACATCATTAGCGGGTCGATGATATATCCCGAAGGGAGCAAGCACCCTAACCGCCGGAATATTGGCGTCTTTGACCTGCTTGTCGTTCGCAAGGGATGCTTGTACGTATCCGAGAATGAACAAGCATATGAAATCACCCCTGGATCATTTCTTATATTGCGGCCTGATGCCCACCATTATCCAACACAAGGATGTACCGAGGATACGTTCTATTATTGGCTGCATTTCCATACATCTGGCGGATGGAATATCAATAATAATGGCAGTCCGCCCAAGCCGGATTTCACTGAGCTTCAACCGTTCTCTCCGAACTACTTCAAGGTGAATGTACCTCAGTTCGGCCATCTGCTGCAGCCCCAAAAGGCATTTGATCTGCTGGAAAGTCTCGCTGCACTGGTTCAAAATGGGCACCGCGTTCAGTCGTTATGGAGGCAGCAGGTCCTGTTTCAAGAGCTGATCGAGCAGCTTGCAGCTGCTATGAATCCCCCGATGCCATCCCCCTTCTCTTCTTGCGCTGAGCAGGCGGCTGCGTATTTGCGTGAACACTACCAGGAGGAATTTAAGGCTCAGGCTCTCGGGGCTAGTATTAATTTTCATCCTGTCTATATATCCCGGTGTATGCAGAAGGAGTTCGGCTGTTCTCCAGTAGAGTACTTGATACGCTATCGCATTGAACAGGCAAAGCTGCTGCTGATTCAGACGGATCAAACCATAAGCCGCATTGCTGAAGATGTCGGCTTTAATCATGCTGCATATTTCACCTCCTGTTTCTCCAGGCAGGAAGGAATCTCTCCACGAAAATTTCGTCAGCAATTTTCATAATAGTGCTTGCAATCCAATCGAAACACCTTATAATAAGAATTAGGATTTATGATAATGATTATCATTACCATGCAAATGAGAATGAAATGAGAATTATAATGAAATACCATATAAAAGGAGACACGCGCCCTATGAATTCTAACCTTCAACGCAGCGACCTGCAGGTTGACGATTACCTTGACTTGTTTAATCTGGCCCTTCAGCTTGGCGACATGAAATGGCAGAAGGAAATTACCCGCAAGATTGAAATGACACTGTCTTCTCTGGAGCCTGCACAATAGGACGTTTGCTTGTAAATATAAGAATAAGGTACTGTAACGTACCTCCTCATATATAAAGACACCCCGCCGTCATACATGCCAATGAAATGAATCTTGGCGTATGAAAGTCAGGGTGTCTTTTTTACATGTATTACAACCCCTTATTCCAAGGGTTCATTCATAAACGGCTTGTTCACATAGTTATACATGAACGCCATAAATACGCCGCCGCCTATCATATTGCCGATGGTAACAGGCACAAGGTTGTACCATACGCCCGCAAGCGAGATCGTCTCAGGATGCTCCACCACCAGCGCGATCGCAAAGGTACACATGTTAGCAATACTATGCTCATAACCCGAGATGAAGAAGCAGAACACAAACAGCATCATCGCGAACAGCTTCGGACCATCACCCTTCAGCGCCATCGGAATGAAGAAGGCCAGACAGACCAACCAGTTACACAGAATCGCCCGGAAAAAGAGCTCGATTAACGGGGCATTCATCTTTTTCTCTACAACGCCCATCAGAAAACCGTTCACAGACGGGTCGGCGAACAGCCCCGTTAAATAAATCAGTAATGCAAACGCACAAGCCCCAATAATATTCCCGATGTAGCTTGTAACCCATAGCTTTATTACCTCTATCCACTTCAGCGTTTTGCGAATAGCTGAATACGAGTAATAAAACGTATTGCCCGTAAACAGGTCACCGCCTCCGTAAGCGATCAGAATAATAGCCGAGCCGAAGGTCAGGGCCGCCATCGGGTAGGTAAACGGTGAGTGCTCGGCATAGAAAAAGCTTCCTGTCTTAAATGCTACGATAACACCAAATCCGATAAACATACTGGCCAGTGCAGACCTCGCCAAGTAACGCAGCTTGCTTTGTCTGAAAATCTTCATCTTCTTTTGAGCCAGCTTCTCCACCTGGAGCAGGGATTCCACTTCCATACCATCACGTCCTTTTCTCAGGAGATCCAAATATCAGAATGCTGCTGCCTTTTAACTCCAGTCTTCAATAGTATGTACACTGGCGATCTAAAGTCATCATTGAATGATGAAATGCAGTATTCTTCGCATATGTGTTATTAGTTAACTTTTTCATAGACTATATGTTTTATCCTCCAAACGGAAGACCAATATATGTAAAAGGAATCTCGGCTATAAACTTCATCTCGACAAAATCCGCCATCATCCTCATATTTCCAAGATAACATAAAAAGGCGCGAACTGCAGAACTTAATCTGCCTGTTCACGCCTTTTATATGAAACAGTCATTCGTTAGCGGATTGAGTAAATTCTTTCCTACTCGCCTAATTAATCTTCACTGTTCTCCAGCTTGCTCTCATGCTCCATTTGAAACTTATCTCTCATCAGCTTCTGCATGATGAATTTTTCCTGGTGATTCAGGCCTTCCTGATTCTCCTGTATGATCATGTTATCAATACAGCGTTTCAGAACCTCGTTTTGCGTATTCATACGGTTCACTCCTTTGGAATTTATGCGCTTTCCGCATCTTCTATATGCTCCTGCGTCTTAAAGTGGACTCATATATTACTAACCACCTCTGTTTTATTCAAACAGAACGGTTAGGCGCTGCGGAAGTTCGTACATTTTCGAAAAGATACCGACCGTACCCATCGCTGCTGGTGGTCTTAGCCGCTACTTCCGATCGATCAGGATACCCTTGCTCAGGGATTTTTGCTTCTTATTCGTGTTGACGAGCAAGGGCAGCTTTCTCGTTTCCTTGATCATAGGAGATTGGCACAGTAAACAGACCGGTTCTGTTTCAAATGCAAAATCATCCCGTATCCATCCTTTACAATCATCCTTCGTGCACGACCATACTTCTGTCATTTCTTCAGGGATGTTTTCCATTGCGTTCTTACGCGAATACATGAACACTCCTCCTTGTCCTCGTCGCAGAATAATAAAACAAAACTGCCCTTAATGTCACACATTAAGGGCAGCCTGCCTTGTAGGTCTTACAGTTTTACAACGTTTTCAGCTTGTGGTCCACGGTTTCCTTCAACAATGTTGAATTCAACGCGTTGTCCTTCGTCCAACGTTTTGAAGCCATCGCCTTGAATCGCGCTGAAGTGTACGAATACATCGTTTCCGCCTTCAACTTCGATAAAGCCGAAGCCCTTTTCTGCATTAAACCATTTAACAGTACCTGTTTGCATGGGGTGTACCTCCTTGAAGATTATTTACATGACCTTTTTTACTTCGTAGACGAATAAAAAAATTCACATATTGTACAAGGTTACCTGAAATTACAACCCTCTACAATATGTGAATTCAGGTCGATTTCGATAGTCCTATAATATCACACTTAATGTAAGATGGCAAATGTTGAAGTTATTTTTAGCGAATAATCTTTTTATCATCATATGCGATTTTATTAAAAATATAACAAAATTATTTAAAAAATTTCCTCACTTAAGTGTCCAACCGGTATCTTCGCATTTATTCCAGCAGCTCCTGAATCGTCTCTCTCCAGCGCTGGAGCACATCTGACGGCTCTTTCAGGGTAATTCTCACCCCCGAATCAATCTCTGCATACTTAGCTGTATCCTCTCGAACCGACATCACTTCTGCCGCGAACCGTTCCCGCGGATGCCGGGCTTCGGGAAGCTCAGCCAACCGGGATAACCTGAGCCGCACATAATGGGCAGACCCTGCATAAAAGGCAACGAGTGTAGCTTGTCCGCTGCGGATCATATTTCGGGTCGTTTGTGTTCCGGGCCATAATGCCAGGCGCAGCAAATGTGGGTTCAGTGCTACAACCTCGCCAACACTGATCATGGCTGTATGCGGCCAGTGATCCTCTGTTACCGTTAGAAGCATCATGGCTTCATGCTGCTTGCTCTCCAGATTTAGTCCGTTCAGCAGCTCAAATAATGCATAAGAAATTTGTCCTTGTTCAGCCATACAGAACCTCCCCTTCCAGCACTTTAGCTGCCTCATCTAAAAAAACCGATCCGATTCCGATCCCATGCTGAATGAGAGGCGGCAATATCATTATACATCTTCTGTTCCATTATTTTGCGGGGCAAAAAGAACGCATTGTCGTACAAAAAGAACGATTAACAAATCCCATAGATTATTCATTGGACATATATTAAAATGGATTTGATGCAGTAATATTTTACCTTTATTGTATGTTTAGAAATTTACAAGGGTGGTGAGATCGCTATGAACAAGCTGCAATGGATTGAAATCCATCGCAGGCCATGGAACCGGAAAATTATGAACAGCTATTGGATTGTTATCCTGATTTCGCTGATAACTCAGTTCACAGCCTTGTTCATAATCAATGGTAACTCCCCACCCGGTTTAGATGCACAAAGCATTTATCCGATGCTGTTTCTTTTCGCTCTGCAGCTTTCTCTCATGACAAGCATTGAAATAATTATCCGGTGGCTGGACAGGGAAAGTCCTTATCTTATGATTCTTACCGGAACCTTGCTTGCTTCCATTCTGATTGCCGATTACCCGGCCGTCGAGGGAATTGAATATTTAATGGTCCTTCCTATCATCGTGTCGCTCTTTTATGATGAGTACCGCAAACTGATCTTTGCCTTTTCCTCAGCTGCGATGCTTCTCACGATCTTATCCTTCACTTCCCCAACGCTGTTTAAATACGCCCCCACGAGCGAACTTATTACTTACCTTTTTACTATGCTGGGTGTTTTCATCATATTTTGCGCGTTAATAAAGCAGCGAAGAGAGCTGCTTGCTTATTTGAACAAGTCTATTCAATCCGCACAGGATCTGCTCATACGGTCCGTCATTATGGATCGGCAGATCAAATTTGATGCGCTAACGGATTTATATAATCATAAGACCTTCCATGAATACCTGGACAATCTGATTGTCCAGAGCGATAAATACGGGCTGCCATTACAGCTGGCCATTATCGACATTGATAACTTCAAAAAAGTAAATGATACGTTCGGTCATGCTGTCGGCGACCTTATCCTTCAGCGTGTGTCGCAGGTCGTGAAGCAGTCCATGCCTTCTCCGGATGATATTACAGCCCGGTTCGGCGGTGAAGAATTCGCCGTGATCTTTACCGATAAAACACTGGCACAAGCGTTCGATACAATCGAACGTATCCGGTTAGAAATTGAACGGATGCACCATCCCGAAATGAACAGCAGAAACGTAACGGTCAGCATCGGGCTTGCATCCTATCGTTACAGAACCGGAAAAGCCGCGATATTCGCGGAAGCTGACGCTATGCTGTATACAGCCAAGCGAAGCGGCAAGAACCAGACCATTACCACATTAAAGGATCCGGCAGCAGTATAGTCAGCAGAGAAGCACCGAGCAGGAGAGTGCTGCTCTTTTTTTCTACATTAGGAGGAGTTTTCATGACTAATCAATTAATAACTCATATCGAGCAAATCCAAGACAGCGGTACATTCTCGGGAACAATTCTGGTACAGAAGAAGGACGCAGTTCTAGCCAATATCAGCTATGGATATGCCAATCGTGCAGATCGTCTGCTAAACCATACGGGAACACGCTTTGGTATTGCTTCAGGCTGCAAAATCTTTACGGCTGTTGCCATCTGCCAGCTCATTGAAGAAGGCAAACTTTCTGCGGATACGAAACTGCATGAATGTCTGGACGTTAAATTCCCGCATTTTGATCACAACATCACCGTGCATCAGCTTCTGACACATACATCAGGGGTGCCTGATTATTTTGACGAAGATGCCATGGGCGACTTTGAACAATTATGGATTGACCGGCCGATGTACCATATGCGCACTCCTCAGGATTTCCTGCCACTGTTTCAGCATGAACAGATGAAGTTCGCTCCGGGCGAACGCTTCGAATACAACAACGCCGGGTTTATCCTGCTTGGATTAATCATCGAAAAGATTAGCGGCATGAACTATTCAGATTATGTACAATCGCGGATCTTTGAAAAGGCTGGCATGAGGGATTCCGGTTATTTCGAGCTTGATGCGCTGCCTGGCGGCACGGCCACTGGATACATTGATCGCGAAGATGGTACGTGGAGGACAAATATTTACTCCCTGCCGGCCAAGGGCGGCCCCGATGGCGGAGCCTTTGTAACGGCGCCGGATATGATCAGGTTCTGGGATTCACTTATGAATTTCAAGCTGTTAAGTCAGGCGATGACTATGAAGCTGCTTACCCCTCATACCGAGGGCGAGGGTGATGATTATTATGGATACGGTGTGTGGATTGGCATGAAGAACAAAGAGATATACAAATATCATGTGATGGGCTATGACCCGGGGATATGCTTTCATTCTGCGTATTATCCGGAGACTGATATTACCCTTGCGGTGTGTGCTAATATCTCCATTGGGGCTTATCGAATGATGATGGGGATTGAGGATGAATTAGGACTGTGAGGGCGAACTAGTGGTATTCGAAGAACGGTTACGATATGGATAGCCATGTACTGCAACCTTTAGAGTAAGGGGTTCGTCAAACACTTATACGATTAATAAGGGGAGTTTAATGATGAACCGGCTTATCAAATCGCTCTCTGCTGCTGTATTTGCCCTCAGCTTTATATTAGGGTTCCCTGTACTCGATGCTTACGCATTGAAATGCGTAGAACCACCAAGGCCTTTGGTAGAGGAATTAGAATATTCTAAACTCGCCTTCAAGGGAACACTTATTGCTGAATCAAACGATTCATTGACCTTTCAGGTAACTACATGGTGGAAAGGAGCCTCCACTAAATCAACGGTTACGCTGCACCAGAATTTTTGGACTGAATTTGAGCAAGGTGAAGAATATCTTGTATTTGCTGGCGATCGAGACGGTAAGCTAAGACCGAATTTGTGTGGTAATACAGGACCGATCCAGAACGTTGATACTGAGCCGCTTGGTCCTGGTACGAATGCCGCAGTACCTTTGGAGATTAATAATTCCAGGTTTGAAGCTGCTGTATTGGGGAGCATTATCATAACTGTGATGAGTGCCATCGGTGTGATTCGCAGATTTATCTGATACTCAAAATGCTGTCAACTTCCTATGTCATTTTCAACAAACCCTCATGTCGGGTAACGGATGATGAACTTTTTTATCGAACCAATGCTTCGCTCTTGCGTAGTAGATATAAAAAGGACATTCATTTCAGTTACAGGAGGTTGTTGAATGAAGTTAAGAAGCTGGCTTGGAATTACGCTTGTGCTCCTATTCTTATCAGGCTGCTCTATAGTGGAGGAAGCAGGAAAATCTCTGGATTACACGGAACAGGCAACTTCGTTTGTGAACGAGGCAGCCCAGTTCGCCGGTACCATTCCGGATCTGGCACAAGAAGCTGCGAACAATATCGATGCCAAGGAGAAACTGACTGAGCAGTTGGATAGCATGAAGACAAAGATTTCAGAGTTTAATGGTCTGGAGGCTCCTGCATTTGCACAGAGTATTCACGAGACGATCAGCCAGTATAACGAAACCTTAAGCGGACAGATCGATGAATATCGAACTCAGATCGAGAACGGAGTCACAGACTTTAAGAACACAGAAATGGCTCAAACAATCAGTAAAATTCAGGACACCATGGATCAGATCAAGAACCTGACCCCATAAATAAATAAGACGGGATAGAGGCGGATTTTCTAAATCTGCCCTCTATCCCGTCTTTTGGTTATGTAGCTCTATTTATTCATTTATTCGGATATTGTTCCTTCAAGAAATGCACGGACTGGTTAATAAGCGCCTTCAACACGTCTGTATTCACATCAGCTACCTTGTTAATGTACACGCAGCCTTTGCCTGCTGTATGCTTCCCGAAGTCTTTTAACAGTTCGTCCCTCTTCGTGTCACCCGTTGCAAAATACAGGCTGATCTTGGCTTTACGGGGAGAAAAGCCGACCAGCGGCGCATCCCCCTCGTGCTTGGTCTTGTATTTGTAATGATAGGAACCGAAGCCGATGATGCTCGGCCCCCACATCTTCGCCTCATAACCTGTCGTTTCCGTAAAAATATCCAGCAGCTTATACGCATCCTCGCGTTTGCCCGGACTATCCACGTTCTCAATAAACTCCAGCACACTGTTATCCGTTGGTTTGGTTTTGGGTTCATACATGTTCGGGTTCGCTCCTTTATCTATAGATACTACAGAGTATTTCCAAGCGGTACCCCTTCCATGACCAGCCCTCATCCCGCCCTAGTCAGGGTTTCTCACGTCCACAAGCTCAATCGCTTACAGAAGAAAGCCCTCCCCCTTTCTTCAACTCCATAACAAAAAGTCCACTTTCCGGCTCAAGGAGGGTGGACTTTTCCGCGGTTAGTCAATTACACTTAAACTGTTATACTTTTCGAATTCATAGTTTCAGAAGATAGATGCACAGTATGAGAGGATGATTACGATGAGCAGACCAGCCATTCGGAAATGGCTTATGTTTGTTGGAAGTTTGTTATTCGCAGTAGGACTGGCCTTCATGATTATAGAAACGCTTGCTCCCTATATAGTATGGCGTTATATCTTTTTGATCGCTGGACTGATCCTTATGACCATCTCTAATAAATACAAAGGAAAAAGAAGCCCCGATTAACACGGGTTTCTTTTGCCTCCTGCAAGTAAAACTTGAACTGCTTAGTTGAACACAACAGCATCCAGTGAGTATGCACCCGCACCCATCAAGGCTACAGCCAGCGCCACCGCAATGATCAGCAGATTCAGTTCATATCCGTTAGCCGTTGCCCAATAACCATTCTTGGCGTGAACCTTCACAATTGCTCCAAGCATCGCAAGGATAATCAGTGCAGCACCCACGATTGTCAGGAATCCCGCAGCAAACAGCAGTCCGCCGACGAACTCCATCAAGCCCACAACCACAGCCATGGTTACACCAGGCTTAATTCCCACGGATTCCAGCCAGCCCCCTGTTCCTTTCGGACCATAACCGCCAAACCAACCGAATAATTTCTGAGCACCATGCGCAGCAAATGACAGACCAACAACCAGACGAAGAATAAGTAAACCCAATTCAAAATTCATTATAAATTCCTCCATTTAAATTTATGATATTATTTCTTTTTCAAAAATCTTTACATTAAGATATATACTCAAAAAAAATGCGGTTATTCCTTAGCTACAATTTAAACATTTCTTAATTTACCCCTCTCTAACTAACACTTTCGAATTTCACTAACTTTTATTTAGTTAATATCAACTTGTTTATAAGATACTTTAATTCATATTATTTGTCAACCATCGCACTAAAACTTTTTTGACTCCCGTGTATAAGCATCTTCAGTAACCGCATGTGAACAGGCGTACAGACTTCGTCTGCACTAACATTACACCTGCTTCATAACAGGAATATAGATTTCCATAACGGCTCCAGTCTGCTCATGGCATCGCTCATCGTAGAATTCAACCTCCACTTTATCTGGTGCGTACTCATATCCAGAACGCGGGAACCAATCTTCTAAAATATATCTCCATGTTCCAGCCACCGTCTGTACAAATCCTTGATCGGCATAATCTGCCGGGGGTGTTGTGAACACCGCATACATTGCCTCAGGCACCTCTCCCTGGAACAGAGATACCCCTCCAGGCGGCTGCTTATCTCCCTTGACTGCAGCTACATAAGTGAAGCTGCCCGTTTCCATGCCGACAGGAAAACATACAAAGTACTCCCCGTGTTCCTTGGGCTGAACCAACTCAAACAGTTTAGCCTCAAGACCTGTGATGTCAAAATGGCTCCAAAACACTAAAAATTGAAGGAACAATCTATAGCTCTGAAGAATATATCTCATTATGTATACAAATGTGTACATACAATAAAGGAGGTATAAGTGATGGATCAAGATTTTCGTAAAAAAACATTTCGAGGTGCAAAAATTGAAGATATGATCTTAGAATTAGAGAAACTTAGCAAGTTATGTGAAGAGAAATCTAAAAGTAGTGACCAATTAGAAAGACAACGTTTCTATGAAGGTATGGCTATTGCTTATACAACTATTGCGGTGAAATTAAAAGGAGACTTCGATTATATTGAGCCGAAAGTAATTGATGAACTGTACAATACTTTAGAAAAAACTACAAATCAAAATAGTATAAGCAATATAGAACACGTTGCAACTTGTTCTTTTTGTCGTAGAAGCAAAGAAGAAGTCGGAGAATTAGCTATAGGGCCAGGAGTTTCTATATGCATTGAATGCTTGGAGTTTGGTACAGAAGTTATTAAATCACATTCCACAGAAGTTTAAACCCTCTAACAAGCAGGTTGTTACTTAACAAAAAAGTTTCCTTATCTCTATCCAATTATCAACTTTAACGTTTTACTTTCACAGCTTCCTCTTCATGGTCACTTATTTCAAAAGTGAAAAAGGCGACCAGATAGTCGCCTGATCGCCTTTTTCATGTTCCAGAGCACTGTCTCTATGCCTTCGTATTGTATCTTTAGTCAATCTGCTTCAGTGGTCTGTTCTCATCCTTCGAACCTGCGGTACCCAGTGCTTCAGCATAATAGTAGATCAGTTTATATTGATGCGTCCGTATACCGTAATGCGAATATACATGAAGCGTTTAAGTTACAGCCTAAAAAACCGATGGCATCCTGCCACCGGTTCATGCTAATTCGTTAAGTCCAATACTTTACGTCCAAGCCCACATAAAACCGTCACGGTCCCATGCAATCCGGCCGCCGTGAAGCTTCCGGAAGGCTTTTTTCACCTCTTTGGATAGAGACAGATTGCCGTTCTCATTTACAAAAACAAACTGCTCACCAAAGTGAGTCCTGACATACTCGATCGCATCTTCTTGTCGCAGTGTTCCTGTGAACTTTATTTCCTTCACCATCCACTCCGCAACTTCCTGTGCTGTCACTTCCATGAGCTTCACCTCCTTCTTATCCTAGATTGACTGCTTTGATTATAGCATACCCGCAGCATGGCTCTTTACCGACTCCGGGAAAACCCTTCAGTGTATACAAAGAAACCCCCTGTTCCTAAAAAGGACAGGGGGCACTTCAACATTTGAATTCACCTTAATCTACACTTCGTGAATGACAGGCCATTTCAGCTCGACGCCTGCATTTACAAGGTTGCGCTGCAGTGCTTCCAGATGCTCTGGTGTATTACGGACATCTCTTGGTTTCACCCCATGCTCTACACAGTAGGCGGCAAGATAGCCAGCCGATTCACCGATATTCCATTCGACCGGATGAAGTCTGTAGCAGCCGTTTGTGATATGGGTCGTTCCGATATTTTTGCAAGCCGCAATCAGGTTGTTGACCCGAATCGGGATCAAGCTGCCCAGCGGAATTTCAAATGGCAGAGCGGAGAAATCGACATATGTCCGCAGAGCCGTGCTCGGATGCAAGTCGATCCGGTAACAGCCGACGCCTACAGAGTCGAAGAAATCCTCAGCTTTCCCGTCTGGACGGGAGGCTGCTGCGACGTGCTGCTCCAGCACGGTAAACTCTGCCTTGATTCTGCGGGACTCGCGGATATACGGCATTTTGGCAAAGCCGTCCGGCGTACCGGCGATATCCGGCCGCAAACGAAGGCCAGGATAGCCCTTGCCGCCATCAGGGCGCGGCGCCTCTGTCTGCATCCAGTACATCAGTGAGCGACTAAGTTCCTTCGACCGCTCAAGATGCAGCTTTCGCTCTTCTTCAGGGACATCGATAATAGAGCCCAGCCAGTAATCGTTAGCCGGCCAGTTCACCACCGTCACATTGGTATCAAAGGTTCCCTCTACGAAGTTCTCACGGTCCACCAATTGTCTGTATTTCCACAGCGAGAATGACTTCCCGTCCGGGAACAGACTATAGGTAACCGGCTCCAAGGTGTGCGGTACAAGCCCTGCCCAGCTCAGCTGTTTATCCGGCCAGAAATCGGCCTGATACTCTCTCCAGAAGTCATAAGTTTCAGGCTTCTCAATCGTATGGTCCTCACCCTCGCAGTAATCCATGACGAAGCACCACGTGAAGGCCTGCATATCCTGCGGGTCGGCGTCCCCAGGCAGTGCATGCGGCTCACCCGTCTCTTTAATGGATTCCGAGCCTGTTACATATTCAACTCCTGCGAGCGGAAGCAGATCCCCTTCTTCAGTGGCATCAATAATATAGGCACCTGTCAGAATGAGCGTTTCCCCCGTGTTTTTATTCAGGACATGAACAGCTGTAATATCATCACCGTCCGTCTCTGCCTGTACAGGCACATGCTCCGTCATTACAATCAGCTTTCCGCTGTGAATGTAGGGAGCCATCATGTCCCGCAGCACGGCCAATGCAGCTCTTGGTTCATGAGCAATCGCGCTGACCATGGCGCTGCCCGGGTTGAAATATCTCGCATTCCGGGACTCCGGCGTTACCGGAAAGTTATCCTTATAATAATTCCGCACACGATCCCGGTATTCCCGATAACTTGCGGTGGAGCCGAACTTCTCAATCCAAGGGTGCTCATCAGGCGGTACGATCTGACTCGTAATCTGTCCGCCAAGCCAATCGGTTTCTTCCGTCAGAATGACGCGCTTCCCGGATTTAGCTGCTGCGAGTGCAGCCGAACTGCCGCCAAGCCCGCCGCCTATAATAACAATATCTGCGCTGCGATGTTCCATTAACGCGGACACCTCCACATTCCTATTGTAGGTTTAATTTTTCCTGCTTCAACGGAGAAGACGGAATCATTCTGGAGAAGTGAAACGCTCGCCTTTGTCCCCGGATTTCAACATTAATTACACAATTCAGAAGAAATCCGGGGACAACAGCGATCGGAAGAATGATCCGTATTCGGAGAGATGACAGACAAGAATTTAATCGTATTTGAAGATCGTACCCATAATGGTCGAGCCAGGTCCATAATGCTCATAAGCCTCGGCTGCGCTTTCAAACGGAACAACCCTTGAAATGAGCGGTTGAACCGAAATCCGCTGTTCTGCCAGCAGTCGAATATATTCAGCCGTATTACGGCCTTCCGTCCAACGGACGAATCCAATCGGGTAATCCTTATTTTCGAGTTCATAGCCTTTGTCATAGCGTCCCGGACCACCGGCCCGTGAGATAAGCACCTGTGCCTCTTTACTGAACATGAGCCCGCGATCGAAATTCATTGCAAGATCTCCAACGATCACAATTTTTCCTTTGTCGCGGATCCATTTCAATGAAGAATTAATCAGAGGTTCGCCTGGTCCGCCTGCGCAGAGAATCACACTATCGGCACCATGACCACCGGTGACAGCAAGAATCTGCTTCTCCAGCTCTGCTTCAGTGTCGTACACATGAGTGATATACTTCCGCATGCTGTCAGCGCGAACTTTATTGAGGTCATACGCGATCACCTGATTCGCAGCAGCTGAAGAGATTTGTGCAATGATCTGGCCCAATATACCAAGCCCTACCACGACGGCAGATTCCCCGAAACGAAGATCCGCTATACGCAGTGCATGAATGGCAATCGCGCCCAGTCCCGCAAACGCAGCTTCTTCCGGAGCGACATGATCCGGTACAACAGCAGTTAAGTTGGACGGAACTGCCAGCTCTTCAGCATGGCGAACATAAGGTGCTCCATAGACGGCGACCCTCTGACCGACTGCAAGTCCCTCCACCTGATTGCCAAGCTCTGTAATGATACCGACCGCGCTGTAACCGAGAACAGACTTATGCTCTTCAGAGTTCTTAATAACTGTCATTTCCGTACCAGGGCTAATCGCCGAATATTCTGTACGTATACGCACATGCCCCGGCTCTAGACTAGGTCTTTCAATATCTGCAACCGATGCCTTTCCATGCTGTGCAATAACCGCCTTCATAATATACAGTTCCTCCTTGGTCCAACCTATCTCCCATTATTTTTCCGATATTCGCTGGGCGAAACTCCACAGTACTTCTTAAACGTTGTGGTAAACGTTGAGGAATTCGAATACCCTGTCTTTTCACCGATTTCAGCTATACTGAGGTCCGTATTCTTCAGAAATTCTCTGGCGTGGGATAGCCGTACCTTGTTCAGATACTCTACATAGTTCACACCAAATGTCTTCTTGAAATAGTTAGAGAAATACTTAGAACTCGTATCAAGCACCTCAGCCATATGATCCAGGTACAGATTCTCCATGTAATGAAGCTCAATATACTGTGAGATAAAGGCCGGGTTCAGCTTGCTCTTCGAGTCATAATTATGCATGGCAGCCACTCGCCTGATGCCTTCCATTAAGGCCTCACGAATCTCCTGATGACTATAAGCACGCTGCAATTTTTCTATGATATCAGCTTCCAGTCGGAATAAATCCTGGCGGCTTTCCTCTGATGCATTAACCTGTTTAAGCATAATCAAGAATATCGTCTGTGCGATATGGAGCATCTGGTGATAATGAATATTCAAGGAGGTATTTTCCTCAATGATCTTATCCACAATCTCTATTGCTTCATCTGTTTTTCCGGTCATCAGACAATTGGATAGCTTCTCAATTTGTTGAACAGGAAAATGAATGCCTGGAACAAAGCGGATCGATTCTGTATCCGTTACCCATTCTTTCTTATTAATGTTCCTGTACAGGAAGCCGCGCTGGATATCCTGATATGCTTCCTGGCAGCTGCTGATCTTCGATTCAAAGACCCGACTGATACAACCCCATACCTTTAAGGATTTAAATGTGGTATTTTCAGCCTGGCGAATGTATTGTTCGAACTGCTTCAATATTTTCTTTCGATCTGACGTATGATCCATGCCAATGAGCATAAGAAATTTAAGATGGTCCTCATGGAAGACAATTACATTATCCAAAACCTCCTGCAGACCATGCTGAATTTGTTCCGTCAGTTCTTCTACCGACAACTCCAGCTGCTCGTCACCATTCTCCGGCTGCAGATGGATTGCCGCCATAACAAAATGTCTGTTTTGAAACAAATAGGAGTAATGATTCTGCATCTGCGATTCATATTCCCTTGAATGCTGATATCCGTCGAGAGCCTGTAAGAACACGCCTCTTCTCATTTCCGAGTCCACGAGACCCATCTGACTTTTGAGCGACTCGTTCTCACGCTGCATTTTGATGATTCCGCTCTGAATTTTAACGAAGTCATTGCCCTTTACATTAGAACTTCCAAGAACGCCCATAATGTTCTTAACTGGTCTATATAAATAAATGCTCAGTAATACAGACAAGATAACCGCCAGCAAAATCGCCCCATACATAATCCATAGGTTGGCATTCGTTACCGAGTGAATGTTTTGGAACTTGTACGGTAGTTTATTAATATAAATAAAGCCGTTATAGTCCGATTTATAAAAATTGTATTCAAAGTTATCATGCGTTAACGACGCCTCGCTTGAAGGGTTAAAATAGACGTCATTCAGAATATTTACAAGATCCAGGTCCTTCTCCGTGCTGAGTATGACATTCCGTTTATCATCCAGCACCATAAGAGATGCACCCGGAATCATCCCTTTTAAATCAATGCTGTTCAGCAGCTTGTTCACATCAATCAGAACCATCAGCTTCTTGTTCGACATTCTGATATTGCTGCTATCAACCATGACCATTAAATTCTTCTTACGCCCTGAATTCATTTCTGTGTAGGTTTCAGCAGGGAAGACAGTAGAGTCATGCTTCGAACGGATAAAATTATCCCAAAATACCGAATTGTATTTATCCGATATGTATTTCCTGTCGAATAATGACTCCATGCTGCTCGTTCCATGCGGAGTGATTGCGAGCTTATAGTCATAAGTGATCACCGCATCCTCTACGAAATCCATAGTGGATACCATCCGGCTTAAGCTGTCCTGCAAGTCCAGAACCTTCTCCATATCCGGCTTGCCGTCACCATCCGCGATCTGATCATAAGGCAGAGCGTGAATATTGAACATAAGGTTGTTAATTGAAGTAAAGCTGCTGTCGAACGACTGGATGATATT
The DNA here is from genome assembly GCF_001373415.1 of Paenibacillus dakarensis. GTDB lineage: Bacteria > Bacillota > Bacilli > Paenibacillales > Paenibacillaceae > Paenibacillus_AQ > Paenibacillus_AQ dakarensis. The sequence continues at coordinate 271,276 of NZ_CDSE01000007.1, read as the reverse complement.
TTTGATAACCATCCGGTTGTTCTCTGTTACCTTCTCGTATATTCCGGAAATGGAGTTCTTATATACGATATAGTTGAATATAAACATGATGCCGACGACCAACTGCAGAGCGAAGAAGATTTGTAAAAGCCCCCTGTTAGCGATCAATCGATTCAAAATTGGATCACCTCTCTTGATGTCATCCCTTCATTAACACCATGTTATACCCAACAGAGCATTACGTCACCCTTTTTCGGAACCAAGCATTACACCTTGGGCAAAATACTTCTGCGCAAAAGGATAAATAAGCAGTACCGGAATCATCGACAATACGATGGTTGCGTTCTTCATCGCTTGCGGAGCAAGGGCGGATGCATCTACGAGATTCTGGTTATTACCGCTGTCAGCAAAGATCAGCATGTCTCGCAAAACGACTTGAAGCGGATACATGGTGGCATCGTTCAAGTAAATGAGCGGAATGAAGAAGCTGTTCCAGTGTCCCATGAAATAAAACAAGCCGATAGAAGCGAGCGCCGGTTTCGAGAGCGGGATCATAATCTGGAACAAAATACGGAATTCCGATGCACCGTCTACAACAGCAGCTTCGCGAAGACCCTCTGACATACTCTCATAAAAGCTCTTCAGAATGATCAGCTCAAACGTCCAGATGGCGTTCGGAAGAACGAGAGCCCATACCGAATCAATCAGCCCCAGCTCCTGAACGATCAAATAGTTCGGGATGATGCCGGGATTCAGGAACATAGTCAAAATGATTGCCAGCATAAAGAATTTACGACCGAAAAAGTCCTTACGAGAGAGCGGATAAGCACAGATCGCCGTTAACAGCAGGTTGACCGTGGTTCCAAGCGCTGTATAAAAAATCGTGTTCATATATGCACGCGGAATTCGTGCATCCTGAAGTACCTGCGCATAGGCATCCAGGTTAAAGCCCACCGGCAGCAGACTTACCTGTCCCTGTATTACTGCTGATGTATCACTTAGGGAAACGGACGTAATATATATGATCGGATACAAGATAACAACAGCGAGACAGAGCATGATAATCGTATTAACAACAGAGAACAGCGAGATGTTTCTTAACTTTTGACTTACCACAGGCCATTCCCTCCCATCTTTTTACTCATGAAGTTAGAGGACAACAGAAGGATCATCGCTACGACGGCTTCAAAAATACCGACGGCAGCCGCATAGCTGTAATTCGCCTCCAGCAGACCCTTACGGTATACGAAGGTGGAGAACACGTCCGCTACTTCATACGTCATCGGATTATAAAGGAGAAGGACCTTCTCATAACCAATGCGAAGCAGCTGTCCAGTCTTCAGAATAAACATGATGATAATGGTCGGCATCAGAGAAGGAATCGTAATTTTAAAGATCATGTGGTGTCTCTTCGCACCATCCACCTTAGCCGCTTCATAAAGCGACGGGCTGATGCCTGCAATCGCCGCCATGTAGATAATTGCTTCATAACCGGTATGCGTCCAGATGTCGGAAGAAATGTAGATTGGACGGAACCAGGCAGGATCGATCAGGAAATACTTCGATTCGAACCCAAGGGCCGAAATAATCTGGTTAATGATACCGTTGTTTGGTGACAAGAAATCGATCAGCATACTGCTGATGATAACGACGGACAAGAAGGACGGCAGGTAACTGATTGTCTGTATCGATTTCTTGAACCATCTAACCCGTACTTCATTCAGCAGGACCGCCAGAATAATCGGGAAAGGAAATGAGAATATGAGTGATAACAAGCCAAGTGAGAGCGTGTTCTTGAACAAAAGCCAGAAATCAGGACCGGTGAAAAAGTTAATAAAATGCTTAAGACCTACCCATGGGCTATCTATAATGCCTGTAAATACGCTATAGTCCTTAAACGCAATAAGCATCCCATACAAAGGACCGTAACGGAAAATCAGATAGAACAGAAAACCTGGAAGGAACAGGATCAGCAGTTGTCTGTCGCGTTTCATATGCTGGAAAGCTGACATTTTGCGTTTGACAGCATTTTTCTTTGGTGATGGGTTGCCTGCTTCGATGCCGGCATGTGCCATGATGTTTCCTCCTTTAGATGAGGAGCAGCATCCGGTTTAAACCGAATGCTGCCATCATCCAATAATTGCCTTTTTAAAATGATTAACAGACTTGGTAATGACTAATTATTTGGAAGCTTCTTCAAAGCGCTTTTGAGCAGCGTTAAAGATTTCAACCATTTTTTCGGAGCCTTGAGCTGCAGCTGTCTTCTGCCATGCTTCCCACTCTTTGTCTCCGTAGTTCTTGTTCAGGACGTACTTGGAATTGAACTCATTTGCAGCTTTCTCAATATTCACTTGAAGTTCCGCCAGCTGCGCAGTTTCAGCATCCGTGAAGTTCAATACCGGATCCAATGGCTCAAAGCTGTTCGCCTTCAAGCGCTTGTCTTGAGCTTCCTGCTCTTTCTCAGTGAAGCTGTAATATACACTGCGTCTGTCAGGGTTCAGATACATACCTTCAATCCACAAGCCATATTTGTCTTCCAGCACACTGATATCAACCAAAGGAACGTCTTTCAATTCCGGATAAACCGGCTTATCGTTTTCCATCGTGAACGTTTCGCCTTCAACACCCATTGTGATCAGGGTTGCACCTGATGGACTTGTCAAATAGTCAAGCAGCTTCAGAGCAGCTTCTTTATTTTCTTTGTTAGCTACAGTGATACCAAAGTTTGCATCAACTTTTGGAAGTGTTGCGCCATTGCCAGTCGGACCAACCGGATTAGCATATCTCAAATCAAAATTAGGGTTGCTGTCCTTAACCTGGTTATAGAACATATCCAGACGTCCGATCCAGTCCCAAGTAACAAATGCCTTGTTGCCAGTCGTCATTTTAGCTGTCCAGCTTTCCTGTGTATCTGTCAGGAATTCCGGATCCATTAGACCTTCATTGTAAAGCTTCTTCATAAAGTCCAGCATATCTTTATGCTCTGGAGAAGTGCTGGCAAATTTCCACAGCTTCTCGGATTCATTGTAATAAACCGGATAACTTGCACCGCCAATTCCCCAGCCATAAGACCAGTCACGGAAAATATATTCCTTATTCTTGGAAGCGTAAGGGTAGGAATTCGGATACTTCTCTTTCAGCTTCTTCAATGCCTCGTAGAATTCATCCGTATTTGTCCACTCTTTAATGCCCAGCTCATCAAATACATCCTTACGGTACATGAAGCCATGGTTTACGTCACGGTTCAGGTTATGAATCGGCCAGGTATACAAGTTGCCCTTCTCATCGCCGTAAGAGGTAATAACCCATGGGTTCTCTTCCATATACAGCTTTTTGAAGTTCGGCAGCATATCGGCATATTCATTGATAGGTACAACTGCCTTTTGCTGTCCGATTTTCTTCAATTCGTTCGACTTCAGACCATGGAAGATGTCCGGGAGTTTACCAGAAGCAACAATAACTCTCAACTTATCCTGGTAGGTAGCTTTCGAATACGCCTGGAAATTAACTTTAATGCCTGTGCGCTTCTCTATTTCTTTTGCCATAAGCGAATCATTGAGATCTGTCTTGTCGCTTGGCACCATCCAAGTAATTGTTGTTGGCTTGTCAACCAGCGGCAGTGTTAATCCGCCAGTATCTCCATATTGATTCGGATCTGCAGGTGCTGTGTTTTCTTTAGGTGTAGTGCTGTTGCCTCCTGCTTCAGGAGCAGGCTCTTTACTTCCTCCGCCTCCGCCGCAAGCAGCGAGAAGTGATGCAAACATGGTTAAAACGATTGCCATACTGAACCATTTTTTTGACATTGTTGTTCCTCCCTCATGTTCGTACATATTAAAGTAGTGAACCTTGAAATTGAAAAAAAAAGCTTGATGAACCCCCATCATTTCAATCGACACTCAGCAACTCATGAAACTTAGCTAGAACCTCTTTAATAGAATCTCTTGAATTTTACCGAGATGCCTCCCCCCCAGTGGAAAGATCCTGCTTGATTCGAGATTGAAATTCATCAAGTGCAAGACGTCTTATTCCGGTCTTGCAAATTCAGTATTTCTACTCACCCACATGATAAAAGCGCTTTCAGATTTGGTAAACAACGGAATTTCACCCGTCTGTGATTTCAGGGCTCAATTTACACCTGGAAGTCCAGAAACCCTTACAAATCAAGGGTTTATGGCATGTAGAAAATGCTAAAGAGATAGAAATAGAGAAAAAAAGAAGAGCGAATCCTTCATGAAATCGCTCCTGAATTATTTATTTTTCCGAGTCAATATACTGTCTCACGCTTCCTCATTAAGCAAAGGTAAAACAAGATGTTTCATCAAGATTATCTATTTGCAAACATGCTTACCTTTTTTCCGCTTGCTAGACTCTCCTCCACCGCTTCCAGGAATCGAATGACCTCTACCGATTGTTCAAATGGCAGGACAGTCTGACCTGTAGAAAACATGAAGAGGACCTGTTCCAGAAGATCTGCATAAAAGGGTTTACCTGAGCTGGAGGCATCAATGTAGTCGCTTCCACTTGTGCGATGAATCAAGGCACCAAACTTGCTGTTTCCAACCCGGTTGCCGCGCACCGTTCCAATCCGTCCATCATCCCATGTTCCCGTTATCAGGTCGTGTTCTTCCGTCGAGCTTACGGCCACTTCCCTGCAGCCTGGGCCCATTATGGCGTAAAGCATCTCTGCCGCATGAATGACGTACCAGAAATAACGTGATTGAGTAGGCTGAATCTCCATAGGTCCCTGAACATCAGCACCTGTCACTTTTCCCTTCTCTTCCCGGCCAAGCTCCTCGATCAAACTGACCGCATAACGAAGCGATGACGAGCTCATGACAGAAATACCGTGACTTGCCGCAATCTTCCCAATCTCTTCCGCATCGGATGAATTGAGGGCGAGCGGTTTATCAATAAATACAGGCTTGCCAAAAGGAGCTATTCTGCGAAACAGCTCCAGGTGAACCCTTCCATCGGCAGCCAGCAGCATAAGAGCATCACTCTGCTGTGCCACCTCTTCCGGTGAGGCCATAATCTGAACACCGAACTTTTGCTGGATATCGTTCGTAAATCCATCTACACGTGAGATACTCAGATGAAAATCCGGTGAACCTCCCGGATACGCCGCAACCACCCGCGCTCCCGGAACATGATAAGCATCCGACGTATCATGCAGCAGTCTTGTAAAAGCGATACAATGGGAGGTATCCAGTCCAATCAATCCAATTCGAAGAATGGTCACTTCGTTCAATCCTCCTTTTTATCGGTGCTCGCTTCATTTTTTTCCTCAGTACTCTTTTCCTTTGCAGCCTTGCTTCCTTTACCATACAGTTCCTTCAGAATCCTCTTTCCTGTAGGCGTCTGGGCAAGTCCGCCTTTCGCGGTTTCCCTATGCTTCGCAGGCATTGCCGTTCCAACCTCGAGCATAACACCAACCACTTCATCCGATGGTATGGCACTCCGGACTCCGGCAAGCGCCATATCGGCTGCAGCCAGTGCTGTCACGGCACCAAATCCGTTTCGGACAATACACGGAATTTCCACAAGTCCTCCGACTGGATCGCATATTAATCCCAGGGAATTCTTAAGTGCGAGACCAACTGCATGAACCGCCTGCTCCGGTGTCCCGCCTCTTAGTTCCGTAAGTGCGCCTGCTGCCATCCCAATAGCTGAACCGACCTCGGCCTGACAACCGCCCTCAGCTCCGGAGATGAACGAATTATTGGCGATGACATAACCGATCGCACCTGCGCAGAACAATCCCATCACAAGATGCTCATCATCCCAGCCGAATCTCTCCTGCGAGCTGACGAAGACGCCCGGAATAATGCCGCACGAGCCAGCCGTAGGTGTCGCGATAATTCTTCCCATTGAAGCATTAACTTCAGATACAGACAGAGCATAGGCTAGCGCAGAACAAGCTTCTGTACCGAGAGAGGTTGTGCCGTTCTGCATATACTCACTAATACGTACAGCGTCACCGCCAGTAAGCCCGCTCCGGGAAGGAACAGGCTCATGGATTCCGCGATGGACAGCTTCTTTCATAATGTTATAATAATCTGCCATCTGCTTATAAACTTCATCTTCGCTCTTTCCGGATTCCTTGGCCTGCTCACTCAGCATTAACTGGCCGATCGTAACCCCGTCCTCACGGCAGCATTCTATCAGCTGCTGTAGTGTAGAGAACTTCATTCTGCCCCCTCCTCTGCTGACAAATCCGCAAATACAACCCGATGAACGTGCTCCAAGTTCCGAATATGCTCCATGAGAAGACGAGGCACCGCCTCGTCTGTCTCCACAACCGTTACAGCTTCCCTACCCCGGCCTTTTCGGTCCACATCCATATATCCAATGTTGACCCCGCCGTCATGTAATATTTTGGTGATATGAGCGACCATTCCATGTGTGTCTTGATGAAACACCATCAGAACCGGATAGTTCATCGTAAATTTCACATCAAAGCCATTCACGCCCAGGATTTCAACATTGCCGCCTCCGATCGAAGCGCCAACGATAATATCCTCCCGCCCGTTCTCATCTTTGAGCTTTAGCAGGACTGTATTGGGATGAAAGGCTGCATTCTGAGCTGTCTTGAAAGTCAGCTTCATCCCTGCCTCTTCCGCAAGGGTGATGGAATTACGGATACGGATATCATCCGTAGCAAAGTCCATTAAACCGCCAACTACCGCCAGATCCGTACCATGCCCACGATACGTATCAGCAAAAGAACCGTAGAACACGATTTCCACTTCTTCGGGAAACGCTCCAAAAATGCGCCGGGCTGCCCTGCCTATTCGAACAGCCCCCGCTGTATGTGAGCTGGACGGACCCACCATACTGGGTCCAATTATTGAAAACACATCTTTAAAACGCATAGCGTTTCCCCCGTTCATCTTGTTGTTACATTAACTTGATATATGGCTATTCAGCCAACCAATCTTGCAAATGCTCTTTTACAAAATCATCATCGTTCAGATGAGGATAATCTCTATACACACGATCTATTTCTTCAGACTGCCCCGGAGATAAGGTTTCCTTCGGATTCAGACACCATGTGCCTTCTAACAGGCCCTGCCGGCGAAGAACCTCATGGATACCCGGAATACAACCGTGGAACTGGTGCGCCGGATCAAAGAAAGCTGCGTTGCTATCGGTAACTTCAACATTTCTGGTCAGCCAGTCCGGCGAAATGGCACCGCCACCGCGAACCTGCTTGATTTCCTCCAGCAATTCCACTGCTTTACGTGTCCACACCGCCCAGTGACCGAGCAGGCCGCCAATAATCGGCTTCTCTACGATCTGGCCATCTACATTGAAGCGATACGTTGTAAGCAGATCATTGATGATATTATCATCATTACCCGTATAAAGGGAAATTTCATCCCGTCTGCTGGAATAGCACACTGCCCGCACTACATCAATTGTCTGGTAACGGTTAAATGGTGCCATTTTGATCGCTACAATATTCGGAATCTCGGCAAATTGACGCCAGAAATCAAAGCTGAATATTTTACCGCCTACAGAAGGCTGCAGATAAAACCCGATAACCGGCATAATTTCAGCAATACGCTTCGTTCTCTCCAGAATATCCTGCTCACTTAAGTCAGCAAGCCCGCCCATACTGAGCAGTGCAGCGTCATAGCCCAGTCCCAGGGCAAGCGTAGCTTCATTCACTGCTTGTTCGGTCGGCCCGCATACACCAGCTACCATGATAAACGGCCGATCAAGCTTAGCACGCTGAATTTCTTCTGCTGCCATACGCAGTACCGGCTCGTATAGGTCCACGCCTTTGTCGCGAATTTCGAACTGGGTAGAGTGTACACCAACCGCGATGCCGCCTGCGCCGGATGCTGCGTAATAGCGTGTCAGCGCCCGCTGGCGTCTCTCATCCAGCTTGCGTTCCGCATTCAGGGCTAGCGGATGTGCCGGAATAACAAGACCTTCAGCTAGTGCCTTTGCTTTTTCGTTCGACAATCGATTTGTACCGCTCACTTAGAATTTCCCCTTTCTCTCTTGGAAATGTGTCGGCTTATTCCAGGTGTCTCCACCCGCCATAACCCACTCTGCAGTCCAGTCAATCATCTGCAGCAGGGATACCTTCGGGTAACCGAACAGCTGATGTGATTTGGTCGCATTGTTCAGCAGTGCCGTTTCGGATTCAACTCCCGTAAATTGCACCTCTTTATCCATCCGTTTAGCCAGCTCCTGGGCAGCCCAGCGGATCGACATCGTCTCCGGACCTGTAATATTTATAATTTCCGGCGGGTTGCTGGTATGCTTCAGGCAGCGCAGTGCCATCTCGTTCGCATCTCCCTGCCATATAATATTCGCATGACCCATGGTCAGATCAATCGGACGTCCCTCATTGATGGATTTAGCCAGCTCCAGAAGTACACCATAGCGCATGTCGATCGCATAATTCAAACGGTAGATCGTCATTGGCGTCTTATTCTGATGGGAGAAATATTCGAATACGCGCTCTCTGCCAAGACAAGACTGAGCATATTCGCCCAGCGGCTCAGGCGACACCGATTCATTGACACCGCCGCTTCCAACAGGTGAAAACGGATACACATTCCCTGATGAGAACACGACAATTCGGGAATTCTTATATTTCTCAGCAACACGGCCCGGGAGATATGAATTCATAGCCCATGTAAAATGCTCTCTGCCGGTTGTACCGAACTTATTCCCTGCCATATAGATTACATTGTCTACATGCGGGAGCTTCTGGAGCTCTTCATCATTCAACAGGTCGCATGAAATAGTCTCAATTCCTGCCTCATCCAGTTCACGTCTTGCTTCTTCATTCGAAAACCGTGATACGCCAATAATTCGTTTATTTAATCCACCTTTTTTCACAGCATTGGCAGCAAGTCTGGCCAGACTCGGACCCATCTTTCCGCCAACGCCTAGAATCAGAATATCTCCTTCGATGGAACTCAAATCTGCAATTAATTGTTCTGATGGTTCTGCAAGCTTTGCTTCTAGTTCCGCAACAGTCTTCATATCCATTCATCTCCTTTGGAATACGTTTCCTCTTCATCATAACGACTGAACAAATATAAAGACAAATCTTTAAATCGTCTTTAAATAGAGGGTTAGAGACAAGGATGAATGAGTGGATTAAAGCAGCTTACTCCAGGAAAGTAAATCGGAATATTTGTCTTGGTCTACCGCGCGGAACCTTCTCCAGCCCTGTTATTTCTACCAGGCCGTTGTCCATCCAGTGCAGAAGCAAACGATGCGTGCTCCTAACCGTAATGTCCAGCAGATTTGCCAGCTCATGCACTTTATATTCATATTTACCGAACCTGGCGCGTTGGTTCAACAGTTTACTGAGATAAGCACTTGTCATCCCGGCATCTTCTGCACGTTTGATCAGAGCTGCATCGGTTGAGGATAACACCTCCTGAACAGGGTCTGCCATCTCCAGCGGGCCAATCAGCGTTCCATCCTCACGAACAATAAAACAGGCATTCCCCCCTGCTTCCTTCGCTTTCCTCATAGCGATTCGTGCACTTGTTCCGGCAGCGCTGGCCGTACGTCCAAAGCCCATGCCGATACTTAGCGATATGCCATGCGTCTTGTTCATATCCTTCGCGAAAGGTATCGTCTTGTATCCGCCGGATTCCCTCTCGAAGATCCCCCGCGTTGTAAAGAACAAATACTCATCTCCGCCCATATGGTTGAGATATCCGTCCAGCGATTCTACATAATCCAGCACCATACGGTGGATATCCAGCTTCAGCTTCTGTACTTCATGCTCATTATTCCGCTTCAGGGCTTGTCTGTCGAAGTCATCCACGTTAATCATGCCTACAACAATCTGGCCTTCCTTGCTGCGGCGTGAGGCGGTAGACAACAGGGCTCTTTCCAAGGAGACCACGATATCCTGATCCGATGGAAGCAGCCATACATTCGGAATCTCTCTGCGGCTCAGCTCCTGCGCAACAGACCCTACACCGGTAAGTGCAAGAGTGCTCTGACCCGAAATCATGCTGTTTTCGTGAAAAGAGGCAAGCTCGGTAGTGGATGCATAAACCGGACCATCATAAATGATGCTCTTGATGTCCATAATATCCATATCCTTAAACGTCCGTCTTACCATGACTTCAGTCAGCGTATCCACGGAAATGCCACCGTTGAGCTTATCCTTTTGCTGCGCGTAAAAGAGTGCTTTATATAATCCGGCGTCTGTAATCGGTACATGAAGAACAGGCATATCCAGCATCATATGCTCTTTTACTTTGCGGTAGGATAGCGGGTCCGAAAGGATCAGCACTTCCACATCATTACAGATTTGCTCTGCAAGAAGCGGAGCTTCGTCCTCATTCCGGAACACGAGCGGCACTGGAGCAAAGGAAGGAAACGTCTCAATAACCTTCATGATCTTGTCCACGATCACTTCAGGGCCAATAATACCGATGCGAATATGCTCAACATTCGCCTTATTTCTATCTGTCATCTAATCTCACTCCTGCTTCTTACCCGATTAGTTCAACTTCAGTAGCGGTGGCAGCAACAATAAAGGTATCGGTCACTTCTACCTAAATCATAACGCTTCATCGGGATTTGACAAGAGAAACAACCAAACCATAGAGAAATTGAAGTTGCCACTCTTTATTTTGCTGCAGTGCTCCCATGTGCAAAACTGGTGTACAATGTCAAACAGGAGGCGCTAACTTATGACTAAACAGCATGTTAAGGATGCCTTGTTCATCATCATCGGCTCTTTACTATTTGCGATCGGAATCAATTATTTCTCTATACCGAACCGTCTGTCCGAAGGCGGAATTATTGGAATAACCGTTGTTACATATTATTTGTTCGAATGGTCACCCGGTATAGTCAATTTCGTATTGAACGGTATTCTGCTCACCATTGGCTACCGTTATTTTGATAAGAAGACTACGATTTATACCCTTATCTCAATCGTTCTAACCTCGATCTTTCTGCGTGTGACAGAACTGAATATTCCCCCGCATCCGGATACGCTTCTTGCCGCACTGTTTGCAGGCGTGTTTGTTGGTATCGGGCTGGGGCTGATCTTTCGTTCAGGCGGCACTTCAGGAGGATCCGCAATTTTAGCGCGGCTGGCCAATTCTTTCTGGGGCTGGAGTCTGGGAAAAGGAATGCTCATCATCGACATCATCGTAATCCTTGGCTCCGTGTTCATTATCGGCCAGGAAAAGGCCATGTACACGCTTATTGCCGTCTATGTTGGGGCTAAGATTATCGATTTCATGGTAGAGGGAATGAATGAACGCGTTGCAGTGCTGATTATCTCCAACCAGCCAAACGAAGTATTACAGAGCGTCACTACAGCGATGTCCCGGGGTTTGACGGTCCTTGAAGGACGCGGAGGATATACGGGCTCAAGTAAAGAGGTGCTCTATATTGTCATCAGCAAGCAGGAGGTCGTTCAATTGAAGAACATCGTCTGCGAAATAGACGAGCAGGCGTATGTGACGATACACAATGTGCATGAGCTCATCGGCAAGGGTTATAAAGCAAGTGACCGCTGATCCGTGCATATCCGTAAAACAAAGCAAGGAGCTATCACATTAGTAGTGAAAATCTACTATTGCGATAGCTCCTTGTTTCATAGCTTAGTCCACTTCATTCTCCCGCTTCTTCTACCAGCCAAAATCGAGCACTTGTCCGGTTTCGGCATACGTCTTAATACTGCTGAGGATCATCCACCAGGAGTCCGCCGCTTTCTCATAGGATGGATGGTTTTCTGTAAACTGATCATTCACGAGCGTGAGTTTCGTGCAGCTCCCAACCTTTTCAAGGGTGAATGTGATTCTGGATTCCAGCTCTGCATGGTTCGAATAATACGCAGGCCCGGGATGCTCGATAAGACTCAGCTTCTGCTGCGGTTCATAAGCAAGTAACGTAAGTGTATTCCACACCCGCTCTTGATTTGCATGAATGTAAAAATCATATTTCAGCTCCATAACATTCGCTCCTTATTTATAGAAGATAAGGTTTGCTAGACTCTAATGGCGTTGGTATGATTGAGTATATCCCGTTAAATAAACCAAGTATTGTAAAAACGCGACCAAATCAGTCCGCTTCCATACCACTAGGATAGGAGAATCCTTGGATATGAAACCTCATCCCCCCAAACCCAGTATGGGTGTTCTGCATCTGGCAGAGAACAGCAGCCAATTCAGTCTTATCCGGTGCGAGCCATCTGCGGCCTTTCGCCCTTTTATTAAGCATTACTGGATGATTCACTGGGATCTGACCGGAAAGCCCGCACATCACCAGGATGTCGTCCCCAATCCCTGCGTCAACCTCGTTGTCGAATCCGGCAAAACAGCCATTTACGGTGTATCCAAAAGCGTACACTCCCACCACCTGGAGGGAAGTGGCTCCGTATTCGGCATCAAATTCAAACCCGGCGGGTTTTATCCTTTTATTAAAAAGCCTTTATCGGCCCTTACCGATCAATCAATCGGAACCGCAGATGTTCTGGGCATCAGTCCCGCTGACATGGAGCAGCTTATTTTGTCTAAGCAAAAGCCGGAGCAGCAGGTGGCCTGCATAGAACAGCTGCTCCTTCCGTGCTTACCCCCACCTGATCAGACGGTAAATCATATCAACCAGATCATCGACCACATTATTCAGAATCCCGCCCTCACCACCGTGGAACAATTATGCGAGTGGGCTCATTTAAATAAACGAACGCTCCAGCGCATGTTCAGTCAGTATGTTGGTGTTCACCCCAAATGGGTGATTAAGCTCTATCGGCTTCAACATGCTGCGGAGAGAATGGATTACAGGACCCATGAGGATTTGCTAAAGCTGTCGGTTGATCTGGGGTATTATGACCAGTCCCATTTCATTAAAGATTTTAAATCCATCGTAGGTAAGACGCCGGAAGAGTATATGCGGGGAACCCATAGTCCGAAACAAGGTTGATGTTCACTGAAATGAAATAAGCGCCGGGCATATGTTTAAGCCGGCGCTCATTTTTGTTGTAGTATGGATTTATGGCTGTGAAATCTTTTCATCCATGGGCAGATAAATTTTTACGGTGGTGCCTGTCCCCTCTTTGCTTGTAATAGACATATGTCCCTTGTGCGTATTCAGTATTCTCTGAACGATCATCATTCCTAGTCCGTTGCCTTCCGGTTTGGTGGTATGGAACGGTTCACCAATCCGCTGCAGCACCTCTTCGGTCATTCCTGTTCCATTATCCGTGAAGGAAATAACCTGGTAACCCTCCTCGACACTCAGAAGGATATCAATATCCCCTCCAAAAGGGAGTGCCTCCATCGAATTTCGTAATATATTCAAAAACACCTGCTTGATCTGGTTGCGATCACAAGTGATAACCGGACTTTGAACACACTCCATTTGAATCTCCACTTCATTCAATGCTGCCTGGATTCCAAAGACATTCAGCACCTCTGTGAGTATTGTCTCACACTTATCCTGCTTAAAATGGATCGCCTGCGGTTTCCCCAAAATTAAAAACTCCCCGACGATGAGGTTCATTCGCTCGATTTCAGACATAATCAGTTCATAATGACGTAAATTCGATTCTTTGTTGGCCAGTTGGAGCATTCCCTTTACGGTCGTGAGCGGATTCCGAACCTCATGCGCGATGCTTACGGCAACCTGTCCGGCAAATACCAGCTTTTCTGTATTTCTCAGCACTTCTTCTGTTCTCTTCATCTCAGTTATATCACGCAGATTTCCTGCCACACGGGCCAGGACACCTTTACGATCATAGACAGGAAACACATCAAGCATATAGTAGCGCATCGACCCATCTGAAGGAATCGATATCTCTTCACCCATGTACTCCATCTGATGTTCAATGGCTTGGCGAAAATAAGAACCGACCTCCTGTATTTCAAAGACAGGGGAGCCGTAGTGAGCTTTTAGATCCTTCGGACTGAGATCCAATATATTCACGCAGACCTCATTCATCTGAAGAATGTTGCCCTTGGAATCCGTAACCAGCACGCCATAATAGTTCTTCTCGATCAGAAGATGATTCAGCATATGAAGCTGGCTGTTCTGTTTACGCAGCATTAATTCTCTTTCAACAGAGTCCGCGAAGGTACGCAATAATGACATGAGATGGGGGTGTGCGAAACCGACCTCAGTCATCATGGAGATCGTTCCCGCTACCTTCCCTTCCCAATAAAAAGGGGTCGAATAACAAGCAAGATTCTGAAGACAAACATGATAATGATCGGATCCGATTACTTGCACCGGCCGATTGCTGTGAATGCATAAGTCTATCGAATTGGTTCCAGTATCCTCATTGAATCCAATTCCTGCTTCAATTCCAAGCTGCTTTACCGTATTGGCAATCTCAGGACTGCCCATGACTTCAAGAATGTGGGCCTCATAATCTGTAACGGTTATTAAAATAGGCGTATTCGAAGCCGAGGCAAGAAATTGATCAACAAAAAAGCGGATGACTTCAATGCACTCCATATATAACTTCTGCCGATCAGCCAATTCGGCATTTGTAAATCTTTCCGTAAATACAGGAAGCTTATCCTTCTCTATCCCACGCTCTTTGCATATCCGTTTGGATTCCAGGATCATCTCTTCATCGGTTAAATCTGTGTATGGACTTTCCATGATGGCATACCTCATTTATCATGCTGTATTGATTAAGCTCGTTAATATTTATTCTAACACCCCACTGTCCACACTTCACTATGATTATACTTCGGGGGTAATCTTAAATATTGATTTCATCCACCAGATCCTTAACCGATTGGAGCAATTTCCCCAGTGCCTCCTCCTCTTGGCGAACGATCATACATAGGCTGATGGTGATGTTTGATGCCGTATTTGTCGTAAGCTCATCCTGCAGCTCATCATTCATGTGAGTCAACGCCTCCCGAGCTTCATATCAAGCGACTATACATTACCAAAATTTAGTTTAATTTTACTTCGTTCCATTTAACCCCTGATCTCCATCACACTATTGCACATTTATTGATTCCAATCCATGTAACTTATTCGCATCTATTTGTTAAGGAGCAGTATACATATGGATGGGACATACCCACTGATTCCCTTGCAGGCCAGGCACCTCTCTCCTTGGAAAGAATACATATTTATGAAAAAAACAAAGGCTGTCACCACGCGCAAACAGGCGGGCGGGAAAACCTTTGTTAGTTCATCGACATATTTTCTATTTCTCTTTGCTTGATCCGCGCTTTATCTGTCTCTCTGGCCTTCATAATGATGACCAAGCTCAACGATCATGGCACCCATTCTTTCTGTTTCCGGCACGATAATGCGGCCTATTCCTACTTCCCGAAGCGCTTCAGCTGTTACCTTGCCGACAGCAGCAGCCAGAACCCTCTGTTCAAAAGCGGATTTCACCTCAGCCTCACGTCCGGTTTCTCTCGCATAATCGAATAAGTATCCGACTTGAACCCTTGTCGTGAAACAGACGGCATCCACTTCCTGCTGAAGCAGTTCATTTGTAATCGCGGCAAGCGTCTCGCGTTCGGGTGCATGATAACGGTATGGCAGCACTGCCTGCACATCCATGCCGCCCCTGCTCTCGATAAACCGGAATATCTGTGAAGACAGCTCGCCATGAAGCTGAATCCACACCCGCTGATTCGTAAAATCAAACACCTCCAGCTTATCGATCATACTGGCGATCGTTCCATCGTCATCACAGACAACCGGATGAATACCTGATTTTTTTAAAAAGGCGTTCGTTTTGTAACCGCGGCAGGCAATCTTGGTTTCTTTCAACCTTTCTTCAAATGCGGGTACAGCATTAAGCCTTTCTGCAGCCTGGTGCATGGCTTCAAATCCCGTCCCTGTTGTGAAAATAAACCAGTCGGCACCCTGCTCGATGAAACGCTTTACATCCTCTTCTACTTCAACCGGATCCGAATCGGTTAGTCCTTGAAGCGACCGGACAATAGGTATTCCGCCTCTTCGTTCAATAATCTCAGCCATCTCTTCTTTCTTTTGTGATCCGGCAATAACAATTCTTTTATCCTGAAGATCTTTAGCCATGGAACACCCCTCCTCCATTCTTAGGCAATCCAATCCGTACCTCGTTTCCGAGAACATGAACCGGGTATGTCTGCACCTGCCCCGTGTCGGGATCGAGCACCTGACCATCCGTCAGTGATATTCTCCAATCGCATATAGGATCGAACAGAATCTCGCCGGAAATGATTCCTTCTGCGATCGTGCCTCCCCGGGGACCAGGGCTTTTGTTTTCCAGTGCATGGATTGTGCCGTCTGTCGTCTTGAATACCGCAATCTCTTCCTTGCCTAACCGTACGACCCGGCCCAGTCTCTCCGTGAAATCATCTACGGTACCTACTAGATAATAGGTGTATTCATTTCTGTTCAATATCGGTTCCATCATGCAGCCCCTTCCAATTTTAGTCCTGGTTTGTTGAGACACTGATTTCTTCAAACATTCGTTCACGCAAATTCGAATTGTTCAGAATTTCATTCCAAGGCTCCCTGACTTGACTTAAAGCGATTTCCATTCGTTCAGCCAGCGCACGGCGGTTATCCAGATCATTCACAACGGCATCTATAACGGACGAGAGTCCTACACGCTCGATCCAATCCGAGGTCCGCTCCAGATACTTGCCGGTTTCCCGGTAGTGCTGCATGAACGCAGAGACAATCTCCAGAAGCTCTTCATCCGTTCGTACCTTGCACAGCAGCTCAGCAAGCCGGGCTTTAATACCGCCATTGCCGCCGACGTAAATTTCCCACGCTCCTTCATTACCGACGATACCTATATCCTTGGTTGAGGACTCCGCACAGTTACGCGGACAGCCGTTTACTGCCAGCTTGAACTTGGCCGGCATATCCAGCCGCTCGAACTTCTTCTCAAGCATGATGCCCATACCCATTGAGTCCTTCGTGCCGAAACGGCAGAACTGCGATCCCACACAAGTCTTGACCGTACGCAGAGCCTTCGCATAGGCATAGCCTGATGGCATACCAAGGTCCTTCCAGATCTTTGGCAGGTCCTCCTTTTTAACTCCGAGCAGGTCCAGCCGCTGACCGCCGGTTACCTTAACCAGCTTGACGTTATATTTCACTGCAATATCCGCAATAAGCCTGAGATCCTCCGGTGTGGTTACCCCGCCGTACATCCGCGGCACAACGCCAAAGGTTCCGTCCTTCTGAATGTTGGCATGCATCCGTTCATTAACAAAACGGGAATCCTTCTCGTCCACATGCTCTGTCGGCCAGATCATGCCCAGATAGTAATTCAGTGCCGGCCGGCACTTGGAGCAGCCTTCAGGATTATCCCATTCAAGCGCATACCTTACTTCTTTGGAGGTGATTAGCCCCTTTTCTTTTATAGCCGTCACGACTTCGTCTCTGCTCAGCGTGGTGCAGCTGCAGATCGCCTCCTGCTTCGCCGCCGCCGAATCATATTTATCTCCAAGCACATATTGAAGAATCTGCTCGACAACAGGCCGGCAGCCTCCGCATGAACGTGTCGCACTCGTTGCCGCCTTGATCTCTCCCACGGTGGTTAATCCCTTTTCGTTAATGGCATCCACAATATGCTTCTTCGTGACACCATTACAGCCGCATACAATTTCCTCGTCCGCCAGCTCTGCAGCCGTATTGCCGGACTCCACGGAGGCTTGTCCCACAATCGCATCATGGATCGCTTCTGTCATAACGGTGCCTGTCCGAATCCACTGCTGCAGTCTGGACGATTCCTTCCCGTCACCAACCAGAACACCGCCGACGATCCGACCGCCGCGCAGCAGCACTTTTTTGTAAATACGTCTCCAGTCATCATGCATCCGCACGATGGAAAGTCCCTCAGCGTCCATAAACTCTCCGGCAGAGAATACATCTACGCCTGATATTTTCAGCTGAGTCGATACAACCGACCCCTCATATGGCTTCGTTTCCACTCCGCACAGATGCTTCGCAAGTACAGCCCCCTGCTCAAACAGCGGAGCCACGAGTCCGTAATTGATACCCCGATGCTCGTTACACTCCCCTACCGCATATACATCCGGGACGGAAGTGCGCATATAATCATCCACAAGAATGCCCCGGTTAACCGCAATACCGCTCTCCTTGGCTAGAGCGATATTCGGGCGAATTCCAACTGCCATGACTACAAATTCGGTATCCAATGTCGTTCCATCGGTAAAACGAATGCCGCTGACTCGCTCATCTCCCAGAAACTCCTCGGTCTGCTTGCCGGTGGCAAATTTCAAACCCTGGCTTTCCAGCTCTGCCTGAAGCATCAGGGAGGCGGTATGATCCAGCTGGCGTTCCATGATCTCCTCGAACAGATGGACCACCGTAACATCCATCCCCAGTTTAAGCAGTCCCTTGGCTGCCTCCAGTCCGAGCAGACCCCCGCCGATAACGGCAGCCCTCTTGTACTGATCAGCCGCATGCAGCATATGTTCACAATCCGCGATGTCCCTGAAGCCTACAATTCCTTCTTTATCTGCTCCCGGAACCGGAAGTATAAATGGATTGGAACCGGTTGCAATAATAAGTGTGTCATACGGAACTTCCATCCCGTTGTCTGCCTTCACGGTCTTATGCTCCGTATCAATATGCGTTACACTCGTTCCTGTATACAGCTCTATGCCGTTCTCCAGATACCAATCCCAATCATTCAGAATAATGTCCTCTACCGCTTTACTCTTCTCTAACACATACGATAATTGAATACGATTGTAATTGGGGTAAGGCTCGCTCCCAAATACGGTAATCCTGTAGGTGGCGGGTGCCAGCTTTAAGATCTGTTCCACCGTGTTTATTCCGGCCATCCCGTTGCCAATCAGCACAAGATGCCGACGTTCCTGTACTTCTACCATGCAGAAACCTCCTATACGCAACTTCCTATTTTATGCAAAAGAGACCTTTTAACCTACTAAACATCCTGTGCATAAGCGAACCAGTTTTAGCATATTTTATCTGTTTCAAAGATAAGAAAAGAAGAATAAGAAAGGAACCCATCTGCTGTAACTTTGTAGCAAAAGGATTCCCCATATGGTAAAAGAATTAATTTCCCTTGTTCAAAATTTATTGATTGAGCAAGAATTCCTCACCGGCAATACCAGGTGAAGTCATATGATACGGGTCGAGAATGACACGAATCTGTTCCTCGGTTAACAGTCCCTTTTCAAGAATGATCTCTTTTACATTCTGTCCGGTCTGCTGCGCTTCTTTCACCAGTCTTGAAGCCACATCATATCCCAGATGCGGATTCAGGGCAGTGATGATACCGTAGCTTGTATCCACATAATGCTTACATCTGTCGATATTAGCCTGAAGATCTGCAATGAGGTTCTTATGGAACACTTCCATGCCATTCTTCAAAATCTTGATGGAATGCATAAGATTGTTCGCGGCCACGGGTACCATCACATTGAGCTCGAACTGGCCTGCTTCACAAGCCAGACAGATCGTATGGTCATTGCCTATCACCTGGAAAGCGATTTGGTTCATGACTTCCGCCATAACCGGATTCACCTTGCCCGGCATGATGGAGGAGCCCGGTTGTCTTGCCGGCACGATCAGCTCGCTGAAGCCTGCCTTCGGACCGGAGGCCATCATGCGAATATCGTTGCACATCTTGGATATGTTGACCGCGCATACCTTCATCGCAGCCGACAATTCCAGATATGCATCAGTATTCTGCGTAGCATCCACAAGATCATCTGCCTGCACCAGATCCGTTTGGGTCTGTTCTTTCAGCAGGCTAACCACACTTTCCATATATTCGAGCGGCGCATTAAGGCCTGTGCCAACGGCCGTTGCGCCCATATTTATTTTGAGCAGGCCCTGGGCTGCGCGTTCAATACGTCCAATATCCCTGCCGAGTACCTTGGCGTAAGCGTTGAATTCCTGGCCTAAGCGGATCGGCACAGCATCCTGAAGGTGGGTGCGGCCCATTTTGATTACATTGTCAAACTCCTTCGCTTTATCCTCAATGCCACTTACAAGCTTCCGGAATACAACCAGCAAATCCTGAGTTAGACGATAAGCCGCAATGCGAATTGCGGTTGGAATGGCATCATTCGTGGACTGGGACATATTCACATGATTGTTAGGGTTGCAGTAGAAGTATTCGGCTTTTCCCTTGCCTAGCAGCTCCAGTGCCCGGTTTGCCAGCACTTCGTTCATATTCATATTAATGGAGGTTCCCGCTCCGCCCTGGATCGAGTCCACAATAAACTCCGAACGGAACTGCCCCTCAATCACCTCTTGAGCTGCCTCGACGATGGCCTTTCCGATCCCCTTCGGGAGCAGGCTGAGCTGCATATTGGCAAGAGCTGCGGCTTTCTTTACCTCAGCAAGCGCAGAGATTAACTCCGCATGTATAGGAACTCCACTGATGGGAAAATTCTCGACTGCCCTGACTGTATTGATTCCGTAATAGGCATTAGCAGGAAGCTGCTTCTCGCCAAGGAAGTCTTTTTCAACCCGGTAGTTCACGTCCATGTCTTCATCACCATTACCTTTCGAATTCCAGTAAGTCACCTTCTGGTACTGTACTCATTCGTTCCTGACAACAATTATCCTCTAATTTAAACATTTTTTTTGCATAGGAGTCCGAATTTTGTAATATGCCGAGTACATGTTATTTTCCCTGCTGTATCCGTCATCATTTCCACACTTTTCAAGTGACGGGAATCACCCGGCCACGCATTCCCGTTCCCTATACTTAACCGTATAAAACAGTTCTTACTCTTCATGTTCAGCATATTACGATTCGAATTCCCACTCAATAACAGGAGGTTCCTATCATGAGCCAAATTACACTGCATACCCTTGTTGCCGATATCGTTACAGCGATACCTGAAACAGCCGATCTGTTCCGTAAGCTGCGGATTGATTTTTGCTGCGGAGGAAAGATCCCGCTGGAAGAAGCCGCCCGAAACCTAAATCTGGATGGAGAGCAGGTTCTCTCTAAAATATTATATATAGAGCAGAAGCATAAGGATTATGCTGAACACCAACCTGCCGCAGAACTCGATGAAAAAGAACTTATCAACCACATTCAGCAGAAGCATCATGCATATCTGAGAGAGGAGCTGCCTCAGCTTACACCATACATCACCAAGGTGGCTCGTGTTCACGGAGAGAATCATCCGCACCTGCTGCGTGTCCAGGAAATTTACGGGCTTTTGAAACGCGAGCTGCTGGAGCATACAGAGGATGAGGATCAGATCGTGTTCCCGCTGATTATGCATTTCGCTGATCACCCTACGGCTGAGGCCGCCGAAGCGCTTAAACCGCATGTCATGGAGCTCGAGGGAGAGCATGAACACGCCGGTGATCTCCTCAAGGAGCTGCGCAAGATTACCTGCGACTTTGAACCTCCTGCTGGAGCATGCGGTACGTACCGCTTGGTATATCAACGGCTGGCACAGCTTGAAAAGGATACCTTCGAGCATATTCATCTGGAGAATAACGTATTGTTCGAGAAGGTGCGCGCAGCTATGTAGCATGAAAAATGCACCCTGTAGAATATAGACGCTTGAAGTGTCTATTCTATGGGTGCTTTCCATTGGTATTGTATTATAAGTCTAGTCAACCATTGGATATATGAGCCATTACGCCAAAATGATCCGATACCACCGGTCCATTCTTCCCGTTCATGACCACCGCTGAAGATTTCACCTGTACCGGGTGGCTGGAGAAAATATAATCAATGCGCAGCGGCCGCTTATTATCTTCCCAGCCTGCAATCGCCTTGACCACCGTTGCTCCTTCATCCCGCGACTCAGCGTTCATATACAAGTCATGCCAGCCCTTACTGATGACGTAATCATAGCCCTCATCCCGGATTTCAGCTACATTGTTCAAATCGCCCATAATGAACAGCGGCGTATGTTTAAGATCCTTAAGAATCCGCTCCGTTTCATCCCACTGTCCCTTAAAGGGATCCTCATCATTCCACCAGTTATAGTGGCCGTTCACGAACCAGGCTGCCCGCCCCTGAATCTCCGTTTGAATGCCTAGTATTTTTCGGGTTCGGTAATTCCTATAGTCCCTCAATCGGGATACATATTCATTAATCGAATTCGAAATGGGTGTTCTCGACAGGATCGCAAGACCCTCGTCATAAGTGACAAAACCAACATGAGTCGGAATCCAGGTCCAGTAATAAGATGCCTTTAATTCTTTTTGCAGCACATAAGCATAGTTATCCCGTTTAATAACCGTGTTAGGGTCAGCACTATAATAATGAGATAACTCAGGTAAAGACACCGGTTCTTCGTCCATCGACTGATTGACCTCCTGCAGGGATATCACATCAATCTGGTGCTTATTTATAAAGTCAGCCAGCTGTTTGATCTTGTCCATCTGATTCTCTTCCTGCCATGCATGCGTATTTAACGTCATGATTTTCAAAAACCATCACCTGCTCATCCAGTCTAGTTGTAGATCAGGGAGAAGAAACTCCTCCCTTCCCACCTAGTTTACCCCAAGAGTTGTGCCAAGAAGCCCTCCCCGGCGGAAGTTCCTGTCCAAACCTTTGGGTGACCTGTGCAGCAACATTCTTATATACAAAAAAACCGCTTCAACCAGAACTCCATCCGGCACGAAGCGGCTTTACAGCCTATTCATTATTAGTCGTTAAGTGCTTATGGATCCACAAACAGAGTATCCACAAAACTTCGGCAGTACTGATCTGCAATCTGCTCAGCGCTGTAACCCATATCATGCAGATAGAGAATAATATCCGCACGTGGAAGTGCAGCGAGTAATATGGATGTGAAGACCGGATCCATTGGTCTCAGCTCTCCTTGCTCGGATGCATGTTCCAGAAGACTTTGTATCTGTGTTCGAAAATAAATAAATGGCGGATTCTCACACAGTGTATTCTTGGTGTCCTCCAGTCGATCGGAGGTCAGCATGACGCGCAGCCATTCCATATCTTCATTCAATAGAAGGACTACTTTATACATAATCGTTCGGAGGCGCACGGCAATCCGCTCTTCACCACTGGATTGGAGATAGTCATCCACTTCCTCAATAAACCGATCGATCTTCGCTTCCATTAAGGTAAAGCAGATTTTCCCCTTGCTTGAAAAACGCCGGTACAGGGTGCCTTGACCAATCCCTGCCGTCTTCGCGACCTGATGCATGGAGACATCCTCAACTCCATATTGGTTAAATAAAGATTGCGCTGTGTCCAAAATCTTTTGCCCTAATGCATCATTTTCTTTTATGCTCATCTAGCGTGCATCCCTTCTCTTAGAACACGAAAGCTGTTATGCTGCTGATTTTTGCTGTTCAGCAGGTGCAGCTGACCGTTTAACGAAGAAACCTAGTACTAATGCAGCAACAGCAAGAACAAAGCCGGTGATAAATGCGTTGTGCAGGCCTGCAATCATGCCCTCGACCGGGTTCATATCGCCCGTTGACAGTACATAATTCTTAGAGCCTGCAGTCATGATACTAATGAAGAGCGCCATGCCTACCGCCCCGGCTACCTGCTGCAAGGTATTCATAATCGCTGTACCGTGAGGGTACATCAAGCGCGGCAGCTGGTTTAAAGCTGTTGTCTGGGCTGGCATCATCACCATCGAGATTCCAATCATCATCATAACATGAAGGAAGATCACATAACCACCTGTCCATGAAGCTTCAACACGTGAGAACAGGAAGATAGAAATACATAGAATGACGAGCCCGGGAATGATTAAGACCCTGGGTCCGAATTTATCAAACAGTCTGCCTGTAATTGGCGCCATCAGTCCGTTGATAATACTGCCTGGCATCATCACAAGTCCTGCTGACAGTGCGGTTAGCCCAAGT
The DNA here is from genome assembly GCF_001373415.1 of Paenibacillus dakarensis. Lineage (GTDB taxonomy): Bacteria > Bacillota > Bacilli > Paenibacillales > Paenibacillaceae > Paenibacillus_AQ > Paenibacillus_AQ dakarensis. The sequence goes on along the minus strand of NZ_CDSE01000007.1, from coordinate 247,498 downwards.
GCGTTTTGCAGGAACAGAGGCAGCATGATCATTGTTGAGAACATACTCATCATCAGCACCAGCATCAGCACCGTTACGAGTGAAAACATCGGGTATTTAAAGGTACGCAGATCGAGCATTGGCTCTTTCATACGTAATTGGCGCCATACAAAGAGCAATAAGCTGATCGCTCCTGCGGTAATGCACCATACCACTTTAGGATCAGACCAAGTGCCTTCTCCGGCACTGCTGAATCCATATACAATTCCGCCAAAACCAATCGTTGAAAGAATAATCGAGATGAAATCAACCTTTGGTTTGGTTAACTCAGACACATTCTTCAAGTATATCGCAGCAAATACGATGGAGAACACCGCCAGCGGAATCACGAGGTAGAACAACCAGCGCCAGCTCAGTGAATCCACAATCAACCCGGACAATGTTGGCCCGATTGCCGGTGCGGTCATCATAACGAGTCCGATCATCCCCATCGCAGCTCCCCGATTCTGCGGCGGGTAAATACTTAGAATGGTGTTCATCAGAACCGGAATCATCAAGCCTGTTCCGAAAGCCTGCAGTATACGACCGGTCAACAGAACTCCAAATGTCGGTGCGAACCCGCATATAATCGTACCTGCTAAAAATAGCACCATTGCACCGATAAACATCTGCCTCGTTGTAAACCACAGTTGAAGCATCGCTGTTATCGGAACCAGTATTCCGACAACGAGCATATACGATGTTGATAACCACTGAACCGTCGACTCCACGATGCCGAACTGTTCCATTAAACTTGGAAAAGCGATGTTTAGCAGCGTCTCGTTCAAGATGGAAACGAATGCGCCAATAATCAGTGCGGCTACAATCGGCCCTCTCTTTATCTTGCTTAAATCCATTTTGGCCGAACCTGGCCCCACTCCCATATCCAAGACCTTATCCTCCCTTGTATCTATGTAACCTGCGGACAATTGTCCGCAAGTGCGTTTTTTATTCTAACGGACAATTGTCCGCGGGTCAATGTATATATTTAAAATTCAAACAAGTTTTATTGTCATATTCGAAATAACTAATCGGGCTTTGCTTCTATAGGCAGATCACACTATTCATCTACTTCCTCAAAAGCTCCCTTACCAGCCTCAGTGCCGACCGTACACGCGGGCGATTTAGATGCTCCTGCACATAACGGTAATCGGTCAGAATGACCTTGGCATCACGCAGCGTATACCCGAAGTCCTCATCGAACAGAAGCCGGTACTCCCATACTCTTTTTTCCCAATTCGGAATGTTCGTAAAGCTCCACAGATCGTCAGCGCCGGGATGAACGTAGGTTTCGCTAACCCCCTCCGGAAGCCTATACAGCTTCGCAAGGATGCTCTGTTTAAAACTCTCATAGGTTTCTCCCTCCAGTTTAACAAAGGGATGGGACAGCAGGTAATCCGGAATCGGTACGCCAAATGTATCTGCGAGCCCGGATGCAAGAGCTACCGGCCGTTCGATATCAGACAGCGTGCTGAGGAGAGGGTCCTCCTTATCGATGTAGCGGAAAAAGCGTGATGGCAGACCCCACCTCGATATTTTCCAAAACGTCCGGGGAAGGAAGCTTCGCCCCGTTTCCATACCGTACAAGCTGCCCATATGGTTATCGACATGACTTATCCGGATGCCGGCCTTTTGCACAAGCCGATACTGGGCATCAATCTCCTTCATGACCGCCCTCGTCTCGGACCCCTGTTCAAACTCCTTGACCGTACGATACTGAAATCCTGCATCATCGTGAAGCGAAGGATGCCCAGTCAAGCTGCTCCACCGCAAAGCCTCAAACTCACTTGTCAATGTAAGATGAAGCCCCACATTCGGCTGCTTCCTCCTGGCACTCCATGCTGCTGCCTCTTCGAACCCGGGAGCAGGAGCCATAATCGTCGCGGACGATGCCTTGCCCTCCCCCAGGATATGCATGATCGCCTTGTTCGTCGCCGCACTCTGACCGAAGTCATCACAGTTTATAATCAACCTTTTGCCCATTACCTGATACACCTCCTGTCTTGGTATGAAATCCGATTTTAGCGGCAAAAGAGATCAGGAATGAAATGACCAGAAGACCCAGCGGGACCACACTCATCAAATACCGGAACGTCGATTCAGGATCAGATCCCGGGTTTTCTCCGCTCTCATAGCCAAAGATAATGCCGACCACGAAAAAGCAAGCGCCGAGATCAGCCCGCTGGAGCGGGTAATAAAACCGCTGACCGCCGTATAGATTCCTTCTCTTCGCTGTCCTGTTCTCTCCGCATCCTCATCGATGATGCTGCCGCTCACCATTGCCGGTGTCACCAGAAATCCCGCGAGTCCGAAGCCTACAGCAACTCCGGCAGCCACGCCGCTGGCCAGATCATAGCCGAACCACAGCGGAATAACAGACAAGCCATACACGGCAAGTGAAAGACGCCACGCCTTTACCCCGTCCATTCTGCGGATGATCCAGTACCAGACAAATACAAGCGGAATAACTGACACGAATACGGAGGCAAGCAGAATCGACACCTGCTCCTCCGGAATTCTCAGCACATACTTCGCATAGAACGGGATGATGGAGCTGATCAATCCATTGACCGTCTGGGCAAACGAATTTGAAATATTAAAAACCCAAAATTTCTTGTTCTTCAGCGTCTCGCGAAAAGCCACGACGAGCTTTAACGGCTCACTCTGGGACAGATCTGGCTGCTCTCTCACGCTCATCATGCATAGAAACATAAAAACACCAAAGATCAGTGCATACAGGATCGACATATTAGAGAAACCCATCAAGCCAAACAATATCGGTGTCAGTGCTGTTCCGATCAGCAGGGCAACAACCTGATAGCCTTGCTGGATTGCCGATGCTTTAGCACGGACGCGATCACCGCGGTATAACTCTGGAAATAGCGCACCGTAATTAACCCACAGCACCGTTGCCACAGCTTCATACAGAATGAGCGCTGCAAGAAACCAGATAAATAATCCGTTCTCCGAAAGGCTCTCCGGCGGTGAAAAAATAATTACAAATGAAATCATAAACAGCGGAATCGCACCAAACACCCAAGGCCTGCGTCTTCCAAGGCGCGTCTTGGTCCGATCCGACCAATATCCGAATAGAGGGTTGTTAAGGGCATCCCAGATGAGAAAAATCGTTCTTGCCAGCGTAGCCAGACCGATGCCGAGCCCCAGCTTATCCACATAAAAATAACTGTAAAACGAACTGAATGCCTGACTGGGAACCATCATAGCGAACATGCCGAGTGAATATGCATACGGCGAATTAATCCAGCTGCGCTTCATGCGACTTCCCCCTAACGGTAATATCGATGATTAATAATGGTGTACAGTATTCGCCCCGCATCCAGTTTATTCCTTTTTGTAAACGCACACGAAGAAAGTTCTAACCCTCCAGACGATAAATAAAGCCTTACCGCATGCGGTAAGGCTTCTGGCTTGTCCTGCTTATGATTACTTCATGACAACGATTTTAACAGCGCCGCCGATGGGCGGCAGGCTCTTGGTCAGCATCGGGCCATAGAATGCAAGCACTTTGTCATCTTTTTTCAGGTCGGTTGCCTTCACGTCTTTACCATCTTGGTCTACGATCACGGTATCAGCAGACAGGTTAAGCACAACTTCTTTTGGAGAAGCCTCTGTCATCCCTATGCCTGTCACCTTAATTCTCGACCCATCCTCATTCGGAGTAATGGTGCCTGACGTCCCAAGCAAGTCTTTCCGATCAGAATCCTGCTTTACTTTGATTTCATAAGCGTACGTTTGCCCCGGCAGACTCATCGTCATCGCTAAACTGTGTACAACATTGATATCCAGACCAAGAGACAGATCTTTAAGCTCAATCTTCTCGCCGGCTGCATTCAAAATAACGGTATTCTCGTCCACATTCAGAATAATACCGTCTGGGCCTGCACCATTGATATGTGCAGCCTTGCGGTCCTCTTCATTATAGACAGCTGTAATTACACCACTAGCTTTCACGGTCTTCGCATCCTCTGCTTCCGATTCCCCGGTTGTAACGGATACTTGCGCACCTTCAATAACAACACCATGGTGAAGCACGTCACTGAAGTATTGTGCAGGTACATACAAAGTGCCCAGAATATTTACGGGGGCCGCTCCGAGTTTCACGAGCATTTTATTCTCATTATACTCGTCTTTGTCCGTCTGTACGAGACTCCATACGGGTGTATTCGGTTTCGTCAGCTCTGTGGAACGCGCTTCCTTATTCCACTTGAGGTCATATCCCAAAGCTTCTGCAATTTCACGCAGTGGAAGCATGACCTGCTTGCTCTCCTGGTTCATGAACCCGTTGTTTTTTGCATTCTCACCGTTAATGGTTACACCATAATTCGTAATAGCTGAAATCAGCTCCGCTTGGATCTCCTGATCCTGCTGCACATCCGCATTAGGTGCTGCATATGCTGCACCTCCGGACACGGCCATCGCAGAGACCAGAAGTGCTGCAGCCGACTTCTTCAATCGTTTCTTCATGTTCATCATCCTTTCTTGGTTGCTTCTTGTCTATTGACGCATCGTTCTCTCAGGATGTTGCATGAAACCAACTAAGCTGTGTTTATGATGAGTAACCTTCCGCTGCAAACGGTACCTCATTTTCTATTATTGTAAAGGAATAAACATATTAAACCGGACAATTTACAGTCCGCCATATTCGTTAATAAAATCACAAAAACAGGGTAACCCTCAGATCCTCAGACCTTTGGAATACCCTGTTATCGCTATTAGAAAGCTTTGAACTTAAGATCCTATTGCTGCAACGGAGAAGGCGGAATTATTCTGGAGAACGCCTTTGTCCCTGGATTTCAACACAAATCCGGTCGTGTTCTCAAGCACTTCCACGTTAAACGTATTGTCTCCGGCAGAACCAACACGTACAACCCGAACGGACAAATGTCCCTCTCCGATCGCAATATGCTCTGCCTTCAGCTCATTCATACCCTCAATAAGGAATGGAGACAACACAATTTCCTTATTCGCTGCATTCGGATACAATCCGAGCATCGCTTGAACGAATACAATCGACGTTGCCGCTGCCCACGCCTGCGGAGAGCATGTTGTCGGATATGGAACCGGATAACCCAGTTCCGCGTCATACCCGCAGAACAGTTCCGGAAGCCGCTGATATTCAAAGTGCTCCGAGGCCTTCAGCAGTCCGGAAATGACCTTGCCTGCTTCCTCTTTGAATCCCATCTTGCCAAGGCCCAGCAGGATCATTGCATTATCATGCGGCCACACACTACCGTTATGATAACTCATCGGGTAGTAACCTGTAGAGCCTGTGCTCATCGTGCGAATACCATACCCGTTGAACATATCTGGCTTCATCATTCGCTCCGCCTGCGCCTTGGCCCGGGCAGCTTCAGGCAATCCGGTCATGAGAAGATGCCCTGGGTTCGAGGTAACGCTGCGCACTTGACGCAGATCCTTATCCAGCGCGATCGCATAGCACTGCTCATCTTCCATCCAGAATGCCGCTTCGAATCTGGCTCTCAGCGCTTCAGCTTCTTCATCCAGTTTACGGGCAAGCTCGGCTTCTCCCATTGCGTTGAATACCGGGACGAGTGTTTTCTTTGCCTGGTATGCATGCCCTTGAACCTCGGCAAGCGCGATTGGTGTTTCCGCATACTCACCATACTCATGGATAACCGAGTTGGCCGAATCCTTCCAGCCCTGATTCGGGAAGCCTTTCTCGGCTTCCTGCTTATATGCCATAAATCCGGAGCCTGCTTCAAGCGATCTATCGATATACGCCAGCGCGCGAAGAATATTAGGTTTAAGCTCTTCCGCTAAGGAAAGATCGCCTGTCCAGCGATAATATTCGCCGATCAGATCCAGAAATAACGGTGTTGAATCTATCGTGCCAAAATAAGGCGAGAATGGCGATTGCCCTGTCGTTACGAGCTCACCGAAACGGATTTCATGCATGATCTTACCCGGTTCTTCATCTCTCCAAGGATCGACCTTTTCCCCTTGGTAAGCAGCAAGTGTTCTCAGCGTTCCCTTAGAGATCTGCGGGTTCACCGGAAGCATGAAGGCTGCGGTGATTAGGCTGTCTCTGCCGAATGGAACGGCAAACCAAGGCAATCCCGCCGCGGTTGTATCCCCGAACCCCACATCCATGGTCATCATGCGCAGGTCCTGCATTCCTCTAGCATATAGTCCGTTGAACAGAGCGGAATCAGACTCGATCCGGGTGTTATTCGTATACCACTGCTCATAGGAGTTCTCCAGCTGTTTAAGTCCTTCTTCAAAGGTCAGCGGCTCCACTTTCGAATTCTGGTCTATAGTCGGTATAACAAAGAATGTGATGACCTTCTGCTCCCTCGATTTCAGAGATAGGGAAAAAGATACCATTCCGAATTCATCCGCTTTACCTCCATGAGCATCCCAGGAAATACGCGTCTGTCTCTTGAGGTTATCCGCTCCGATATAACTGAGTGTCAGATCCTGAGCTCCAAAAGTGATACCCTCCATCTTCCCGACATTCCCGCTGCGGTATTTACGAACCACGAACATATCCTGGAAATCGGCATCAAAAGCGACAGAAAATTCGATGTTTGAATCATTCATGAAATAATTGGTTAGTGTGCAGCGCTCATACAATATGCCATTGTAAATAAACCGCTCCCGAACAACCTCAATTGCACCCTCATCCTTGGTATCCTTAATCAGACGGAAAGTAGAAAAGTAGCTCTTATCTCCCGCAGAGGTTAGCAGCGTCGGCTTCTTCCCATCGATGAATATCTCCATACGGCTTAAAAACCGCGTATCCTTCGTATACAGTCCATGACCCTGATCATCACTTAAAGCAATATCCCCATTCAGGCCTGTCAGAAAGAAATAATTTCCCTCTTTAATGACACGATAGTCCATATCTTAATCCCCCATAATATCCAGATTAAACAACGATCAGTTCGGCTAAGAGCCCATCCTCTGAATGCGGTCCAATACATAAATGAAACTTTCCGGGCTCTACCGTGAACTGAAGTCTTTCATCCAAAAGCCCCAGCTGTTCTTGTCTTACTGTAAAATGAACGATCCTGCTTTCCCCTGGCTGAAGCTGTACCTTCTGGACCTTTCAGCTCTTTGACGGGACGAGTAGAGCTTGCAGCATCACACTCCTTGGCAAGCGCTACAGCTCGCTGGCCCCCTCCCTCACTCCCCAGGTATTTAAATCAACCCTTAACGCCTGCGTTCGAAATACCTTCAATATACTGGCGCTGGAACATGAAGAAGAACAGGATAATTGGCAGCGTAGATAACACAACCCCCGCCATAATCATCGGTGTATTCTCAAAGAACATATCCTTCACACTGTTCAGACCAACAACGAGTACGTACATATCCGGTGTATTCGCAAGCGTACTCGGGATCAGGTAACTGTTCCATGTACCTGCGAAGGCAAGGATAGACATCGTGATCAGAGACGAACGAGCCAGTGGATAGACAATCCGCCAGAAAGAGCCCATCTTGGTCAAGCCGTCAATACGGGCTGCCTCCATAAACTCATTCGGTACCGAAATAAAGAACTGACGAAGCATAAAGATATACAGGCCTTGATACAGGAATGGCACGGTCAAGCCCCAGAATGTGTTCAGCCATCCAAGCTGCGCAACGTTCACATAAACCGGGATCAGAATCATATGGTAAGGGACCATCATTGTAGCAACAACAATCCAGTAGATAACTGCTTTTCCGCGGAAGTTCAGTTTGGCAAGCGCAAATCCGGCCATCGGGTTAATAATCAAGTTACCAAGTACAACGGCCCCCGTCATAATGACGGTATTCATGAACCATCTTGGCACGTTGTAGGCATCATTCGTAAAGAATATCTTAAAGTTATCGAGCGTCCAGTTGGCTGGTGATGTCAGCGTGTTGACATCCCGCATCGTAATGAGCGACGTATAGATCGTAAAGAGAAAAGGAAGGGCGAATAAAAGCCCAAGGATAATCGTACCGATATACAGAAACGGTCGACCTAGCTTCATACGGGTCTTCATTGCTCTCACTCCTTCTCATCCAAGAATTTTTTTTGCAGGTACGTTATCAACATAATGATGATAAAGAACATAACAACCGCCGCACTACCATAACCGATATTCATATAACGAATACCATGCTGATAGAAGTAAGTTACAACCGTGTTGGTAGCGCCAGCCGGTGAACCTAGTGCACCATAACGGGAGATCGCCGCGATCTGGTCATAGATCTGGAACCCTGCAATGGTAGATACCGACACGATAAAGAAAGTGATCGGCTTCAGATATGGCACGGTGATGTAGCGGAATTTATTCCACTTGGATGCACCGTCAATTTCGCCTGCTTCGTAGAGATCATTCGGAATCTCCTGCAGACCGGACAAGTAAACAATCATCGTAAATCCGGCTTGCTGGAATATAAAGAGGATACATACGAACAAGAGCGCATATTTCGTATCCGCAAACCAGGTAACATCGCCAAAACCAAACCAGCCGAAAAACTCAGTTAAAAAGGTCCCTTGCTTGAAGAGCATCATGAACACGGTTGTAATCGCGATCTGTGAAGTGATATACGGAAGGAAGAATACCGTCCGGAAGATCCCTTTACCCTTCAGCTTCTGGTTAACCAGGATAGCTAAAAGGAGACCAAGCACGGTCTGAATTGGAATCGAAATAACAACAATCTGCAAGGAATGAAGTAATGCACGGAAAAATTCCTTATCATGAAGGATGTTCACGTAGTTGTCCAGACCGATAAATTTGGCCTGATCCAGGGCCGCGAAATTCGCATCCTGAAAGCTTCTTACAAAAGACTGGATAAATGGATACAGAAACCACCATACCCACAGAATCAAAAAGGGCAGTGTAAACAACCAGCCCAGGGTCTTGTCGGAATCTGCCAATGAACGAAACCGCGATTGCCTGATCTTTTTTCCATTCAGGTCTGCTGGCTTGCTGCTGTAATCGGACATAATCTATCCCCCGCTCCCATAGTAAAATTGATTGGATGAAGAACAAAGACTCCCGCCCCCCTAGAAACAAGGAGCGGGAGCACTTGTGGTCTTACATCTTACTTAAACTGGCTTTGAATATCGTCGAGAATCTGTTGAGCGGATTTACCGGAACCGCCAAGAACCAAATCTTCAAGCTGCTTGACAAGCTCATCAGTGAAGCGCTTCGTATCTGTTGGATATCCATAGTCGGAGCTGTATTCGAGTGCTGGTTGAATTGCTTTAAACTCAGGATTTTTCTCAAAATACTGCTCGGAAAGAGCCGTAACTGCCGGGTTGAAGCCAAGATCCATAAATGCGGTTTGTGTTTCATCATTTGTCATATAGTAAGCCGCTTTCAGTGCTGCTTCCTTGTTCTTCGCATCTTTCAGTACCATGTAAGCATCGGAGCTCATTGTGCTTCCGTTCGTAGTGCCTTTAGGAACTGGAATAGCGACATATTTCAAGTCAGGGTTTGCATCTTTCAAGTAACCTTTGTACCAGTAACCACCAGTACTCATTGCTCCTTGCTCATTACCGAACACTTCACCATCCCAGCCAAATCCAAGGGACTTCGGTGTTACTGCAAGGCCTTCTTTATACATGTCAACAATCAATTCCAATGCTTTTACGTTCTCTGGGGAGTTGATTGTCTTACCGTTACCCCAGCCGCCGCCGAAGCTCTTCACGTAGTTGGTAATATGGAATGCATCCAGGTTGATAATGATTCCTTTTACTTTTCCTTTGTTCAGCACTTTCGCTGCTTCAACAACTTCATCCCAAGTCTTTGGATATTCGCCAAGGCCGGCATCTTTCCACATTTGCTCGTTGATGAAGAACATAGCAGGCATGTCACTGTTCGGAATACCATACTGCTTGCCATCTACATTCCAGATTTCCTTCGAAGTTTCAGGGAAACGATTCATGTCTACACCAGTTGTCTTAACCAAGTCATCGATTGGTGCGAACAACCCTTTGTTAATATACTCATAAGCACCTTCGTTAGAGAGCTTGATGAAATCAGGGGCAACACCAGCAGCAATTTCACCAGGAAGCGTGTTCCAGAACTGCTCACTGCTTGGATATTGTTTAATTTTCAGTTCAATCTCTGGATATTGTTTAGAAATGTTATCCGCTGCTTTCTGATAAATTTCTAGGTCCTGAGCCGTACCCCAAAAACCGAAATTAATAGTTACCTTCTCTCCAGTTTTTGCCTCAGCACTGTCAGCGCTTTCATTGCCGCCACACCCAGTTAAACCAACAACAAGGGCCAAACACAGTAATAACATGGAAGTAATCTTCTTGTTCACTTTTCTCATGGTGTAACCCCCTAAATAAATTATTGTTTTATCCTGCTCCTAAATCATAAGGAATTAAGGCCACAAAAAAAATTAATCAAATCATGATTAATTTTTTAAAATTGACTATTATCTTTTTGTCTATTTTGCTATAGAAAGTAGTTTTTATGCGATATTGCACTTTTTTATATATAATCACACTCAAACTTCTTCTTTTCTATATTGCTTAGGCGATAGGCCCGTATATTTCTGGAATACAATCGCAAAATGGGCTTGATTACTGAACCCGACCATTTCAGCAACATCATAAATTTTGTAACGATAATCCTTCAAATATTCCTTCGCCTTCTCAATTCGAAGCTCGTTAATGTAATCGAACAGTCCTTGCCCCACCTCCTGCTTAAATAACCGGCTGACGTAATTCGGGCTGACATGAAACAATTCCCCGAACAGCTTCAAGGAGAGGCTCTCGTTATAATGCGCCTTCGTGTATTCCATGATGTTGCGCGTCAGCTGGCTGTACCCCTTATTCTCCATTTGGTGCCGCTTCTTGAAGTGCTCTTCGAATAAGCTTCGGTAATGACCAGACAATTGCTGAAAATCATGAATCTCAAGCACATCAGGGCTATCCTCCTGCTCTTCCCCTTGAATGTCCTCTCCATGACCGAGCATAAACAGGAGGCCTTCATACACCTTTCGAACCTCCTTCTCCTCCATACACTCTTCCTGCTCAAGAAACTGTTCCCACTTCTTCAGCAGCTCCATGAACCTTTCACTCGCTTCTTCCCGAAGTGCAGCCTTCATCTGAGTTAAATAGTCATCCAATTGTTTATAGACGGCCTCGCTCTTCTGCTTCAAATGCTGATAATAAAATATGGAGCTCTCCGGATGATAAAAATCATGGGATAAAGCCTTGGAGGCTTGATCATAGCCAGCAGCAATCCCTTCGTAATGTTCGAACCAGTCGCTAATGCCCAGCACAATATCAATATTTACAAACCGCTTAAGTGCTGAACTGATCGTCTGAACCATTTTATTCACCCGGGTTAACGAGGCCAGCAGGCTCTTATGCTCACTGTTGCTGATGATGACGGCATTCAGCTGTTCACTTAGCTGTAAATATTCGATTTCCTTCTCTGTTGAGAGAATCTCCGTCAACACATTCTGAACCGTACTCGGAAGTATGGCTTCTTTTCCTTTCGTATACCTTTGAATAACCGTGTTGTAGCCTTTGATCTTGAACAGCACGACATACATATTTCCCTCTTTCAGATCCGTTTCCACCATATCGTGGACAGTGCCTTGAAGGGCATCATATAAAATCTGCTCCTTCCGATTACCTGGTGTATTAGATGCTGCAGCCACAGGGACTCGGCCCGTACCAAACTGCTCCCTTACGTTCTTCAGCATCGTTGTCAGCTCATGCTCATTAATATCCGGCTTGTGAAAATAATCGATTGCTCCCAGCTTCAAGGCCTTCTTCACATAAGCCATATCATCGAAGCTGCTGAGGATTACGGTCTGCACAGGGATCTGTCTGTCCCGAATCGCCGTGAGCACTTCGATGCCGTCCATTTTTGGCATTTTTATATCTAATAGCACGACATCCGGAAGACTTTCGGCAATCATTCGCAGAGCCTCTACACCGTCCCCGGCCTCTCCTATAATCTCCACGCCATGGGCTGCCCAATCAATGGCTGATTTGATACCAATCCGAACAAGAGGTTCATCGTCTACTATGAGTATTCGCAATTTCTATCACCCTGCCGTTTCTTCTATGATGGGTACTTTAATCCATGCTACCGTTCCGCCTTGCTCACCCTTATCGATCCAGAGCCCGTATTCAGGGCCAAAATGAAGGTCGATCCGGCTTCGAATATTATTAAGTCCTATGGAATTGAAGGTATCCCGTTCACCGGCGGCTTCCTTCTTCGCTTGTCCGTCATCCGGAAAGCCGCGGCCATTATCCGTAACCTTCATGATCAGTGAATCTTGTTCCTTATGGATGGATATGACGAGGGTTCCCTTGTAATCAATACCTTCAAACCCATGGAATACGGAATTCTCAACCAGCGGCTGAAGTAAAAATTTCAGCGTCTTATAACGCATCACTTCAGGATCGATATCATAAATGACATCAAATTTATTGAAGTACCGGAAATCGAGAATTTTCGTATAGTTCTCTATAAACTCGACTTCCTCTGCAATGGTTACATAGTCGCCTTCTTTCTTCGCTGTGAACTTCATGACGGAAGAGAAGGCCTGCAGCGCTTCTTCAATTCCGGATGCTCCCTGAATTTTAGCCATCCACTTGATAACATTCAGTGTATTGTATATAAAATGCGGACGAATCTGGGATTGCAGTGCAGTCATCTCCAGATTCCGTTTTTCTTCCTCTTCCACGTAGATCCGTTCAATCAAGCTCCTGATATCCCGCAGCATTTGGTCAACGGCAGTGTTAATGACACCAATCTCTCCATGCACTGTCGTATCGAAGGTTACGTCCAGGTTTCCTTGCGAGACGAGCTTCATCTTGCGTTTCAGTACAGCCAGCGGCTTCATGATGGTTTTGGCAATCTTCGCGGAGATCAGAATGGACAATACAAGCAGAAGGATTAAACTCACCGCTAAAATAGCTATGATCTGGTACACAATTAAGAACAGGTCTTTCCTCGGGATAATCGTTAACGTCTTCCAGTTCGCCATATCTGAGAAAGAAGAGATGATATAGGCTTCCCGGTTGACCGTAGTATGCAGTTTGCTGGCAGGATCATATCGGAATTCACCACTCAGCACAGCGGAGGCAGGAGTGTCTATTTCCTCCGGCTCGGTGCTGTGAACGATATAATCGTTCTCGTCAATCAGATAAAACTTCGTCTTCTCTGAAAATGACGTATTGCTCCAGAGTGTCTTTAGCTTATCCACCGAAATATTAAAAAGGATGAAGCCCAGATCTTCCTTCGTATACGGGTCCATGACAGCTCTCCCAAGAGAAACGACCTCAATCCCATTCCTTGAAAGAAGTCTTTCTTCATGAACTCCTGCCGCGACAAAACCGCCGGAGGCTTCCCTGATTACTTTAATAAACGGCTCTTGAATGAACTCCTCCTCAAAATAGGTAAAGTTCATATATTCCCTGTTGCTTCGTCCAATAATCGACTGGCTCTTCTCATGATAAATGACAACAGAATCAATCAAATCGGAGTACAGCATGATGCCGCTCTGGATCAGGTTGTTCACTTTATCGAAATCCCGTCCCTTCTCAAGCAATGGGTAGGATACCTTGTTGTAATCTTTTCGCATAATCGAATACACCGCTTCATCCTGAATCGGAAGCATCGACATCTGCTGCAGCGGCTGAAGGGAGGTGTCGATATTCTTCATAATTTGCCTGTTATTCTCGATCACAGCATCGACCATCGTACTCCGGTAATTCTCCACGTAAATCGAGGATACGACAACGGCGATCAAAATCAGAGGCAGAACAATGAAAGCGGAAAATGCCGCAATCAGCTTTTTCTCAAGGCTCCAGTGAAGTATTCTTTGTTTTAATCTGTTCATAACAGTCTCTCATCTCTAAGTTGTTATCGTCTAAGTTGTTATCTTAAGTGCCTCTGGTCATCCGAAATTTTCTCGGCGTTACTCCCGTGAAATTTTTGAACAACTGCGTATAATAACTTTGGCTGCAGAACTTGAAGGTAAAGGCAATCTCAGAAATCGGCTGATTTGTATTGATCAGCAGATGCTTGGACTCCTCAATCTTACGCCGGTTAATGAAAGTTGTAATGCATACACCCGTTTCGCGCTTAAAGCGGTCAGATAGATAACTTGGATGAACCTTCAAATATTCAGCAACCCTCTGCAAGGTCAGCTCTTCAAAAATATGCTCCCGAATATAAAATACAGCCAGATTCACAATATGGGAATAGGACAGTTCCTCTCGCTCACGGCGGATCATCGATACAAACTGAACCAGCATTTCATATTCAAAATGAATGAGCCGCTCAACATCCCCAATCTTCTCAATCTCATTAATGAGTGTATCACTTAAGTGAAAAGCAGACTCCGCATCCACCCCTCCCTTAATGATGGCACGAGTGAATAAGGTGCATGATGCTATGAGCGCATTCTTTTTAGACCTTAGGGGATATGTCGCAAGCACAGCCGCTTCCAGCTCGTTAATCTTGCGCAGCATGTCCATCGCCCTGCTCTCATCACCATATCTTATCGCTTCAAGCAGCTCATGTTCATAATCAAACGGCGGATGGATAAAATTCTCTCGCAAAAACTGCATACGTGAGTTCAGATAATAAGCCTGATTCGCTGGCGGAGAAGATTGTTTCATTTTTACCGCACCACCTAAAAATAATGATAAAAACCTTAATATTTTAGTATAAGATAACCCTTTTTGGCACTAAAATTCAAGCATAATGATCAAGGGGGAAGACAAGACATGACTTGGAAATTATCCAATCCTGAATTATCACAGCAGGATTTACTTAATATGGAAAGTATCTTTGCGCTTGGAAACGGTTACCTTGGCGTTCGCGGTAACTTTGAGGAAGGCTACGGCGAGAACATGACCTCGATTCGCGGCACCTATCTGAATGCCTTTCACGATGTGATTGAGATCCCTTACGGCGAGAAGCTCTTCGCCTTTCCTGATACCCAGCAAAAACTTCTTAACAATATTGATGCCCAAACGATCCTGATCTACCTGGAGGGTGAGCAGGAGCCTTTCCGTCTGGACCATGGCGTCATTACGAAACAGGAACGTTACCTGCACATGGACAAGGGTTATTCCGAGAGAATTGTACATTGGAAATCGCCCGCAGGCAAAGAAATTAAATTGACGTTTCGTCGCCTGGTTTCCTTTACGCACCGTGAGTTGTTCGCAATTGATGTCCAGATCGAGCCGATCAACTTCAATGGCAAAGTGCGTATCGTTTCTACCATTAACGGTAAAGTGAAGAACTACACCAATCCGAATGACCCACGGGTTGCCGCAGGACATGCTGAGCGAATGACAGTCGTTGACGCAGGCGTGAAAGGCTACGATGGATATGTCATGGATGAGACGATGGCTTCGAAGCTGCAGGCAGCTTGTGTATCCCGTCATCGCGTAGATACTGCGGATGCAGACATTCAGATCGAAGCTGGCGACGGCGAAGTGACTTATACCGCTGCTTTTTCATTAACGGAAGCGATCCATTTCACGAAATTCAATGTGTATACGGACACCCTTCGTCATGGAAAAGAGTTAGTTGAACAGGGGATTCAGCTGCAAGAACGCATGAAGGACCTTTCCTTCGAGGATTTGGTTAACGAGCAGACCGAATATTTGAACCTGTACTGGAAATCGGCGGATGTCATGATTCAGAACGATGACAAGCTGCAGGAAGGCATCCGGTTCAATCTGTTCCAGCTGCTTCAATCCGCAGGGCGTGACGAGCACAGCAATATTGCCGCCAAAGGCCTTAGCGGTGAAGGATATGAAGGCCACTATTTCTGGGACACAGAAATTTATATGTTCCCTGTATTCCTGATGACACAGCCGGACATTGCACGCCAGCTCCTCCTGTACCGATACTCCAAGCTGGATCAAGCCAGAGCAAGAGCACGGGAGATGGGTCACAGCCAAGGCGCACTATTCCCGTGGCGGACCATTTCCGGAACGGAATGCTCTTCGTTCTTCCCGTCAGGAACGGCTCAATACCATATCAGTGCGGATATCGCATACAGCTATATTCAGTACTACCTGGCTGAGCAGGATCAGGAATTCCTCTTATCCTACGGCGCTGAGGTGCTGATCGAGACGGCGCGCCTATGGACGGATATGGGTCATTATTACAATGGCGCATTCCATATTGATGAGGTTACAGGACCCGATGAGTATACCTGCTGCGTGAACAACAACTACTACACCAACGTGATGGCTAAACATAACTTGAAGTGGGCTGCCAAGAGCTGCTCCATTCTGAAGTCCTATAATGCTTCCGGCTTCAAGTCTCTGTGTGACCGCCTTGGCGTAACCGAGGACGAAATATCAGCTTGGGCAAAAGCGGCGGATGCCATGCTGCTTCCTTATGATGAAGAACTCGGCATCAACCCGCAGGATGATACCTTCCTTCGCAAAGCGGTATGGGATTTCGACAATACGCCGGAGGAAAAATATCCGCTGCTGCTTAACTACCACCCGTTGACTATTTACCGTTATCAGGTGTGCAAGCAGGCAGATACCGTTCTGGCACACTTCCTGCTGGAAGATGAGCAGAGCCTTGAAACGATTAAACGCTCTTACGATTATTATGAGAGCATCACAACCCATGACTCATCCCTGTCCTCCTGTATCTTCAGCATCATGGCTTCGAAGATCGGCAATATGGACAAGGCTTATGAGTACTTCATCGAAACAGCTCGCCTGGATCTGGACAATACGCATGGAAATACAAAAGACGGCCTTCATATGGCCAACATGGGCGGAACCTGGATGTCGATCGTATACGGATTCGCTGGTATGCGTCTGAAAGAAAGCGGGTTGTCTCTATCCCCTGCCATTCCGCAGGATTGGGAGAAATATGCGTTCCGTTTGAACTTCCGCGGCCGCCTGATCGGTGTGCTGATCGAAAAAGGCAGCGTGACTCTGGAACTCGTAGAGGGCGATGAAATCGAGATCAAGCTGTATGATGAACTGGTGAAACTCGAAGCGAATCATTCTGTTACTCAGCCCATTCACGGCTAAGTTTAAATCTTAAAACTGCTGAAGACATCAAAAGGAGCTATTCTGATATGAGCAAAGAAAATTCCCTTAAAGCCGTTATCTTCGATCTGGACGGCGTTATTACCGATACAGCCGAGCATCATTATCAAGCATGGAAAGCCATTGCGAATGAGCTTGGCATCCCATTCACCCGCGAGTTCAATGAGAAGCTTAAAGGGGTGTCCCGCATGGACTCCCTTAAACTTCTCTTGACCCAGGCAAAGACTCCGGTATCTTATTCCGATGAAGAAATGGAGCAGCTTGCAGACCGGAAAAACAAAATTTATGTTGATTTGATCGAAACGATCACACCGGCAGATCTGCTGCCGGGCATCAAGGAATTTATTGCTGAAATCCGGTCATCCGGTATGAAGACCGGCATTGCTTCCGCCAGCAAAAATGCTATCGCTGTTCTGACACGCCTTGGTGTTATGGATCAGTTTGACGTCATTGTGGATGTAGTCAAGCTGAAGAACAGCAAGCCTGATCCGGAAATCTTCCTGACAGCTGCGGCTGAACTGGAAGTCGAACCAAACAACTGCATCGGGGTGGAGGATGCTGCCTCTGGTGTAGATGCCATCAAAGCAGCGAATATGTTCGCCGTAGCCATCGGCAACAGTGCTAATTTCCCGCATGCGGATATCGTGCTTTCGAGTACAGCTGAGCTGAATTTTCAGGAGCTTGCGCGGGCTTTCGAGGGTAATTAATTTTATTGGTGCGGATTATGCCTTTTGGAGACGCTGCGGGTACGAATCATTCCTACTATCGCTGTTGTGTTCCCATTTCCCAAACTAATTTTCTCAAGGGTTGAAATTGGAACACAAAGCATATGCTTCCGATGCGAGCTTTCCTTCGGAAAGCTTTTAGGCGACCGCTGTCGCTTCTTCGGAATCGATTCGTCCCCTCCGCTCTTCGTGCATATCCATAAAACACCCATAAAATAAAGGCATGGCGGTGTCGGGATAACCTTCCTGACACCGCCATGCCTATTTGCACTTGCTTGAGCTGCATGGACAGCTCCTTCTCAACATTCTGAAGAGTCATATATGTATATGGCTCTTTTCGCTTTTTGTGTTGATCGTTACAGTTTTACGATTTTACCTGTTTCCTGGGACTCGAACGCCGCCAGAATCACTTTCAGCGAACGCAGGCCTTCCTCACCAGAAATGGACGGAGGTGTGTTCGTAAGTATACAATTCACAAATTCATCAATGACGCCGCTTGGAACCTGCTTCTCATTCGTTGCCATTGCGCCGACTTTATAGGTCTCTATCGTACCGTTCGTCAGCTCAACAATGACTTCGTCTCCTTCGACGGTACCGATCTTCATGACTCCGTTCTCACACCACAATACTGTACTGTTATCGCCTGAACGGTACTGTGTCCAGCTCGCCATCAGCGTTCCGACTGCGCCGCTTTCCATGCGGAGAATACAAGTGGCGTTATCATCCACATCCGTTCCATCCTTGTGAATCGTGCTGATGAAGCCTGCCACCTCTGCGACTTCATCGTTAAGCAGATAACGGATAAAGTCCGATTTGTGGACACCGAGATCTCCCATTGCTCCCATAATCGCTTTATTTTTCTGGAAGAACCAGCTTTCCCGGCCGTCCAGGCTCCAGCCCTCTGGTCCGCCATGGCCGAAGGAAGTACGGAATGTAAGTACTCTGCCAAGCTTGCCGGAATCCAGAATCTCCTTAGCCTTCACATGCGGCGGCATCAAACGCTGATTATGACCAATCATCAGGTAGACACCGTTTTTGCGGGCTGCGTCGATCATTTCCTGCCCTTCTTCAGCCGAAGCAGCCATTGGTTTCTCAACCAATACATGAAGTCCGGCATTCGCAGCTGCAATGGCCATCGGAGCATGCAAATAGTTGGGTGAGCATACGCTAACGGCATCCAGCTTCTCGTTCTTAAGCAATTCTTCATAGTTGGTATAAGCTTTTCCGCCGTACTCGCGGGCTACTGCTTCTACTCTTTCCTTATTCGGGTCCGCAAAAGCAACCAGCTCTACATGTTCATTAGAAGCATACTCAGGAATATGTCTACGCTGGGCAATCGCACCGCAGCCAAGTACGGCTACTTTAATTTTGTTCATGTCTGCACGTCTCCTTTAACATTCATAAATCATTTCAATGGATCATTTATATAAAAAAATTAAACGGGATAACTAACTTTGTATCATTTTCAAACTGGTATATCTATCAAATTAGGATTCGATCTATCCACGTTCTAAAACTGATTCAAATAATGGTTCTTCACCCAATTGAGGCTATTAGATATACTTTCAAATGGAGGATTCTGGCATACATCCTGTTCCACAATTAACCACTGTGTCCCTGCATCCGAAGCAGCCTTGATTACAGCAGGCAGGTTTACATTGCCCTGGCTCAGCTCAAGCGTCTTCATTTCGCCTTGATCATCTACACTGAAATCTTTCAAGTGGAGAAGCGGCAGACGGCCTGCATATTTCGGAATATAGACAAGCGGATCCTGGCCTGCGTACTGTATCCAGCATACATCCATCTCCACCTGAACGGCCTCCGGGGAAGTAGCTTCGTACAACGCGTCATAAGCGAATGCATTCCCTACTTGATCTTCGAATTCAAACGCATGGTTATGATACCCGAAAACTAATCCCTGCTTACGCACCTCGGTTCCGACTTCCTCCAGAAACACGAACAGTTTTCTCCAATCCTCAGCGCTTGAGCGATCCTCTAGTGCAACATACGGACACATCATATACTTGGCACCAATTGTTTTTAAATAATCAATCTCCTTCTGTAAATCTTCACGAAGGAGATGAAGCCCTACGTGGCTTCCGATTGCCTGCAGCCCAAGCTCCTGTAGAATCGTTTTCATTTCGTCTGCTGGAATATCCCCATAGCCTGCAAATTCAACGCCCTCATATCCTAATTCCGCTACTTTGCGGAGTGTTCCCCGAAAGTCCTGCGCCGTCTCTTCACGCAGTGTGTACATTTGTAAGCCGATCCCCATCCTTCTCATGAAAGGACACCTCTATTCAATGTTTATTTTCATTGCTCAATCTGATACCATCATACATGACAGTTAGCTGATATGAGAATAAACTATATGGTTAGAACATGAACTATCTGCTTGTTTTTTATTTTGGGAGGAACATCATGACAGAGGCTAGGCTACTCATTTGCGGTTATTCCTATCACACTGTGCTTTATAGCAACAGTTACAGAAACGGTTTAACCAATTACTTATTCCGGCTCCAGACCGAAGGTTCTTGTACGGTCAAATCCAGCGGCAAAGACTATCATCTGCAGGCAGGAGATCTGCTGCTTCTTAAACCCGGGGATGACTATGAATTGTATATCCACGAAGAGAAAAGTGATGGGCGCATTTCGAGCGGGGACTATTATATTTTTTGCGACGGCTCCTGGATCGATGCCTGGTGGAGACGCATAAAGCGCCCTAAGGTCAACCGGATCAGCATTGATGACCATCTGCTCGGTATATGGCGGCTGCTGCTGCTGGAGAAGAACCGCGGGCCTGAAGAGGATCCGGAATTGACCGGATATTTACTGCGGGGATTATGTATTTATCTGGACCGCTTGATCACCGAAACCAAGCCTGCAGATCGTTCCGCATTCACAGCATTACGCTTGAAGAGATTCATTGAGGAGCATGCTATCATGACCTTTAAACTTGAGGAGGCTGCCGCACATGTCGGACTCAGCCTGTCCCGTGCCGTCCAGCTGTTTAAGGCCACGTACGGCAAGACCATGATCCAGTATGCCCAGGAAATCCGGCTGAATGCTGCGGTTGAACGAATCAAATACAGCTCGATGACCCTTGAGGAAATTGCAGAGACCTGCGGCTTTGCCAGCTATTCGTATTTTCACCGGGTCTTTCGGGCGAAGTATGGCATGACCCCGGTAAAGTTTCGAGAGGCCAGGAATGTGAGAATCAATTAATTATACTGAAGCTGGATTTCATCTCCTGAATATTAGAATAGGTCAAACTTTTATACAGATTTGATTGTCTATTTATAAAGAGGAATCCAGAAGGAGGTGTAATGAATATGGATCTCACTTATTTCACGTTCGGGTTGTGGCCGGTTCTGTTTCTTATTGTACAAGGGCTTTTTGCTCTGCTCGGTTTATATGCACTTTATCTTCTCATTAAACTATTAATCCGGGCGATAACAGCCTTGGAGCTCTACATAGACGAAAAGCGAAATCGGCCGTTTTGAGTGGCTGTATCATCGCGCATCATAATAAAGACACAAAAGCCCCGGCTCCCGGGGCTTGTTAAATCACCGTTCTATTCCACAATCAGACGGTAGGCCGAAATCTAATTGATTCGCAGCGCCGCCCACATGGAGATTACATACGCATAACAGTCTTATCACCATATTTTTCATCATACCTTATATTCCATAAATGTCATGCCTTTCTCTGCCAACTTATTTATATAGAAGACTGGATATGGTAGGCTAGAGTCCATAAAACTATTCGTTTTCAGGAGATGGATTCACCATGAACCTTATCCAGCCGCTGGATGATACAGAGTGGCAGACACTCATACACAATACAGCCGCGTACTTTAGTGATCTGACGATCAAACGCGGATTTCAATATTACAAGCAGGGCAAGGTTGGGCCCTTGCACATGCCAAATGACGATCACATCGAAGCGATCGTTCAAGGAACAGATGATTACAAGGTCGATCTGGTTCCCGGAACACTGGATGACAGCCGCTGCACCTGCCCGGTCAGACATAAGTGCAAGCATATGGTTGCGGTCCTGCTGGAGGCGGCGAGCAAGCAGGGACGGTCTGTTCATGCACTTGTGAATGCTCATACGACCTACCTGATCCGGCACGAGGAAACATCCTCCACTGAATCAGGTGCTGCTTCTGGGAGTAACGGATCTGCCGGGGCTGGAGCTGCTTCCGGCAATCCGTCAGGCCCTTACCAGGCGATCCGTGAGCAGGCCCGGCATCTGCAGGATATGCCGGTCTCTTCCTGGCATCAGCTGTTCGGTCAATGCGTTTCAACACTAGGAATCCGCACCTTAAACTCCTTGTACTCCCACAATGCTCTTGAGGCCATCCTCAGTATCAAGCCTTCGCTTACCGGTGTAATGGATACGCTGTTTGAGCTTCATGCCCGGCTGTTTGTGCTCGACAAGCTGGTGAAGCAGCCTCCGAACCAGGGAATTGGCTCCGGTCTTTTCATTGGCTATCATGTTCAGATTGCCGCGGACGACATCGAGAAGGATATAAATCAACGCTTCGCTTCCGGGGAGCTCTCCATTCCAGGAGAGAGCGTGTATTCACCTCGAGTAAGTGAAACGTTGTCTTACCTAAGGGGAAAAATGCTGACCGAATCACGTTATCATCCCTTCTTCTCCAATATATACAATCAGCTGTGGACATTCGGGATACACCCTCTTGAAGGTGATACCCGTCTCTACACTGAAGAGCTGGAGCATTTGCAATCCGCAGAAACAGAGCTTGGGAATGCCTATTCCAAAGCGGCGGGCATGCTTGCCCAGAGCCTGATGCACTTTTATCTTTTGCAGGATGATAAGGCCTTTGAACTGCTGCGTGCTGCTGACAAGGCGCTTTATATCCAGCCGGAACAGCTGATGTTTTTTCTGAATATGCTCTCCCATGCTGAAGATTGGACACGTCTGTCGAAGTGGCTGACCGAGACGGGCCCGTTACTGGCCAGCTACCGCAATCATAATCTCAAAAGCTATATGGCCTACTGGGATCAGGTTGTGCAGGAGCAGCCGGAAGCGGAACAGCATCTCTGGAATACGCTTGTGGACATGCTCCCTTATTCCAAGGACATTTATCAAGAAACACTGCTGGCCCACGGTAAATGGCAGGAGTGGATGGATTACCAGCTGAGTACAGGCAGAGAACCGCTGGAGTTCCGGGTCAGCGTCCTGCAGCCGATTGAGAAGAATGCGCCAGAGCTGCTGCTGCCTTTTTTTCACCAGGCTGTGGAAAGGTATATCCTTCAGAAAAACAGATCCAGTTATAAATCAGCAGTCAAGCTGCTGAAACGATTAGCCAAGCTGTACAAAAAACTGAAGCAGGAAGAACGCTGGGAGAACTTTATTACCGCCTTTTCCGAGCGGCACAGCCGCCTTCGCGCACTTCAGGAGGAGCTTCGGAGAGGAAAACTGATATCATGAGCCGACATACCGAAACGATCAACGTCCAAATCACACTAAGCGCTTATGGAGATGCGCTCATCTATGGCTCCACCCTGATGCAGGGTTATCTGCCGGGCCAGACTTTAAAGCAGCGTTTGTTCGCGTGGCATGAGGAATCCTTTTACGGCACGGAACTGGAGGTTCAGCAGGTTCAGGATGTTGAGCTTGTGGTGCTGCCTGCCGAGCAGGTCATTCCATTCTTTGCCGATATCAAGCTGCTGAGTCACATCGAATGGGTGTGGGGAGAGGAAAGCGCGCCCTTCGTTCAGCTTGCTCCGATGCTTAATGAATGCATTGAGCAAAAAGCCTTCATGCCCAGCTTTACCGCCTATCAGGCAGGAAAGCTCCAGTGGACATGGGACCCGGAGGCGATGGATCCCGCGGGCCGCGAGATATTGTCTCAGTTGGTGGAAGACCCCCTGCTTGGAGAAGGTTTAGAGGCAGCATTCTCTGCATCTGTCTTTAACCGCTGTTATGGAACCGAAGCGGAAGCCTCAGATCTGCGCCGTGAATATCCCCTTCTCTTCGCCAAGGATCGTACAGCAGCAGCCGGAATGGATGCGCAGTCCTGGCTGATTGCTATCGGATGGAAGCCGGATACGGCTCCCTTCCGCCCTGTACTTCAGCTGCTGGAACCGGACGAAGAAGAATTCGAGTGGCGGCTCAAGCTTGTCCTTCAGGACAAGCGCGATCCCGCTCTGCTCTGTCCGGTTCGGCTGACAGAAGAAGGCCATGCCTTTGGAACATGGCCGGCACACTGGACGCCTCATGTGGTGGAGCGCTCCGCCGGCTGGCTGGAGCGTCTGCGAGGCGCACTTCCGGCACATATGCTGGAGGGCCACAGCCAGGATGTGATCAGCTCGGCGCTGTCCGACGAAGCGGCATGGAACTTCCTGACGGTGGACAGCCAGCGTCTTCTGCAGACAGGCTGGCAGGTGCTCCTCCCGGCTTGGTGGGAAGCGGCTACGCGTAAGAAGCCGAAGCTTCGCGCCAAGGTTCGCTCCGGCGAGGGCCGTGAACGCACGGCGGGCAGCTCCCTCTTCGGCCTGGATTCCATCGTCAACTTCGATTGGCGGATTGCTATCGGGAATACCAGCCTTACCGAAGCCGAGTTCGCAGATCTTGTTGCCCGGAACGAACGGTTGGTTCGTTTCCGTGGGCAGTGGATCGCGCTCGACCCTGCCCTTGTCGCGCAAATTCGCCAGGCCATGGCAGGGATGGATTCATCGCAAGGTCTATCCTTTCAGGATATTCTCCATCTCCACCTGCTCGGTAATGATGAGTCACCAGAAGGTGATCAACAGCAAGAAGAGGAGGAAAAAGGCCCCGAGCGCATAAAGCTGGAGGTTGAGCTCAATGAGTATCTGCTCGGTCTAATCAGCCAGCTTCAGCGGCAGAACGAATGGCCTGAGCTGCCGGTGCCCGAAGGACTCCATGCAGAGCTTCGGACCTATCAGCGGGAAGGATATGCATGGCTTTCCTTCCTGCGGCGCTTCGGGCTTGGCGCCTGTCTTGCCGACGATATGGGTCTTGGCAAAACCGTTCAGTTCATCACCTATCTGCTGCATGTGAAAGAAACGACCGAAGGTCAGGAATCCAGACTTCCTTCGCTTCTTATCTGTCCGACTTCCGTTCTGGGCAACTGGCAGAAGGAGCTGCGCCGCTTCGCCCCGTCCATTCGGGTCATGCTTCACTACGGAAGCAAGCGGTACAGCAGCGAGGAATTCCAGGCAGAAGCCATGGAGGCCGACATTATCCTGACCTCTTACGCTACAGCCACGCTCGATCAGGAGCTGCTTAAAGAATTCAAATGGGAATCCATCTGTCTTGATGAAGCCCAGAACATTAAGAACGCGCAGACGAAGCAGTCCATGGCGGTCCGCAGCTTCCCGGCGAAGCATCGAATCGCCCTGACCGGTACGCCAATTGAGAACAGACTGTCTGAGCTGTGGTCGATATACGACTTCATTAATCCGGGGTATCTCGGTAATCTGAGGGCCTTTACGAACCGCTTCATTCAAGCGATCGAGAAGGATCATGATGAGCAAAAGACCGCCGATCTGCAGAAGCTTGTCAAGCCGTTCATGCTTCGGCGCAAGAAGAAGGACCCGGCGATCCAGCTGGATCTGCCGGAGAAGAATGAGATGAAGACGTATATTCATCTCACGACGGAGCAGGGCGCGCTCTATGACCAGACGGTCAATCAGCTGATGGAGCGTATGCAGAAGCTAGAGGGGATTGAGCGTAAGGGTGCTATTTTGTCGGCGCTCACGCAGTTGAAGCAGCTGTGCGATCATCCGGTGCTCCTGACCAAGGAAGCTCTTCCCGAGGTTACGAGTGCCTCTGGTCGTATGCTGGATGCGGAGACGATCATCAACCGTTCAGCCAAGCTCGAACGCCTGCTGTCGATGATTAAGGAACTCCGTGAGGAAGACGAACGGTGCCTCATCTTCACCCAGTACATTGGTATGGGTGAGATGCTGCAGCAGGTGCTGCAGCAGGAGCTTGGTGAGCCGGTGCTCTACCTGAACGGAAGCACCTCGAAGACGGCGCGTGACCGCATGATTGACCAATTCCAGTCACGGACGCTGCCACCGTCCGAACAGCCTAATGTGTTCATTCTGTCGATCAAGGCAGGCGGAGTCGGTCTGAATCTGACCGCAGCGAACCACGTCTTCCACTTCGACCGCTGGTGGAATCCGGCCGTTGAGAACCAGGCGACCGACCGTGCGTACCGTATGGGCCAGACAAAGGATGTGCAGGTGCATAAATTCATCTCACTCGGCACCCTCGAGGAACGAATCGATGAGATGCTGGAGAGCAAACAGCAGCTCAGCGACAACGTTATTTCCAGCAGCGAAGGCTGGATCACCGAGCTGTCGACCGACGAGCTGAAGGATCTGTTTACATTACGGAGAGATTGGGCATGAGGGCTAACCCCTCATGCCTTTTCTTCAGCGGTTGCATTTTTGTCTCGGTAGTCGTATTGGACAGGTGTAAAAATGCTGACTTCTTTATATTAGTTTTGTGCGTAAGGCGATTCTGCTCGCCGGATCCCTTACGTTCACGACCGAGGTTCATGGTCAGTCACAAGCAGAGCATCAGCCCCGGTAGTTCAGGACCCATCATTGATAACAGCAAAGCCCGTCACGGCTTCCCAAGCGGAAGGATGTGACAGGCTTTTTTGCCGTTTAATATTAAGCATGTTACTAATCAATCACATGAAGTTCAACTATGAACTCTTCAATTCTGTCAGCTTCTCATCCAGCACCTGAAACGCCTTCTTTAGAGTCTCCTTCGGTATATTCGCATACCGATCGCCGATGCTAATCTCACTGGAGCAGCCGCCGTTGCTATTCTCATTTAGATATCCTACTAATCCTACACCCGTCTCTTGATACAGAGCCTTGAGCACAGGCTCCATCTTCTCTTTCGGCAGTTCGAAATGAACATGGAACATATTCGATACGGGTGTGAGCGGCAAGGAAGCTGCTGCTGTACAGCGGTTAAAGTAGGCTGCTAGCTCCTTCGCTTCCTCATAATACTGACCCATCCGCCCTACTCTAAGATCATAGTAGTAATCCGAGCTCAGAATATAGGGATACAGGCTGATCAGATCGCCGCCATGCCGGCGCTTCCATATCTTCGATTCTTCCGTAAATGCCTTCTCCCCCGCAAGGATAGCACCAGCAATTCCGCCGATTCCTTTATAAAAGGATACATACACACTATCAAACAGGCTGCATATTTCTGCCGCCGACTTCTCATAATAAGGCACGATCTCAAATAATCTCGCTCCATCCAAATGCAGCTTGATCCCTTTCTCACGGCAGTAGGCGGATATCGCTTCAAGCTCCTTATAATCCGGCAATTGTCCGCCGATCTCCCGCTGCGGCAGCTCCAGCAGCAGACATGCGATATCGTCGTCCATATGTAACACATCATCCAGGTTAATTAATCGATCCGAATCTGCAAGCAGTACGGGTTCAATATGATGAAGCTCCTTCAGTCCGTCTTCTTCATGGATCTCCAAGTGGCATAAAGGATGATACGCAACTTTCCGGTTCCCCTGCCGATCACACCAGATGCGAAGGGCGATCTGCTGGGCCATGGTTCCGCTGGGGAAGAACACGGCACTTTCTTTGCCGAGTATGTTCGCCAGTTTGTCCTGAAAATCTTCAATCAGCTTGCCTTTTCCATACATGTCGCTATTTAGAGAGCCATCGAATGATTCGAGTGCCTGCTTCAATACTTGAACGTCTCTGCTGCCATGACCGGCAACCTTGTATGGAGTCTCGTTAAATACATCAGCTAAAGTTGGTTCTGTGCTCATAATGTCCGCTCCTTTCGTTATAAGATTAGTATTTCATATTATTAAGTACAAGGGAATAATACCCTCACAAATTCTACATAGCTTAGCGTGAAAAAGCCCATACAGTATGTTAAAATACTGAAATGCAAAGCACGTAACCTTAGGGAGGTTTAAAATAGTATCATGCTCATCATTGGTATTGCCGGTGGAACAGGCTCCGGCAAAACGACAGTAGCCCGTTCCGTCATTAACCGTCTTGGCCACGGAAAAGTTACGTTTATATCTCAGGATAATTATTATAAGGACAACCCTCATCTTACCTTGGAGGAACGCGAGAAGATCAACTATGATCACCCCTTTGCTTTTGACAATGATCTTCTTATCGAGCATGTAGGGCTCTTGAAAGCAGGGCAGTCTGCTTACGCTCCGGTATATGACTTTACCATCCACGCCCGTTCCAAAGAGGAAACGCTTGAGCTGAAGGCAAGGAATATTATCATCATCGAAGGCCTGCATGTACTGTCTGACGAAAATCTGCGAAAACTTCTCGACATCAAGGTATTTGTCGATACGGATCCCGATGTGCGTATTCTCCGCCGGGTAGTCCGGGATATCGAGGATCGCGGCAGAACGATTCAATCGGTTCACGATCAGTATCTGAGTACAGTTAAGCCGATGCATGAGGCATTTATCGAGCCATCCAAGAAATATGCGGATATCATTATCCCTGAAGGCGGGGAGAATGAGGTTGGCATCCAGCTCCTGTCTGTTTTGACCGAGAAGTACCTGACAGGCGAGCGGACTTGGGGAAGCAATTAATAAGCGGCAAAACATATAGACGACCTGTCATTCGATTGTGAATGACAGGTCGTTTTTTTCCATCTTAATTTCAGGAATGATCTAAGACTATAAAGGATTAAGCCTTACTTAATTGAATATAATGCAGCATCTTATCTTATAACTAAAGCAGCAAATCCGATTCACGCAGGGAATATCCGCGAATATGGGCATTCGGTGCGTCATCCACAATATAATTCACAATGTAGATCTCACCATCGTTGAATTGAACCCAGCCCGAATAACCAAGATCGGATTCCGGACTGCGGTCAAAGTCAATCGGAAAGATGCGGGACCATTGGTCATTTCGCCGGGTCGCTTTAGCAGATTCCACATCGGTCATGCAAGCAAAAAAATTCTGCGTCCATTTCCCGAGCCATCCGCTTCCTCCTTGCATAAAGCGATAGGTGATAAAGACACGTCCGCTATGGAGCATACGAGCGACAGGCCGATGACATGCCGGAATGGGTGCAGGATACGGCCCTTCCCAAGTTAATCCTTGATCATGAGAGATCGTTTTGTACGCATCCCAGCCCATATTTGAATTCTCTCGCAGATAGGTGACAAGGGTACCATCCGGCAGTGGCAAGATGCTTCCTTCACATAAATGAAGACCCTCCTTACTCGCAACGATAATTCTATCGCTCCAGCTCTTCCCTTCATCATCCGTATACCAGAGAACCTGCTCCAAAAACGCATGGTCATCACTTTTATAGTGAGCGGATACAAGCCAACGCCCGCTCTCCAATTCCACAAGTGTATCAGGTACGATTCCCTTTACCGGCGTTAGGATCGGTTCACTCCATACTTCACCGTCCGGATCACCGATAAAGAGCAAACTAGAAGAGGTATTCCCCATATTTGTGCCAACAGGAAGCTGTCTCGGGCACTTGTTCACGATAATGACCAGCCGTCCATCTCGAAGTCGCTTAATGCTAGGGCAATCATCATAATGAGATGAATCCGGAAGGCTCTCCGTCAAACATTTCTTCGGCCCCCAAGTACGGCCCTTATCTATGCTCTTGGTGTAAACAATGCGTGTTCTCGAGCGATCTCCATGCGTAACACATTCCAGGAATACACAGATCAAATGCTCTTTTTCTGTCTTTTCCAATGCGGGAAAAGCCTCGTATACAGTATTATCACGGCTCACAATATATTTAGTAAGCATGCTATACCTCCAACGTATCCATCTTATTTCAGAGCTGCACCCGATACTTTGACGTGCTAAAGCTGATTGCACATTGGTCCAGCACCCATGTTTTTCACCTTGTTGATACTTCTCTTTTTGATCACAGCCTTCCTCCTTTCCTGAACGTAGAATAAAGCGTGCCTGTCCGATATAACTGAACAGAATGAGCACCATCGCTTAATCCTCCTCCGGATAGAAAACACAAAACAGAGGCGTGCAGATTGAATTTGCCGCCTCTGTTTCAATAATAATTTTAGTATTTTTATGCCGCCACCTCTGCGCTCGGCAGCATATTTTTACGACGGTACATCGACAGAACCATCCCTATAGCTGCAAAATATAAAATCTGTGTCGAGCCGCCATATGCCATAAACGGCAGTTCAATATTCGCAAATGGAACCATGCCAAATGCCATCAGTATAGGCCACAGCATGTGGAACGCCAATACGGTTGTAAATGCGATGGTCACTCTTTGGGCAGCCGGATCATGGAGTGAAGTGCTCATGCGCCAGATTTCGATCAGAAACAGCAGGACGAGCAAACCAATAACAATAGCAGCCCCCCAACCGAAGCAGTAAATGAGGTATGGAAACAGCGACTCACTCTGGAGAGACGGAAGCATTTCGTTCGGCGCAGCGAATCCGTGTCCGGTCCAACCGGCCGAGCGTATGGCTTCAGCGGTTTGAATCAACTGATAATCCTCACCTTGTGTTGGATTTAAAAAAGCAGAAATTCGATAACGAACTTGATCTACCCGGGATAATATAAAGCCGAACACCCCAATGATAGGCAGACCGAGGATAAACCATTGCTTCATATTCTTTTTGTTGGCATGCCAGGTTATCAATAGATACCCAATAACATAAATCAGAGCAAGCGGCATGGAGCCGCCCAGACTAAACAGCCACACAGGTACTGCGCCTCTATAACAAAATTGAGTAATGAATTCGAGCCATCCCGTATGTCGTCCTGACTTCATACCTGCCAAAGACATAAGCAAGAGAAGAAGAGAAGGTGCCATCGTATTGATAACTAACGGTCCAATTCGAAAATACGCTCCAGATCCATTTACCACCGTACTATTCAATATCGTCATCACCATAAGACCAAGGGTCATCAAAAATATCGCATCAGCATATTTCAGCAGCTTCCGGTAATCTGATAAATAGAATCCCACAAGTGCCAGCAGGCCAATTCCGGTAAGCATGGTCTTGCTCTCAAACAGATTGGAATAATGATTGTTCATTGACCCGGAGATCTGTATATTCAGCGCTGCCAATATACCGATCACAGCCATCAGGGCAATAATCGCAAGCATTCTCCAATTGGGCAGCGGCCGATGCGCATGATCCAGGCTTTTACCGATGGCCTCGGAAGATCCCATCTGCTTTACTGCTTCCTTGATAGCTGTCTCCTTCGTATACCCTTCAAGCTGCAAGCTTTCCGCCCGTTCCTCGATATGACCGCTGATCTCCTCCCGAATCTCAGGGTGAAGCTCCTTGGCTCTGACATGCTGGCATACATGGTCCAGAAACTGACGGACATTTGGTTCTTGTTGTGTCACGACTTAGCTCCCCTCTCCAATAACGGTATCGACTGCGGTTCGGAATCTGACCCACTCTTCCTTCTTCTCCCTGATCTGATCCCGCCCCCGCTCCGTGATCCGGTAATATTTCCGTTTACGTCCTTCATGCTGGCTCCAGTACGCTTCGAGCCACCCTTCCGCTTCAAGCGTATGAAGGATGGGATACAGCGTCCCTTCCTTCATCATAAACACACCATTCGAGCTCTTCTCAATTTCCTTGATTAGTTCATAACCGTACATTTCTTTCCGGCTCAGCACACTAAGCAGCAGGATCACAGTACTTCCCTTAAGCAGCTCTTTATTAATCGCCAATGTCATCTGTCCTCCTATACCTAGTAATTCTATGTATCGTTAATCTATGTATATGATAATCGTTATTTTTGGAAATGGCAACCTGTATTCTTCTCTTCATGAAAACAGCCCTAACGTGAACTTCCAATCATGAGCTATATTGCCTTAAATCATTACATAAAGTTTTCCTTATACCAAACACCAGCAAAAAAGATAAGCCCAAATAAAAACACGAGGACAAAAATCAGCAAAGTGAGGTGAATCACGCCCCAAGCTAGGGCTTTTATCGTTTTCTTATAGATCGCCTTCATCCATCTCACCCCCCTGTAAAACATACCCATCATTATACATTTGATTTTCACATATTATGGTTATTAACTAACCGTTTGAAACTATTTTCACAAGTACAATAAATAATATAGGTACATCATCAACTTACATATCAAAAGGAGGCTTAAACAATGAAGCAAGCAGTAGAAACATTATTCGTCAACTCCTTCACGGATGGAATCCTGGACCCTGAGCAAGAAATGCTCGGCCCGATCAAAGACGGCGGACAAATCGTCGCCAACACGGCGCCAGGATGCTGGGGTCCCATGATTACCCCTTGCTTGAAGGGCGGACATGAAGTAACGAAGCCAGTCTATGTCGAAGGTGCAGAGGTCGGTGACGCGATTGCCATTAAGATTAAATCAATCCAGGTAACTTCCATTGCTACCGCGTCTGGTAATGACAGACCTGTTGAAGGCCGGTTTCTGGGGGACCCCTTTGTCGCGGGCAAGTGTCCAAAGTGCGGAACACTGAATCCCGAAACAGTGATTAAAGGCATTGGGCAGGAGGCGATTCGCTGTGCTCATTGCGATAGCGACATCACTCCTTTTGTATTTACGAATGGATATACGATTACATTTGACGAAGACGGTCAGGTTGGTGTAACACTTTCCAAGGAAGCGGCTGAGCAAATTGCACGGAAAGGCAGACACTACATGCGTACACCGGATGCGTCGGTGCAAAATCCGATTGTAACCTTTGCACCGCATGATCTCGTCGGCATGGTTGCACGAATGCGCCCCTTCATGGGGCAGCTTGGTACAACACCTTCCAAGGCACTTCCCGATTCTCACAACGCCGGCGATTTCGGGTCATTTCTAATCGGTGCACCGCATCAATATGCAGTGACTCAGGAAGAGCTGGACGAACACCGTACGGACGGACATATGGATATCAGCCGCGTGCGTGCTGGCGCTACACTCATCTGTCCGGTTAAGGTTCCTGGCGGTGGCGTCTATCTCGGAGACATGCATGCCATGCAAGGGGATGGTGAAATCGCGGGCCATACAGCGGATGTCGCTGGAATTGTACATCTGCAGGTCAAAGTGCTTAAAGGCATCCATCTGGAAGGCCCTGTCCTCCTGCCGAATGAAGAGGACCTGCCTTATACAGCCAAGCCGCTCACCGCAGCAGAGAAACGCTCCGCTGAGGCCCTCGCTGCCCAGTGGGGACTTCAAGAGCTGGAAGAGTCACTCCCTGTTTCTGTAATTGGAACAGGCCCCACTTTAAATGCTGCGACCGATAACGGACTTGCACGCGCAGCAAAACTGTTCAACGTGTCGGTCCCTGAGATTATGAACCGTGCTACCATCACAGGCTCAATTGAGATCGGACGCCATCCCGGCGTTGTAACCGTCACCTTCCAAGCGCCTAAGCGCTACCTTGAGCAGACGAAGCTTTATGAAGCTGCAGATCAGCAATATAAAAATCGCGCCTAAAACGATCTATTAATTTACCTCTATGAGGCACAGTCCGCAAGCTAAAGCTCCCGATCACTGACCGGGAGCTTTTTAATGTGCTGCAGAAGTTCCCGATGCCGTCCTTGTCCGTGAAATCCCGGATACTTTTCCGGTTATTCATCAGAGACTCAGGGAGATGACCCATCTTCTGCCAGCCTGTTTTAGCAATTTAGATTTTTCCATTCCTTTATATTTTTCAGATTTATAGGAATCGCTCTATATCAAGGGCTCCTCCCGCTCCATATTCTTCAATGTAGATTTTTGACAAATTTATGAAAACCCTTTCTTTACTTAGCGGATAAATTGCAAATACCCTTAAAGGAAGTCTCACAAGTCAGTTATAAAGGGGGTTGGATGTAATCGAAACGCTATAACAACTTACGAGGGAGGAATAATTAAGTATGCGCAAACGTATCAGTATCTTATTATCATGTATTCTAACAATGTCATTAATCATTGGGATGTTCATCTCCCCCCTGCCGGTCTCGGCAGCCTCGACATCTACTGACAAGACAACCGAACCTGTCGATCTTGGCACTCCGGTTCAAACGGCTCAAGCGATTGACGCCGAATTCGGTCAGGAGGATGGCGTTAATGTAGCTTATACCACTGTAACTGGCAGTGCATCTGCCGGCGATTATGCCACATTCAGCGTTCTTGATATTGATAATGAAAAGCTCCTTCGCCAATTTAAGCTGCAGGGCGCATCGAATGCCTGGAACCATGTCAAAACACCGGATGGCCGCGTATTTATCGGTGCATCACATAAGATGTTCGTATACTCGCCAGAGAGCAAGGAGGTAACCGATCTTGGTGTTCCTCTTCCCGGCACAAGCTCCATCTGGTCTTTAACCACCGATGATGAAGGCAATGTGTACGGCGGGATATACTCAGAGAGCGTACAAGGACGCGTCTTCCGCATTGATGCGCAAACGCTTGAGATTACCGACTTGTTAAACGCACCGGTAGACAGCAATGAATCTTACATTCGCAGCATGGCTTATTATGACGGCTACCTCTACGCGGGCACAGGCTCCACTAACGGACGGGTCTGGAAGATCAGCACAAGCAATCCGCAGACAGACAAGACGAGCCTCGGATTACCGGGCAGCCCAGATGATGCGATTTACAAGGGCCTATATGACAAAATGGGCTTCGCATACGGTATGAATATTCATGAAAACTATCTGTTTGCTTTCTATAATGGCCCTTCCATTATCCAGGTTTATGATCTGGAGAAGCAGGAATGGACGGACGCCGGATTCTCTAATATTCGCGGCCTTGAAGCTGCCGTCGGGTATAAGGATGGCAAGGTATACACAAGCAAAAAAGACGGCAAGATGTGGGAAATCTCTCTGTCTGACTTTAGTGAACGTGAAGTCTTGGATTTTGACAATAATATTCGGCACAGCGTGTGGATGAATATTGCGAATCAGCCGGATTTCCCAAATGGAGCTATGGTCAGCATTGGATTCAATGCGCGCATCACTCTGTCTGACCCAGCCACGGGACAGCAGAAATCCATGAAGCTGCTCGTTCAGGGACAGGGCATCAATCTTCAAGCACTGGAGACAGGACCAGATGGCAAGCTCTATATAAGTACTTACCTGAACTCGGAAGGTGCCCAGTATGATCCGGAAACCGGAAAGTTCACCGTATTCCCGCTTGGACAGGCTGAGGGACTCGGTCATGTCGGCGATACGATGTACTTCGGCATTTATCCTAAAGCTGAAGTAGCTGCCTGGGATACGACTACACCGCTGCCAACCAGCACCGGACCGGAGACGATCTTCTCCATCGGTGAGGATCAAGACCGTCCATTCGTTGTTACCGAAGGAGATGGCAAGCTCCTGCTCGGAACGATTCCAGGCTACTCCCAGACCGGTGGAGCCCTTACCATTTATGACCCCGCGGCTTCTGAGGCCAGCGGTGAACCTGTATTTGAAGTATTCCGGAATGTTGTACAGGATCAGAGCATAACTGGACTATTATACAAAGATGGCCTGATCTATGGTTCGACATCCATATCCGGTGGTCTTGGAAATGCTCCGACAGGCATGCGGGCAAAGCTGTTCGTATGGGATGTCGCCAGCAAGAAAAAGATCCATGAATGGGAACCTCAGCTTGAGGGCCTCAGCAGCCTGCAGATGATCAGCGGCTTACAGCTCGGTCCGGACGGACTGATCTGGGCAGCTGCAAACGGCATCGTGTTTGCCTTTGATCCGGATACTCGCGAAATTGTTAAATCCCGAAACATTCATCCGGATGTAAAAGCGTTCGGTAAATGGCGTCCGGTATATCAGCGGTTCAGCAGTGATGGTTTACTCTATTCCAATGCCGGCGAGAAGCTGGTGGTCATTGATCCGGAGACGATGGCTTACCGACTGATTAAGGATAAAGCCTCCTTGTTCACACTCGACCGTGAGGATAATTTATATGTAGCTGAATCTACAAAGCTTCTGAAATACCCGCCTTCCGAGAAGCCGGTAGAACCCGAACAACCGGAGGAGCCTAAGAAGCATTACCTCGATATTCACAATTCCGGATTTGAGGAAGCAGCTGCAGACGGTTCCATTCCGGGATGGACCGTAACAGCTGCCACGGAGGGTGTGTCGTCTGTAACAGTAACGGACGACAACAAATATACAGGAGACAAGAGTCTGAAGTTGGTGGATGCAAGCACCACGCATACAACGGAGCTGATGTCGGATCCGCTTCAGGTCATTCCGGGAAGAACTTACATGGCTAACTTCAATATGTACTTGAACGGCTCATTCCCGAGACCAAATCCGAATGATCCGCCATTCAGCAGCAGCCGCTCTTCCGTTGGCGTTCGTTATTATGATGCGAACAACAAGCTTATTCCGATCACTTCCGCTATGAACAAGCATGTGGAAGGACCGCAATACAGCTGGCTTCCTATCGAAATGACAACCGTTGTTCCTGATAACGCCGTCACCATGCGGCTCGTGCTCTTTACTTCACCTTTGTGGGTATCAACTACACATTATGATGAAGTATCGGTCTATACCGTTATCGATCCTTCAGAAGTACCGGAAATCAGAAGTGCTGAATTCTCTTCCACCGACGTCAAGGAAGGCTCAGACCTTACGCTGTCGGTTGCCGCCACTGAGGGTGCTGCAGTGACCGTAAAAGAAGGAGACACTGTCGTAGCCGAGGCAGTTGGAACAGGAGAGACACCCGTTCAGGTAACGATTCCAGCTCCATCGGCAGGCACGCATCAATATACCGTATCCGCTCATTTCCCGCTGCTGACCAGCAGCGAGGAGCTGCAGCTTCCCGTCGTTAACGTGCACGGATTTAGCGGATACACCCTTAATCAGACAAAAGTAACACTGGTTCGGGGAGAGAAGCATACCGTATCTGTGCAGGCATCTTACGGTCCTCTTACCGAGGATGTAACGGCCCAGGCTGTATTGTCGACAAAGGATTCCAAGATCGTACAGATCAAAGGAAATACGATTACTGCCGACAAAAAGGGAGATGCCGAAGTAATCATTAAGGTTGGCGATACGAAGCTGAAATTAAAAGTTACGGTTCTGAATAAAGCCAAATAAGTCCGTAGAGGACTATAGTTCGGGCCGCAAGGTAGGCTTAATAGGGCAGCATAATAAAGAGAAGGCCGTAAATCGGCCTTCTCTTTTTGCGTAAGGGTTATGGTTTCCCTATTCGATGAATTATTATCCCGGGTTCCCCTTCACAGGGGAACGTAATAGAACTCAATAAGCCGTAATCACTGCAGATACCGCAGCTTCTCCCGTTGAAGTCAGCGTATTCGTCCAGGTCACAGACTGCCCTGGCGCAGGGTTCGCTGTGAGGTAGCCCATTGTATCATCGCTTGATGTGCCGTCCTTATCCAGTACCTCAATACGGACCACGGAGTTTTGCGGTTCGGCGATATAAATGGTGTTGAATGGTTCCGAATACTGGTTATCAAACTCCGCCTGCTCATAGCCCCAGTAGATTTCCTTAGTGACGTTCAACGGAGCCTGATTATCCTTCCAGTGCTTGTTATTGATATGCTCCTGACCGTTCACGCTAACCTTAAGGTACACATCGCTTTCATCATTAGACGGGTCCTTATTCGCCTTGCTGGTCACGTTCAGCAGCGAAATTTTGTGCGAGTAATACGGATTATAGACATACGTATGCGAGAAATTACCCAACCCATTCAGATGCGTATCAATAAAGAAAGCCGGGTCTGACCAATAAATCCCCTTATATAGCGGACCGTCATCCGGATCATCCTTGGTCCAAGGCAGCGTGCAGGAGCTGTTTGAATACGTATCTCCGTGGAAGAAACCAAAGGTATTGAAAGTATGCCCCGCTCCTCCGGTATCGTTACGACGGTTCCATATCTCATCCATTGTAATCAGAGCATAATCATAGACGTTCGTGTAGCTTCCGGAGGTGTCCGTTGGCATCACAGAGGTTCCATTCTGATACTTGAATACAATCCCATCCCCGCCATTCGCCGCTCTGCCGTCATAGGCCTTAACGCCATGACCGGCATCGGACCCAATTCCATTGGCCGATATATACAGCTTTGCCCTATGCCCATCTAAAGGAATGGCTCCGTCAATATTTTCGCTTCCGTTCGTAATGGAGGAATCATTACTGTACTGGTACCAGTGATTATGCGCCTGTGTTTCCATTAACTGAAGGGAACCGTAAGTGGAGCCGTCTTTGCGAATGACAAAAATGCTCCCTTCCAGATCGTGCTCATGCCGCTCAAGATTAATCGGGCCGTCATCTCTCGGATAATAAAAGTCATATTCGATGAAATAATGGGTTAACGTCTCACGAACAGAATAATAAACGGACGGCAGGATCGGATAATTGTACAGGTTCTCCCAGTTGTTGTCCCCTCTCCAATCCCCGTCATAATTGAACTTGGTCATAAAATCGGCACGGACACCGTAGGTTTCATTTACATCCTGGTAAATGGTAGGTGCCCAATGCGCAGCCAAATCGGCATATGTCGGGGTGGCGTTTGCACGGTGGACCATTGGAGAGAAGCTTATGACCAATGCAGCGAGCAGCACGACAGACATCATTTTTCTGATCAAAATTATTATCCTCCCTTAATAAACGAATTTTCGTTTATGCCTCACAAATTAAGAACAGTCATTTCATCCGCTGTCTTCATTGTGCATATCATGCAAGGATAGATTTTATGATCAATGCCGTAGTTCAGCTGCAGATGCTGCTTATTTGGGTGCCGGTGCAGGCATCAGCCACGCATGCTTGGGGTCGTTGCAGAACTTCCAGGTCCGGGTCGGGCCAGCCATCACGTTAAGATAATAAACATCATAGCCGGGAGGCGCTGAAACAGGGTGATAGCCCCGGGGAACAAGCACCGCTTCGCCGCTACCGACGGCAAGCGTCTCATCCAAAGAGCCGTCATCTGTGTATACACGCTGGATAGCAAAACCCTGCTCAGGCCGTGTTTTGAAATAATAGGTTTCTTCCAGAAGTGATTCCTCCGGCAGCAGATCGCGGTCATGCTTGTGCGGGGGATAGCTGGACCAATTGCCGTTTGGCGTCAGCACTTCCACAACGAGCAGGCTATCAGCCGCCTCCGATTCCGGCAAAATATTGTGAACCAGCCGCCTTGTGCTTCCCTCCCCACGAATCTCCACACCAACCATATCCGGGCTGATCAATCGCGCAGGGAGTGTACCGGATCCCGGAGCCCAGCATACACCAAGCTTTAATTCGCTGATGGCAGTCACTTCAAAGGAATCCTCCGAAGGAACATATACCGCATAAGGAGGGATGTTCTCAAATACGCTCATTCGCCCGCCAATGGATCTCCAATCCGAGTCTCTGCTGGAAACATCCGCTATTCCTTCAATAAGCACAAGACAGGCTTCCCTGTCCCCTGTATCCGTGATCAGCTTCTGCCCCGGCGCCAGCTCGAACATCTCATATCCGACATAGTCCCAGCCCGCCGATTCCGGTGTAATGCAAAGCACCCTCCCCTCTTCATCCGGAAGCTGGGGTTTAATGAGGAGTCTGCTCATAGCTTCACCGCCTCTTGTTCAGCTTCAAGCATATCCAGCTCACTGAGCTTCACCGGTCTTCCCAGCTTCAAGGACCACCTTGCGGCAAGTGCCATCAGTTCAGCCTGAAGACCGTCCTGACCGTTCACGGGAACTTCCGAGCCGGCAAGCAGACTCTGGGCAAATTGTTTAGTCTCCAAAATATAAGCCTCATTATAGCGTTCAAGGAAAAAATGGAGCGGCTTATCTCTCATCACACCCTCGGCCGTACTGATTTCCAGCGTATTCGGATAATCGTTCTGCACGGATATGGACCCTAAGGAGCCAAAGGCCTCTACCCGCTGGTCATATCCATAGGCAGCCTTACGGCTGTTATCAATCACACCCAGCGCTCCATTCGCAAATTTCAAAGTCACGACTGCGGTATCCACATCGCCGTATTTTGCAAATACCGGATCCACCAAGACTGCGCCCTGAGCGTATACCTCTTCTACGTCGCAGTCCGCCAGAAACCGGGCCATATCGAAGTCATGGATCGTCATATCGATAAAAATGCCGCCGGACTTGCCGATGTACTCCTCGTGAGGAGGACTTGGATCCCGGGAAGTAATTTTGATCAGATGCAGATCACCGACAGCCCCCTCTTTTATCCGTTCCTGAAGGCACCGGAAATTATGATCAAATCTCCGGTTGAATCCAATCTGCAGGCTTACGCCGGCTTCCTGAACGGCTGCAAGCGCAATCTGCGTCTGCTCCCTGTCCAGAGAGATCGGTTTCTCGCAAAATATATGCTTTCCAGCCTGCGCGGCCTGTACGATAAGCGGTACATGTGAGTCTGTCAGGGAGCAGATAAAGACAGCTTGAATATCAGGATCGCCAAGCAGGTCTGCGCTGTCTCGTGTTACCGTAGAAATGCCTCGGGCGGATGCCCAGTCTTGCAGGGATTTATCGGCGTAAAGGTCGGCTACTGCCTTAAGTTCCACTTGCGGAAGCCTAAGCAGGTTCTCGGCATGAATCTTCCCGATCCGTCCCATGCCGATAATGCCAAATATCAGTTTATCCATGATGGTTTTCATCCTCTCTGCTGCCAGGGACAGCCGGATATAAACAGCTTACAATCATGTTTGTTGTATCCCCGATATGATTACCAGCGTGCGGTGACCATCTTTTTACGGGTGTAGAACTCTACGCCATCCATGCCGTTGGCATGAAGATCTCCATAGAAGGACTTCTTCCAGCCGGAGAACGGGAAAAACGCCATCGGAGCGGGAACGCCGAGATTAACCCCGAGCATACCGGCATCGATATTCTCGCGAAACCTGCGGACGTGGCTTCCTATCTGAGTGAAAATACAGGCACCGTTGGCGAATTCGGATCGGTTCGCCACCTCAATCGCTTCATCCAGACTCTCCACGCGCATGACGGAGAGTACGGGAGCGAAAATTTCATCCTTCCAGATTTTCATCTCGCAGGTCACTTGATCAAAAATCGTTGGCCCGATGAAATACCCTTCCCCTTTTACAGCAGCATCGGAGCGTCCATCCCTAAGCAGAACCGCCCCCTCTTTTTCGCCAAGCCCGATGTAACCAAGGGTACGCTCCCGGTGCGAATCACGGATAACCGGACCGAGAAATACGCCCTCGTCCATACCGTTGCCGATGACCAGTTCATTGGAGGCTGCAACCAGCTTTTCAATCAGCGGATCAGCGACTTCGCCGACTGCGATAACGACCGAGCAGGCCATGCACCGCTCACCAGCCGAACCGAATGCCGCGCCGATAATCTGCTGTACGGCTGCATTCAAATCAGCGTCAGGCATGACAATGCTGTGGTTTTTGGCACCGGCAAGCGCCTGCACTCTCTTGCCCTCCGCGGAAGCAGCCGTATAGACATACTCAGCCACCGGCTGAGAGCCGACAAAGGAGATCCCTTTAACATCAGGATGCTTAATCAGACCGTTCACGACATCGCGGGCTCCGTGCACCAGATTCAGTACACCGCCAGGCAGGCCGGCTTCATGAAACAGCTCTGCAAGCCGATTAGCAAGGAGCGGAGTGCGTTCCGAAGGCTTGAGCACGAATGTGTTGCCGCATGCAATGGCTAGCGGGAACATCCAGCACGGGACCATCATCGGAAAGTTAAACGGCGTAATACCGCCGATAACACCAATGGGGTAACGATACATGCCGGATTCCACGTTTGTCGCGATGTCCGGAAGCTGTCTGCCCATCATCAGGGTCGGCACGCCGGCAGCGAACTCCACGCATTCAATGCCTCGCTGTACCTCGCCGTAGGCTTCCTGATAGCTCTTGCCGTTCTCGAGTGTAATAATCCGGGCAAGCTCCTCCCAATGGTCGATCAGCAACTGCTGATACTTAAACAGGATGCGGGCCCGGCGCGGAACCGGCGTCTGGCTCCAGGCAGTAAAACGATCCTTCGCACAGAGTACAGCTGCATTTAAATCTTCGGTGGAAGACAGAGGAACATAAGCGATAACTTCACCGGTAGCGGGGTTATTCACAGGTTCAGATTGGTCGGACTCCGATGCGACCCACTGACCCCCAATAAAATTTTGAAGCACCTCTGGGACTGTGTGATGTGTCACTTTCGTTGAGCTCCTTCCGGGTTTAGGATGATCGGGCAGCAGCAATATAGTCGTCGACTTGAGAAACGGTTGGCATGGCATCCGAGCAGCTGTGGCTTGAGATGACGATGGATGCCGCCGCACTGCCGAACTCCATGCTGCGTTCAACACTCCAGCCTTGCATCAGACCGTATAGAAATCCGGCCGCATATGAATCACCTGCGCCAAATGTTTTGATCACTTTCGCCGGAAAAATGGTTCCGCGGTGCACGCTTCCGTCTTGTTTGTAAGCGATCGACCCTTCTTTTCCGTGCTTGATGATGACGATTTCCGCATGGCAGCCAAACCACCGGGCTGCTGTTGTCTCGTCACTCCGCAGCGTTCCGCTGTCGAAATGCTCCAGCATATTGAACTCCTCACGGGTTCCGATGATAATGTCACTCTTCTCCGCTGCCGCATAATAATAGATGGCCGTCTCCTCTTCGTTTGCCCAGCTGTACGGCCGGTAATCGATATCAAATACAATCTTGGTGCCATGCCTCCTCGCATACCGGAGAGCCAGCAGAACCGCTTCTCTTGACGGGCTCTTCGCAAGCGCGGTACCTGAAACCAGGAGCACCTTGCTGCTGGCGATAAGCTCTTCGTCAACTTCTCCGGGAGCAAGCTTCAGATCAGCGGCATCGGCACGGTACATGAGGATGCTGCAGTCATCCGGACTTTTAATTTCCGTAAAGGCGAGCCCCGTTGTTGCCCCCGTCTTGTCAGTCGTCACACCCGCTGTATCTATCCCGTTCTCCTTCAAATAACGGAGGATGAAACGACCCATCTGATCGTCCGACACTTTGCCGATAAAGGACGTCTTCATCCCCATTCGGGCCATGCCGATACAGATATTGGCCGGGGAGCCGCCTACATATTTCGTAAACGTTAGCGTGTCCTCCATCGGACGGTTGATCTCATTCGCATTCAGGTCAATGCACAAGCGTCCTATAGCTGTAAAATCGAAAGCTCTGTCTTCTGCGAATATGACAGGTTTCATCCGGTTTCCTCCTTCCGTATAAGAGAATCGAGATACAGGATGGCATTCCGTGCATAATCATATGGAGGGTGTACCGCAGGATCCTGCTCCCCCTCAAGCATGGCCCAACCATTGTATCCGCGCCTGTTAAGCTCCCTGATCACCGGTGCAAATTCGAGATCCCCGTCACCAGGAACCGTAAACACGCCCTTGCGGATGCAGGTCACAAAATCCCAGTTTTCAGTCCTGCCCTGCTCCAGGACGGATTGGCGAACATCCTTCAAATGTACATAAGCAATCCGGTCGTAATGTTTGGTCAGCAGCTGAAGAGGATCATACCCTCCGTAATAGGCATGCCCGGTATCGTACAAGAGGGAAACCAGCTCCGGATCGGTCGATTCCATTAACCGGTCTATCTCCTCAGGCCTCTCCACAACGGTCCCTCCGTGGTGATGGTACGTCAGCTTCATTCCGAATTCGCGTGCAATTTCCCCCGCTTGATGCAGCCCCTCAATAAACCAGTTCCACTCCTCATCCGTTAATCGGCGAACCTCTCTCTCGTTCGCTGATCGACGGGGATCCCAGTGCAGCGAACCGCCAATCTCTGCCGTACTGATAACCTTGGCCCCGAGCTCCTTCAAAAATTCCGCATGCTGCCTGTATGCGGCGAGCTCTTCCTTTCGCCTCTCCGGATCCGACATAAATACGGATTTCCATTGCGACACCAGCTGTATCCCGCGCCGGCCCAACTCTTCCTTGAGTACAGCGGCTTCTTTAGGATACTTCCTGCCCATTTCGGTACCCGTAAGCCCCAGCCGCCCGATGTCCGCCATGATGTCCTCAAAAGTCGTTTCACTTCCATGCTCTGCAACATCCTCGCCGACCCAATTGATGGGATGAATACCGAGGCGAAACGTTCTATAAATCATAGGGAGCGCTCCTTTGTTATTAATAAGGACGTGCGGTAGACAATTTACTCCTCATCTGACGGTGCGCTTCGAGCACTTTCTCACTGGCAGAGACTTCAGGCACGCCGACATTCCACCAGGATTCATATCCATCGGTATTCGTTCCCGGCAGTACCTTGATTTCTACGAGCACCGGACCTATTTCGTCCTTGGCTTGATGAAGTGCCTCTTCCAGTTCTTCAGGCGTTGCCGCTGTATACGAGGCTGCCCCCAGGCTGCGGGCATGAGCCGCAAAATCAATAGGGATATACGATCCCGTCAAGCCTCCGGTCTCCTTGGACCTGAAACGGAATTCATTGCCGTACCCGTCGCTGCCGTGCCCGCGCTGAAGATTATGGATGCACTGGAACCCGTGATTGTCGAACAGCAGCACTGTAATTTTGACGCTCTCCTGGATCGCCGTTACCAGCTCCGAGTGCAGCATAAGATAGCTTCCATCACCGACCATGGCGTATACACTGCGATCCGGCTCAGCAAGTGCAGCGCCAAATGCGCCGCTCACTTCGTACCCCATACAGGAGAAGCCATATTCCATATGATAGGTTTTGGGCCTTTCCGTTCTCCACAGCCGATGCAGGTCCCCCGGCAGGCTTCCAGCCGCACAGACGATTA
The DNA here is from genome assembly GCF_001373415.1 of Paenibacillus dakarensis. Lineage (GTDB taxonomy): Bacteria > Bacillota > Bacilli > Paenibacillales > Paenibacillaceae > Paenibacillus_AQ > Paenibacillus_AQ dakarensis. The sequence continues at coordinate 203,021 of NZ_CDSE01000007.1, read as the reverse complement.
CATCTTCCGGGTCTACAAAATCGTTAATCACACCCAACGCCCGTGTCTGCGTTAATCCATCGGCATGTCTCAGCGCATACAAACGATCCACTTCAAGATCCCACTCCTCCTTCAGAGCGGAGATTGCATTCATGTCCCAGCCTGAATGGTAGTCCCGTTTCGTCATCTCTTCCTGCAACGCGCCCAGTGTCAGCTTCGCATCTGCCGTTATCGCCGCTGCCTCAAGCTTTATCGCATCAAATGAACTGACGTTCAGATTGAGGAAAGCGACATTCTCATTTCGAAATGCTGACTTTGATGCGGTGGTAAAGTCAGACAAGCGGGTGCCAATCCCGATAATCAAGTCCGCTTCAGCCGCTGCAACATTCGCCGCAAGCGTTCCCGTCGTTCCGACTCCCCCGAGACTGAGGGGATGGTTCCATGGAATGGCGCTTTTACCGGCCTGCGTCTCAGCAACCGGAATCCCGAAAGCCTCTGCAAAATCCTGCAGTTCTTTCAAGGCCCCTGCATAATGGACGCCTCCACCTGCGATGATCAGCGGTTTTTGGCGGCTCATAAGGAGATCGGCTCCCCTGTGCAAAGCCTCTTCTCCAGCCGGCCGCCGGTCGATATAATGAACTCTCCGATCGAAGAAATGCTCCGGATAGTCATAGGCCTCCCCCTGAACATCCTGCGGCAGCGCTATCGTTACCGCCCCGGTCTCCGCCGGGTCCGTCAGAACCCGCATCGCTTGAAGAAGCGATGACATCAGCTGCTCCGGCCTGACAATGCGGTCCCAGAAACGGCTTACAGCCTTGAACGGATCCGTCGCGGAAACCGTGTAATCTCCCGGGCACTCCAACTGCTGGAGGACAGGGTCAGGCTGCCGTGAAGCGAAGTTATCGCCCGGAAGCAGCAGGACCGGAATACGGTTGACGGTTGCGGCTGCCGCCGCGGTTAACATATTCAGGGCACCAGGCCCGATAGACGTGGTGCAGGCAAATATCCCGCGCCTGTTCCTCTGCTTCGCATAGGCCGCTGCCGCATGCACCATACCCTGTTCATTTTTGCCTTGTATAAAGAGAAGTTCTCCAGCCTCGCGTTCAAGCGCTTCACCGATTCCTGTCACATTTCCGTGGCCGAATATGCCCATAACGCCTTGGACAAACTTGCTCTCCTGTCCATCCACCGCTATATACTGTTGATCCAAAAATCTCAGCAAAGCTTGTGCCATCGTCAATCGCACCGTCTTCATCTTCCTCGTCACCTCGACTCCTGCGCTTTATTCAGGCAGTATTTATCTATCACATGCGCTACCGCATGCTCCAAATTGGAAGGGGCAATATATTGCGCATGCTCCTTGAGATCCGGATGGGCATTATTAACGGCTACTCCCAACCCTGCCTCTTGAAGCATCGCCAAATCGTTCATATGGTCCCCAATGGCGATGACGTCCTGCATCTCCACCCCGACCTGATCAGCCAAAAGCTTGAGCGCATTTCCTTTGGATACGCCGAACGGAAGTATCTCCATATATGTCGCTTCGGAAGTTACCAATTCACAAGAGGCTCCAACCATCGGAAGAAACACCTCAAGCACAGCGTCAAAGTTCTGATCCTCTTGAATAATCAAAATTTTATTCACCTTACTTCTAAGCAGAAAGTCCGGCGATTCCCAGGCATGACAGACCACCCGGTCTTTATTCATATAGTCCGAAATCACAGAGTTGATCTCACGGACCCAGAGCTTTTGTTCAGAATAAAAAATCATATTCAATGGATTTCTGCTGAGGAGCTGGAGCGCATCCAGAACGACTTCCGTTGTCAAAACGGCTTCGAAATAGCACTGATTCGTAGTGAAATCGACGATTTTGCCTCCATTGTAGAGAATGACCGGGTGTCGTATATCCATCTCCTGCACGAACCGATAGGCTGCATCCTCCATACGGCCGGTCGCCAGGGTCACGATTCCTCCCTGCCTTTGAAAAGCATGTATTTTCTCTTTGTTCAGTTCACTGATCTCTTGAAACGAATCCACCAGCGTTCCGTCAATATCGGTTACAACCATTCGAAAAGACCGTACTAACGGTTTCATTCCAGCTCAATCCTCTCCGGTCTCCTTGGTAAACGGGATATCAGACAGCGGGAGTTATCCTTCGCTCCTGTTACAAACAGCTGGGAGCCGGAAGTCCGGACCAGCCCTTCCCATTCGTCCTGAAACATCTCGTATTCTTCCTTATGGTTCGTCACGAGCACCCAATCCGGAGATAAGGCCGCAAGCAGCTGTTCATCCCATGCATCCCGGACCCCGTGGTGTCCCACCTTGAACACATACGGGCTAAGCTTCTCACGCTCCAAAATGCGTTCCCAGTTCGAAAGCACGGCATCACCGGAAAGAAGCAGCAGCTGCGTCCCGTCCTGATGCTCCAGCAGCAGTACACTGCTGTCAGCATTCGATTGTCCGTCGAACCTTTCCAGAAGCCTATCCTGCTGGTCTTCAGGTGCTTCTCGAAGCTCTTCAAGGGTCAGGTAAGCAGCCATATCCCGCGGATCAACCGGCTCAATATGCCTTAATATCAGCTCTCCAAATGCCCAGACCGATTTCTCTCCGAACGGAGGACGTCTGACGATGGACGTCTGCTGCCTGGTCAGATTCATTTGAAGTTCCTCGTAGACCCTTAATAACTCAGCAGTCTGAATTGCCTTGGTGTTAGTCAGCTCTCCAATGCTGAGATTCATTTCGGGGTAAGGAAGTAAGGCCTCTGTTACAGGGATATGCTCAGAAACCTCCAGCAAGCCATATAGGTGATCCGGATGAAGATGCGTCAATATCATCAGATCGATCCGCTTCCACCCGCGTTCCCGGATAAATGCATAAGGCGTTACCCGCATCTCCTTCTGGCAGTCTCCGCCATCGATGAGAATGACATAGGACTCTTCCAAAGCCGGAATTTCAATGAAAAAGCTGTCACCACGCCCCACATTGAGCGCATACAATATTGGCTCTACAGGCATTCGCATCACCGGTCCTTCGTCAACAGATGGATCCTGCTTTTATCCAGCTGTATATTCACTAATCCCTTCAGCACTTGGCTCGGACTGGAATCATCCACAATCCACTGGAAAGGTCCGCAGTCCACCCAGTACCGGATCATTCTCCCCAGGAAACTGCTTTTCTGAATATATCCGTTCCAGCAGTACCCTTCGCTTTTATCCTCACCCGCGTTAGGCATCACCGAAATGCATTCGGGCCGGACCATAATCGTCACCGGATCGCCGGCTTTTACCGCATGCCCCGTCTGGTTAACTTCAAATACATGGTCACTGCATTTCACGACGATGTCTTCACCAGAAAAGCCGACAACCTCACCATCGATAAAATTGGCTACGCCCACGAAGTCAGCCACGAACTTGCTCTCCGGCTTAAAGTAGATATCCCACGGTGTTCCAACCTGACATATCACCCCTTTGTTAAATACCGCGATATAGTCCGAAAGTGAAAGTGCCTCATCCTGGTCATGAGTCACGAAAATCGCCGTCACCCCTGTACGCTGCTGGAGCTCTCTCAGCTCATTCCTCACTTCTACTCTCATCTTGGCATCGAGATTGCTTAAAGGCTCATCCATCAGAAGGATATCCTGCCCTGTGATCAAGGCTCTGGCAAAAGCAACCCGCTGCTGCTGACCGCCGCTCATCTCTTTGGGAAACCGGTTCTCCATTCCCTGCAGACCGAACATTTCCAGCATCTCATTGACCTTTTCTTTGATCTCCGACTTAGGCAGTTTAAGCAGCTTTAATCCGTAGGATATATTTTCGTATACGGTCATATGAGGGAATAAGGCGTACTCCTGGAATACCAGCGGCGTCTTTCTTTTGTATGCGGGAATGTTGTTAATACGGGCTCCGTTTATGAAAATCCCGCCCTCATCCGGATCATGAAAGCCTGCAATCAGCCGCATAAGCGTTGTTTTGCCGCAGCCGCTGGGACCGAGGAGGGTTGTAAAGCTGCCCTTGGGGATATCCAGGGAAATATCATTGATGGCTTTGTATTTTCCAAATGTCTTGGTTACATTCTCAATCTTAATGATGGATTCGGCTGCGCTCATAAGTACCTCCGTTTATATCTCCAGATTCTTGCCCTGCCGTTTAAACAACAGCTTGGCGATGCCCAGAACCGTAAAAGCAATCGTAATCAACACGACGGTAAACGCGGATGCACTTCCCCACTCACCGTTACTGACCAGGCCTAAGATGGAAACCGTGCCAACCGAGGTATTGGCCGAGTAGATGAATATAATGACGCTAAGGCAGGTAATTGACCTGAGAAAGGAAAGTACAATACAGGAAATAAAGGATCCCTTCAGCAAAGGCAGCAGAACATTCCGGAATGTGCGGAAGCTGCCTGCCCCGAGGTTAGTCGAGGCTTCTTCCAGGGAGTGCCCGATCTGTTGAAGCGAGGCGAGGTTCGCACTGTAACAGGTCGGCAAATTCCAGAACATAAGAGCCAGAACCATAATGGCCGAAGTACCGGACAGCGTGAACGGCGACTCGCTAAAGCCCATGGCGAATCCAAGACTTAAGAACACGCCGGGTACCGCACCCGGCAAAATAGCCAAAAAGTCAACAAACCGATTAATGCCGATCTGCTTCCGCTGTACGATATAAGCCAGAATAATGGACAGGAAGGCCGCCCCGACGGAAGCCATAAGCGCAAATTTCAGACTGTTGATGACTTCCTGCTTCTTGAAAAAGACATAGCTCAAGTTCTTAAGTGTCAGCGACCAGTCATATCCCCAGGTCTGCGTGAAAGCGCCAAAGAATAACACACCGTACACGGCAATAATGACAATGGTTACAAGCATACAAAAGCTGAACATTCCCCACTTGACATACCCGGGCACAGGATAAGGCTCCAGGGAGGTTTCTTTCCCTGTAACCGTGACGTATGAGCGTTTTCCTACCCACCGCCTGTTGAGGATAAATAGAGCAAGCGCAGGAATCAGCAAGGTGGTGGAGAGCATTGCAGCTTCCGAGAGGTTAAACCAGCCGGACATCTGCATATAGGCCTCGGTCGGGAGCAGTGAAAAATTGCCGCCGATAATGATGGGATTGCCGAAGTCCGCCAAAATATTCATGGCCGCGATCAATGCCCCGCCTGCGATTCCGGGTCTGCACAGCGGAAGAAATACTTCCTTGAACACCTGCCATCTGGTGGCACCAAGGTTATACGCCGCATATTCCAGATTGGTGGAATTTGATCTTAGAACGCCGTATATGACCGCATAAGCAAAAGGAAAGAAATTGATCGTCTGCACCATCCATAGACCGTGCCAGCCGTAAACATCAAGGCTGATGCCCAGGACATGCTTGGAGATGATGCCTTGTCTTCCGAACAACAAAATATAGGATAAAGCCACGATGAAAGGGGGAGAAACAATGGGAAGAATCGTAATGAATTTAAAGAGACCCTTACAGGGAATGTTCAGTCTCGAGATGGTGTATGCAAATATAAATGCGACAAAGGTACATGAAGCGGTAGATAATACGGTCATCATTAAGCTGTTGAGCGCTGCCTGGGTCCAGCGGGAATTGGTGACAAGCTGTGCATAATCCGCCAAGCCCGGAGCACTAACCACCTTAATGATCGGCCATAGCACGAAAAATGCGGTAATGCATACAATTGCAATGATGACCAAGGCTAATACAGGTTCATTTCGCAGTTTTCTAAATTCAGACCATACCTCTTTAAAGGCTGTTGTGACCACTGATGTCTCACACCTTTCCGGAAGACGGCATGATTATTTGCCGCCGCTGAATTCTTCAAATTTTTTAATGACACCTTCTTTCATTTCTGCAGCTTTCACACGGTCGTATTCGACAAGCTTAAGCGCATCCATCGCCGGCAAACCTTCAGGAGGCGACACATCGGTGCGCACCGAATAACGGCTCGACATTTGAGTGCTCATATCCTGGGTTTCTTTGGTCAGCAGCCAATCGATAAACTTCTTCGCATTGTCCGTGTTACCGCCATTCTTGATAATCGCAGCCCCGCCGATCTCAAAGGCTGTCTCTTCCGGAATGACAGCTTCAATCGGGTAACCCTTCTTGCCGGATTTGATAATATCATGAGCCCAATGCATACCAGCCAGAAATTCGCCGGTTGCTGTCAGGTTGACCACATCACCACCAGAAGCAACATAGTGGTGCACATTTGTCGTAAGGTCTTTGACATAATCCCATGCTTTGTCCTCGCCCAGACGGAAAATCTGGGTTGCCGTAAATATGTAGCCGCTTCCAGCTGTTGCCGGATTCGGCATAATGAGCACATCCTTGTATGCAGGATCACGCAGATCATCCCAGCTTTTCGGTCCCTGTACACCCTTAGGGGAAATTTCTTTCTCAAACCGCTCTTTATTCATGGCAATCGCCAGAACTCCCATGTACCATCCTTGCCAATAACCGTCCGGGTCGTTAAACATAGTGTCGAGACCGTCCGCGTTAGGCGAAGTGTACTTTTCAAGTAAGCCCTGGTCAGCCAGCGGCGTGTAAAACTCGACGGATCCGCCAACAAGGATATCTGCTTTAGGTGCATTTTTCTCCGCCTGTACTCTGGTGCTGGCTTCACCGGCGCTGTTCAGTCTTAAATACTCAATCTCAATCCCCGTATCCTCCTTGAATTGCTTCTGGATCTGCACGGTATCGTCTTCATTTAATGCCGAATAAACAACCAGCTTTCCTGAGCCCTTACCTGGATTGTTCGATTCCCCGTTGGCGGAAGCGTTGTTATCCTTCCCGCCGCAGCCCGAAATGACAAGCACACCGGCAAGCACCAGTGATGTGAATACGCCAACCATCTTTCTGCCCATTACCATAAATCATCAATCCTCCTCTTATTGGACCGCCGCAATTATCCCAATGGTCTGCAGGACTTACGCTCGATAAGCCTTGCCTCGATCAATTCGGATGGCGGAACGACGCTCGAGTCTTCGATGTTATGCGCTGTGAATTCTTTGCTGTTGTCTTTGTCGTTGATCATATCAAGCAGCAGTCTAGCTGCCCTGTTGCCCATCTCAACACGCGGCTGCTCCATGGTCGTCAGCTGGATCCAGTGAAGATCCGCGTATTCCAGGTTATCAAAGCCTATGATCGAGATTTCTTCCGGCACGGAAATCCGGTTGACTGCCAGCCATTCCAGAGCGCCAATACCAAGCAGGTCGTTCGCGGCAAAAATGGCCGTCAATTCGGGACTCCTCCGGTGTAACTTATCCATGGCGTCCCGACCATGCTCAATCGTCCGGCCCCCTACGACGATATCGTCAGTACCCCAGACAATTCTATGCTTGTTCATCGTGTCTTTGAAGCCGCGCAATCTCTCCGAACCGGTAAAAGATTTCTCCGGCATACCGATGAACCCGATTTGCTTATGCCCAAGCTCGATCAGATAATTGACCGCAGTACAAGCGGCCTGATAATGATCCACGTCTACGAACGGAATGGAAAGCTCCTTGGGAGTCCTCCGCCTCAGGAAAACGACCGGCATTTGAAGCTCTGAAATCAAATGGATTAATTCAGGGTCAAGGGAATCGGGAGTAATAATCAGCCCGTCGAATTGCCTTGAAATAGCATTGGCAATAAACTGCTTTTCCTTGTCCGGATTACGGTTTGCATTACCGTAAACCACCTGATATCCGTACTCAAACAACATTTCTTCCACCGCATTGGCCAGTGCAGAGAAGAAGGGGTCCGAGATATCCGGAATAAGTAAACCAATCGTAAATGTTTTCTTCTGAATCAACCCTTTCGCAATCGCATTCGGTCGGTAATTGAATTCACGAATCGCTTCCATCACTTGCCGTTTGGTTTCCTTGCTTACATCCGAATGATTGTTTATAGCCCTTGATACGGTAGAAACGGACACACCCAGATGTTTGGCAATGTCTTTAATATTAGTCACAGTATCCTCCTTGCAGCCTATCCGGAAACGTTACCGGGAACGTTTCCGGTAACTTGGGTGTATCATAATATATTTTGTAATCGTTTACAATATGTATTTTTGATTTTGTGACTTTTTTACTTGCAAATCCACAAAAAAAGATAGCAGGGATAATCAAATTACTTGGATCCATCCAACAAGGCTGAGATTCAGAGTGCTGACTTTCTTTTTCAGGAAAACTATTCACGCGCACGATATAAATGGTATTATTATCCTACGATTTGGAGGTGATAGTTCTGATGAACTACAAGAGGATTAACCAACGAACAGATATTATATCTGCAGTAAGAGAAATAACTAAAAGTTTGATATGAAAAGGGGTAACCATTTTGAAACGTTTGACAACATTGCTACTTATATTTTCATTGTTAACCTGTACATCTTCAGTATACGGCGCAAGCAAGTCAACCTCTAACTGGAAAGATGCATATAAACTAATAATCAGCAAATATGTTAACTCTGAAGATTATGGATCAGATAATCTAATTACGCTTGTAGATCTTGATCAAGATGGGATACCTGAGTTATTTGGAGGTCTCGCATACCGCACAGTAAATAATATGGAATTTGCTTACACATTCAAGAATGGTAAGGTACATAGCTTAAAACAGACTGGCCCTGGGCAAGGGGATTATGACTCCGGATTGGGCTTCAATCTTGGGATGCAGGGTTTTGATAAAGGAAAAATTAGAGTTTTTAAACATAAACAGACAGGCAAACCAATTGTTATTGTTAGAGACGGAACAAGCAGCGCAGTGAGTTCAGTAGTTGGTGACTATGCGATCAGTCTCAAGGGTTCAAAACTGGTAAGTCAGGAGATTAGCGTGTCTAAACAATTCGAAGAAGGGACAGAGTTTAGTTTTAAAGGCAAAAAGATGAGTAAATCCAACTATGATAAAAACAGAGTCAAATATTTTTCGCAATTCAAGCAAATCTCAAGTAACGCCAAGCAATTAGATGCACTATACGTGTGGAGGATGATGGAAGAAGGATGGTCGAAAGACAAAATAGTTAACAACTATATAAAATAGTAATCAAGGGACAACCATAAACTCTTTAATCTTCCCATTCAGCGCAGCCATTGAAGCGTAATCCTCCTCGCGAACCGGCAGCAGCGGAAGCTGCGTCTGGCTTGTAATCATCGGCAAAAAAGAGCATCCGGCAAAGGCATGCTCTTTTTCCATTTGATAGAATTGCAAACACAGAGAAGCAGCGCAGTGATCAATATTTATGGAGTTCCCTTGCAAAGCTAACATCCGCCTACTCGCTCAAAAGCACCTCAACATCCAGCTTGTTTATGGCTTCAACCCATTCTTCGGTACAGCCCGAATCCGTAATAATCATCGATATGTGATCAATAGGTGCGATTTGCGCAAATGTCGTGACACCGAACTTGGAGTGATCTGCTACAAGAATGGCTTCCTCCGTTCGCTGCATGATCTTGCGGGACAGCAAAGCTTCATCCAGATTGTAATCGGTAATGCCTTCAGATAATGAAATACCGCCTGCCGAAATAAACGCCTTGTTCGCCTTGAACTGATCCAGCAATTGATGGGCAACAGCTCCCGTCGCCGCCTGGCAGTTCATATTCACTTCGCCGCCCGCAAAAATGATCTTTCCCTGAAAACCCTCCAGTGCACAAGCCATAATTGGCACGGAATTCGTAATAACCGTCACATCGCCTCGACCTTTAAGGTGACGCATAATTTCCAGGGTCGTCGTACCGTTATCCAGAATAACCGTCTCACCTGCTTTTACGAGTGAAGCAGCCAACCGTCCAATCGCTTGCTTCTCCGGTTGATGCATTTCGGTTCTCCTTAAAAAGGTCGGCTCAATCCACTCCGACCGCGTCTGAACCGCCCCTCCGTATACCTTGCGCAGCTTTCCCTCCTTCTCCAGTCGGTCCAGGTCACGCCTGATCGTTTCGGTTGAGACGTTAAAATTCTTCGCCAGCGCATGAACCTGAACTTTTCCTTCCGTACTCAACCGGGCAAGAATGGTTTGCTTGCGCTCTTCATAAGTTAAAGACATATCCGGTCTCCTCCAAGGATTATAATTATATGTTTTATGTGTTATTGTGTTGTTTTCATTCAGTTTATAGTTCGGCTTTTTTTATGTCAAACTTTCATAGATTATTGTAAATTCAGTGTAAAAATGAATTGACAGAAGTTTGAAACGGACATAGAATCAACAAGAAACCACACGATATAACTTGACACCACATAAAAACGAACACGAATTTAAGGGGGAAGTTTTATGAGTCGCCAGCTATCTTTCCGCCAAGACGGGACCTTTACCATTATGCAGTTTACGGATCTTCATTACATGGACGGCAGAGCAGAGGATCAGCTCACCCGCGAACTAATGGAGCGTACTTTAGATCTGGAGAAGCCGGACCTGGTTGTAATTACAGGAGACCTTATCTACACGGCCCCTGTATCCCCGGGGGAGGCCCGGTGTGAGAACCCTAAGCAGGCATTTCGCGATGCTGTCGCAGCTGTGGAAGAGAGAGGTATTCCTTGGGCTTGTGTATTTGGCAATCACGATACAGAGCACGGCTGCGGAATCACCCGTAAAGAACTCGTCCAATTAGCAGCTTCACTTCCTCATTCTTTCGTGGAAGCAGGACCTGAGGAAATTACAGGTGAAGGCAATTATGTGCTTGAGCTCATGGATGCTGCAGGAAAACCGGCAGCCAACCTGTATTTTCTCGATTCAGGCGACTACACGGGGTTTCCGGGGGTACCTGGCTACGACTGGATTCGCCGGGACCAGATCAACTGGTTTGCCGCAGAATCGAAGCGCCTGAATCCAGAAGGGCGGGAAAGCAAGACGCCTGCGCTCGCCTTCTTCCATATCCCGCTGCCGGAATACAAGGAAGTGTGGGACACCCAAGTATGTTACGGGCACAAGTATGAAGGCGTCTGCCCCCCTCAAGTGAACTCGGGACTATTTACTACAATGGTTGAGATGGGAGATGTGATGGGTACCTTTTGCGGACATGATCATATTAATGATTTCGAAGGTACGCTGCATGGAATACGTCTCTGCTACGGTCGGGCAAGCGGCTATAACACCTATGGCAAAGAAGGCTTTCTGCGGGGAGCACGCCTGATCCAGCTGACGGCCGGAGAATCGGATTTCAAAACATGGCTTCGTCTTGCTGACGGCTCGGTAGTAGATAAGCAGCCTGTTCACGAACCTGGCACAGAAGCAGAAGGGTAAGCTGAAGTATTAATGATTATACCTATATTGCTCGTAATCGCATCCGGTATGGCTCATGCTGTCTGGAGCCTATTTACGAAGAAAAGTCTTAATAAAAGTGTATTTCTGTGGATGATTATGATGATGTGCACCGTCCTGCTGCTGCCATCCTTAATCATCGAGCTGTGGCAGACTCCTTTGTCTTTGGGCGCTTATGGATTACTGCTTGTATCCGCTATTTTGCAATCCGTATACTCCTGGCTGCTGTCCCAGACGTATGAGCTCGGCGATCTGTCGCAGATTTACCCGATCATGCGGGGAACCAGCACACTGCTTGTCCCGATCATCGGGGTTCTGTTTCTCAAGGAATCGTTGTCGGTCTATGGATGGATCGGCGTCATCTGTATGCTCATCGGCTTTCTCCTTCTCAGCGGCCTTGGATCGCGCAGCGTACAATCCGGGACAAGATGGCAAATGCTGAAGCCTTTTATTATGGCGCTCTGTGTTGGATTATGTACAACCAGTTATGTATTTGTAGATAAGCTGAACCTGCAGAATATCTCTCCCCTGGCACTCCTGGAGGTTACGAATATTGGATTCGTTGCAGGCCTGACGCCGCTAGTAATTCGGTCCAAAGCTGTCAAGCGGGAGTGGCAGGTCAACCGTTCAACGATTTTATTAGGAGCTGTCTTGAACCCCGGCTCCTATCTGCTGTTTCTTTTTGCCATGCAGCAAGCCCCCATGGCCCATATTGGTCCGCTAAGGGAGATCGGGACCGTATTCGCAGCCTTCCTTGGCATCTTCATCCTGAAGGAACAGCAAGGCATGAAGCGGATTATATCCTCTTTCGTTACTCTAACCGGTATCCTGCTGATCGGGATGTGGGGATAAAGCAATCGAAAGCCTGGAAGCACAAAAATAAGGAGCCGTCACAAGAGTGTGACAGCTCCTTTATTTTGTTGTTAGACGAAAACAACCTTAGATAAGCTTATGTGCATACCATTTCTTCCCGCGAAAACGCCACAGAAACAGTGCTCCGCGTACACCCCATTCACAGTTCATGGCCAGCCATACCCCGAGAATTCCCATGCCCATAACAATTCCCAGAACATAACCGAGCACGACCCGGAACAGCCACATGGTCAGCATCGAGGTAATCGAAGTGAACTTCGAGTCCCCAGCCGCCCGGAGTGCTGATGGCAGGATGAAGCTAATCGGCCACAGCGGAATCTGAACAAGCGTGTTGATGATGAGAAGCAAGAAAATATCATCTACAATCTCGGCAGGCGGTGCAAACAAGCCTACGAGCAGATGGAATAACGGCATCAGAATTAACCCCGTAAGCGCCAGTGAAGCGGAACCCAGCCAGAGAAAGGATTTAATGAATTTTTTGGCATCCGCAAGATTCCCGCTCCCAATACATTGCCCTACAACCGTAACCACGGTTAAAGACAAAGCACTTGCAGGGATTTGGAACACACCCGCGAGAGAGGAACCGATCGCATTGGTCGCAATGGCATAAGTACCCAAGCTGACGATAAACACCTGGGTTAATATTTTCCCCCCGTTAAAAAACATCTGCTCTGCCGCAAACGGAACCCCGATAAACATAATCTTCCGCAGCATGGACAGCGGGAAATGAACCAGTTCACGAACACGCAGATGGAACGTATCATCCACCTTAAACAAATAGTACAGTGCACATACAGCTCCTCCGTAACGAGCGATGTTGACGGCAAGAGTCATTCCGTATATGCCCATCTCCATAAAATTGATGAAGACCACGTTAAGCGCTACATACATAAAGTTCATAATGAGTGAAAGCACAAGTGAAGCCCTGGTCTTGCCGACCCCCCGCAGGGCAGCGCAGACAGCCTGAACGATGGCTATGCCTACGTAGGAAGCACCACTGCCGATCAGATAGACGCGGGCGCTATCCAGCACATCCGGCGAGGCGGATCCGAACAGGATATTGAGTACAGGATTATGAAATATCATAATCAAGGATCCGATCACCAGTGCCATCAGGGATACCGAGGTTACCGTACCCGCTGCCGCACGAGACACCATCAGATCATTGCCGCTTCCCTTATACTGCGCCACAACAACCGTTCCCCCGGTTGCAACAGCTATAAACACGTTAATTAGAAAAATATTCAGCGAGTCGACCATATTTACAGCACTGACCGCTCCTACTCCTGAAGAACTGATCATTGCGGTATTCACCAGATTCAGCCCGACAATGAAAGCCTGGTCAATCAGAATCGGCAGGAATAAGGCGAAGATCTGCCTGTAATCCATCGACTCCCCTGAAAAATACTTGGTTAAAAAACCATTCATTCGTAATCGAGCCTGCATAAAGTATCACATTCTTTTCGTTTAAAATGGAAAAAACTCTTCGTGTGAAGAGCTCCTGCTTAATGTTTTCTTAAAGGACAGACGAATCACCCTCAATTTGATTGAGGATATCACTGCAGCCGATTTCTGTCAATGAATCAATACATACAAGAAGCTGCGAATTGTATATGGGCATACCTATTTATAAACAAAAAAGAGCGGAACATCCCGCCAGATCATAAATCTTTTGGAATGCCCCGCATTATTTTTTCTTTACGATTTCTTCGAGCTTCGCACAAACACCTTAATAATCTCATTAATAAGAAGCGGAATCAGCGCCAGTCCAATGACGAGGCCCCAGTCTGCAAAAGAAAGATTGTGCACTTTAAATGCATTTGCCAAGAATGGAACGCTGATTGAAATGTATTGCAGCAGCAGACCTGCCACAACCGCACCGACCAGCAGCTTGTTAGAGAACACTCCAATCTGGAAAATAGACTTCGTTGCACTTCTCTTCGAAAAAGCATAAAACAGCTGGGAAGCGGCAAGAACGACAAAGGCCATCGTCCGTGCATAGGTCATGGCATCATCCGGAATCTGATCTGAACCCAAGGAGTATCCAAACTCCTGTAATCCCAAATGGAAAGCGAATAGGGTTAATCCACCGATCAGAACACCGCCAATAACGGCATTGATCGCTGCACCGCCTGCGAAAAAGCTTTCTTTCGGGTCTCTCGGCTTCCTCTTCATCACATCTTCTTCGCCAGGGTCCACACCAAGCGCAATCGCCGGCAGTGTATCTGTCACCAGGTTAATCCAGAGAATCTGCGTGGCAAGCAGCGGGAGCGGCCAGAAGAACAAGATGGATAAAAGAATCGCGATAACCTCACCAAAGTTACATGCCAGCAGGAACGTAACCGTCTTCCGGATATTGGCATAGATGTTTCTGCCTTCCTTGATCGCCGCAACGATCGTTGTGAAGTTATCATCCGTCAGGATCATATCGCTTGCGCCCTTCGATACATCGGTTCCGGTAATACCCATCGCCACGCCAATGTCGGCATTCTTCAAGGAAGGCGCATCGTTCACCCCATCACCTGTCATGGACACGATATTCCCCTGAGCTCTGTAAGCCTTGACAATCTTCACTTTATGCTCAGGTGAGACACGTGCAAATACCCGAATATCCTTGATCTTCCGGGCAAAAGCCTCATCGGGCAGCTCGTCAATTTCCGCACCCGTCATACTCTGATTAATGGAGGAGGCGATGTCCAGCTCCTTGGCAATAGCAACAGCTGTATTCTTATGGTCACCTGTAATCATGATCGGCGTAATTCCTGCCATTTTTGCCTCGCGGATCGAATCCTTCACTTCAATTCTCGGCGGATCAATCATACCCACGAAGCCAAGGAACGTAAGCTCCTTCTCCATCTCTTCCGGATCCAAAAGCTCCTCTGTATCCTTAAAGGCTGCAGCCAGCACCCTCAAGGCTTCATCCGACATCTCTTCCGCAGCCTTCAGATATTGCTGCTTCAGCTCTTCCGTTAAAGGAACAACCTCTCCGCCCACGACAGCAGAGGTGGAAATTTGCAGCAGCTGGTCAATGGCTCCCTTTGTATGTACACGGTAGCCCTTACGTGTCTTGTTCAAGGTGGACATAAGCTTTCGGTCAGAATCAAACGGCTTTTCGGACACCCTCTTGTATTCGGCTTCCAGCGATTTTTTCAGAATGCTGTTCTTTTCACCGTATACGACTAATGCCACCTCGGTCGGGTCACCCGTGCCATGTCCATTCTCATAAGTTGCATCTGAACATAACACAAAGGCTTTGATCAGCTCAACCGGAGGCTCTGCGCCTAACGGTGCAGCCGTGTAGTGCTTCACGACCGTCATTTTATTCTGGGTCAGCGTTCCTGTCTTATCTGAGCAGATAATATTGACAGAACCCAGCGTCTCCACAGCCGGCAGCTTCTTGACAATGGCGTTGATCTTGGACATTCTCGTCACACCAAGAGCAAGCACGATGGCCACAATCGCCGGGAGTCCTTCTGGAATCGCCGCAACCGCGAGACTGATCGATGTCAGGAACAACTCAAACAGATCCCGCTTTTGAATGAGCCCAATGACAAAAATAACGACGCATATGCCGATGGCAATAAGGCCCAGAATTTTACCAAGCTCCTCTAGCTTCTTCTGCAGCGGAGTCATTTCCTGAGTATCTTCATCCAAAATCCCGGCAATTTTACCCATTTCTGTATTCATCGCCGTACCTACAACTACACCCTCGCCCCTACCATAGGTCACCAGGGTGGACATGAAGGCCATATTGGACATATCTCCAATTGGCGTCTTGGGGTCTTCAAGAATCGCTTCGGCATTTTTATCTGAAGGTACGGATTCTCCCGTTAAGGCAGACTCCTCAATCTGAAGGTTCGCACTCTCAGTCAGCCTAATATCAGCCGGGATATACCGGCCCGCATCCAGAATTACAATATCCCCCGGAACAATTTCCACGGAATCGATTTCCTTTACTTCACCGTCACGCCTCACGAGCGTCCTCGGGGTTGTCATTTGCTGCAGAGCTTCAATGGCTTTCCCTGCTTTATGTTCTTGAAACACGCCAATTGCTGCGTTCAGCAGCACGACGAACAGAATAATGACTGCATCCATGTATTCCCCGACAATAACAGTAATCACAGCAGCGCCGAGGAGCACATAAATGAGCATATCTTTCAGCTGTTCAAAAAACAGTGCCACCATACTTTTCTTAGGTTTGCCCTTCAGCTGGTTCGGACCGAATTGCTCCAGCTTGGATCGCGCTTCTTCCGAGGTCAGACCACGTTCAGGACTTACCTGGAAGCTGTTTAGAACTTCTTCCTTGGTTTTCGAATACCACATCACGGACACCTCTGTTTTGTTGTTAAATAAATAGTACTAAAGGTATTGTAAACTTAGCGGAGCAAAATTAACCTTACTTCAGCGATAATTAACAGATCCTCCACACAATTGTCCTTATGTAATATCCAGAAGCTGTAAACTCCTCCATCATCATAAAAAATAAAGCAGGAATGTTCTTCAAGGAAGATCGTTCCTGCCCACATTAAGAAAAGCACCTCTTTTTTATAATCCCAGCTGCTTTCCTCGCTCGAGCCGATGAATCTGCTGTTCACCGCTATCCGCCAGTTCCCTGAATTGATTAATCGTTTCCCGCATTTTAGGGAGCGCTTCCTGCTTGTAAGTACTGATCGAATCCAGCGCGGATAACACGTCCGAGAAGGCTTGCTTTAAAGTATCCACGGATACACTCGTTTCAAGCGATTGCTTGTGGATCGCGGCCCCCTGCTCTTTCAGCATTTTGGAGGTACCGCTGATTAGATTGTCTGTTGTCTGATTCAGCAGCTCGATCTTCTTCAGTACAATTCTCTGATTGTACAGCGCACTTGCTACAGTCACTGAAATTTTTAGAGCGGATACCGTCACATTTCTTGCCCGGTCTACCCCTCGGATAAGCTCTTTATTATTCCTTATAACGACTTCGATCGCCATAATCCCCTGCTGGTTCACAACCAGCATTTGCTGAAGATCCATCACGCGCTGGCGCAGCGGGAACAACACCTCTTCGGTGATGAACCGGATTTTATCCTCGGATTCCTGACGCAGCTTGGCGGCTTCGATCTGGGATTCTATCTCGGTATCCATAAGCATCCCAAGCTGGATTTCCTTTTGAAGCTTCTTGGTGAGGTCACGCATCGCTTGCTGCTCAATTTCCAAGGTCGTATTGTCATTCCGTAATACGTTCTTTCCTTTATCCAGCGATACAATAATGTCAGAGATGACCGAATCCGCCCTCTGATACTTGGCAAAATAACTGCGCAGCGGGTTAAAGAACTTGCCTAATATGCCGCTCTTGGCAAAATCGATAACACTCGGGTCTAAATCTTTTAACTGAAGCTGCAGCTCGGTTAATCCTTTCGCGACTTGCCCGCCTTCATCTCCGGTTTTGGAAAGATTGCCGACCGACACCTGCAGCAAGGAATTCTTCTCCGAGGAAGCCCTCATCGTATTCATGCCGAAGCTATCGATGGACTGTAGTACCTGCTTCCGTTTCTCCAACGAATCCATATCCAGTTCAAGAATCGTCTGTACATTGTTAGACGCAAGTTCTTTCAGCTGTTTAACTTCCTCCGGCTCCGGCTTCACCTGCTCTTCAATAGCTGTCTTGAGCTTCTCTTCATTAATGACCTCCATCGTAAATGACACCTGTTAACCCCTCCCTAATTGTGTTATGAGCTATATCCAAACAGCTAGACCCAATTACATCTGAACATTAAGCAGTTGACTGATCTTGTAAACAACATCGTCTGTATCTGCATTGATGCTGGCTGCTTCGTTGATGCTGGAGATGCTTTGCAGTGCCTTAATATTGGCGTTGTAACCGATGGTATAGACCGGGATTTTGAAGGTTTCGATGAGTCCTCTTATATCTTCAAGCGAATGTCCTTTATTCGTCTCCCCGTCACTAAGCACAAAAATAATCGGTTTCACATCCGGATTCTGCGCGATCTCATCCTGAAGCATCTTCATCGCAACCACAATTCCATCAAAAGTAGCCGTTCCTCCGCCAGCCTGAAGACTGTTAATTGCCCCTACGAACATGGACTGCTGATTCGTATCATATTTTCCGATCGGAAGTTTAATGGACACCTTATCGGAATAAGAGACAAAGCCAATGCTGTTGTCACTGCCGAGGTATTTTTGCCCCGTTATCAGAGACTCCTTCAAACGATTAATCGGTTCGCCATCCATACTGCCGGATACATCCGCTACGAACACGGCCGCAACCGGCTTGCTGCCATCCTTCTTCTCCTTCCACAGCTTCTGTGCAGAAGGCAAGATACTGCTCTCCACAGCATCCAATCCCATCTCCGGCTCGTAGTCATTAAGCCCGTTAAAGCCTTTTTCTTCAGCTAACTTTTGGTATTTCTCCTGTTCTACAAACTCGGCAAATTTCTTAATAATAACAACCTTTTCCTCCGGCACATCCCCAACCGCATACAACGGGCTGTCATGCCTTACACCAAAAGGAGTAAACACATACCCGGTCTTCAGATCGGCTGCATTCACAGAGGTCTGGTATTCGAGAACAAAAGCGTCCAGCTTACCGGACTTCGCCGCATCACGCATCTGGATTGTGGTTGACGCAATGAAGGGAACATTGGCCTGAAACCTTTCAAATTCCTGAACTGCCTTTTCCCCGAGCATATCGTCGCTGTCAAAGGTCCGCAGCGCAGTTACAAGGAAGTTAAGGCCTGTTGAGCTTGCAAATGGATCGGTATAACCCATAGATAATTCATTTGCGGCAATCGCATCCGTCAGCGTCTTGATATTTAACGAGCCGTACTTTTGGATGATGGCATCATATTTGTCCTTCTTGGTCACGACTCCCGTTACATTACCAACAAGCCGCTTGGATACAAGCTGAATGCTGACACCGCTCTCTTTCACCATCTCCCCCCACAGCTCATTGGAAGGCGTATATGCATCCGGCACATATTTACCGGATATGATGTAATCCTTCGCTGTACCGGAAGCAACATTGCGGATCTTTACAGACACCGGCTTGCCGTTCACCACCGTATTCGACTTGTTAAACTCCTCTGCAACTTCATTCAGCCACCCATCGATGCCCGTTCCCGCTTTCTCCGGTGAGGAGAAAATTTCAACGAAGCTGTCTGTTGTATTCTCCACGGTAACCGGGTGCTTCGAAATATCAGGCAGTGAATCTGCAACCGATACCGGGTCCAGATCGATCTGTCCCTTGATCGGTTCAGCTGTCGTGACTGAAATTTTGCCATACATCTTACTCAGCTTCTTGGCTGCGTCCTCCGAGCTTACCTCAGACTGGCTTTTTCCTAAATTAGATGTGAAATTAATTCCGGCATATACAAGAATAAATACAACAACGGCAATCGAAGCTAGTACCAGAAAGGCTTTGCCTTTGCTCCCCATGCCAATCCCCCTCTCATTGCTTATATAGTTTAGTATGATTAATCAACAAATCGATCTCCTTCATGCAGGGCATCTCATCAATCTCTTTATACTCAATGCTGCCTAATAAAGATATTTCCAGCAGCAGCTGATCCAGCTTCAGCAGAATCTCTTCATTACCGTCAAGATAACCGGCGACATAGGCCAGGTATTCCTCGTATAACGCAGCCTTCTGCTGCATCACTTTTGCAGACCGCTGTGTTGATATTCGCTGGTCATCCAGACTTGAGAAATCAGAAGCACTGAAGACTCCGAGCTTGTTCAGCATTCCCGTGATATTGAGATAGAACAGCTTCTCTACCTCCGTAATCACAGAATGGAACTTCTTATAGCTCAGCTCTGCAGGTTCAAACCGCTGACGAAGGACAACAAGCAGGGTGAGCTTCTTCTTCTCAATCCGCTCCAACTGATCCAGGGCTTGTGCGATTTCATTCTTTAATACCTTCACATTGCGATAACGCTGAACTGCCGCTATGTATTCCTCACGTGATTTCAGATCCCTCACAGGGGCCAGGACAGGCCGTTTAAACAATAGAGCATAACTGCCATACAGCAGGATCAGAAGACTCATAAATAATACCGTTACGCCAAAAGCAGACTGGAGCGCATTGTCCCCTCCGATTTCCACGCCTATCAATCCCGGTGACAATACCACAATATTAAGAATTGCAATTCCAGCTGCCAGCAAGACCAGCTTCATGGCATTCGGGCCATTCACAAACAAACACCTCCCCCACTAGTTCCTACATAATTCCTTCTGTGCGTACAACGGTTCATATCCCCAGGCAAGTGATTGTTGAATATAACACATAATACGTAACAATTGGAAGTTAGATGCATTTTACTGCAATCTCGAATGTTACTCGTTATGTAGCAGAATTGAATTTTCTCTATTATAAAGGAAAATATCACAAATTAGCTCGTAATGGTGAAATTTAGGATATACAAGAATCCCATCCGATAAAAAATAAGCTTCACTGGTTACCAGTGAAGCAGCAGCGGGACGATCCATTCCCGGAATACGTCTGTTTTATGCCGATCCTTCTTGCGTTTATCCTCCGTCAGTACGATAACCGTCTCCAGCTGTGGAACCACATAGATAAACTGGCCGCCGAAACCGCGGGCGTAAAAGTAATCTATGGATAAATTGGGAGCTTGTCCATCCGCATTCACCGGTGAGGTAAATGCATCGACCCACCAATGCCAGCCATACCCGCCAGACCGGGGCGGCTCAGCTGTAATATAGTGCTGGACAGACCGCTGAACCAGTTCGGCGGATATGAGCTGTTTATCCCCCCATCGTCCTTGCTGCAGGTAGAGCTGCCCGAACTTCAACAGGTCACCGGGAATCATTCGTAAGCCATAACCGCCGGTGTGTACGCCCTGCGGATCGGCCTCCCATTCATAGTTTTCGATACCAAGCGGCCCGAATAAGTTCAGTTCCGCGAACCTTGCGGTTGTCATGCCGGTGGCTTTGCAAAGGATCGCAGACAGCATCTGTGATACACCGGAATTGTATTCAAAACGTGTGCCGGGTATATCAGATAACGGCTGCTCCAAGACAAAATCGACCCAGTGCGGTGATCTGGTCATTCGGGGAAAGGATTTCTGCCCGCCGAATTCCGTCCATTGGAAGCCGGCTGTCATCGTCAGCAGATGCTCCAATGTGATCTGTTGTTTGCGCCTGTCGTCAGATGCGGCAAGCTGAGGAAAGAATTCCGCCGCCGGTGTCGGTACCTCCGGAATAAGCCCGCGGTCCATACCGATACAGAATAGTGCAGAAACGATGCTCTTGGTACAGGAATTAATCTTGGCAGGCTCGTCCTTGGCCCGCTGATCCCGATAATATTCAAAAACGGTCGCTCCATGCCGGCTGATAAGGCAGCTTCTTAGATCGATGGAGGAGACTGACTTTTGCAGATGATCTAAATCCATGTCCTAACTTCCTTTATGCTGAACTGGGTGCCTTGAAACGGCGCCTGTTATATTTTTATGCGATATAACTATGATGTCACGCCTATTGTCTAATGTCCATTAGTGCAAAACTCCGGGAGGCTGCGATTCAACGATATTAATTGTCGTACTCGGTGGCTGTATGCAGATTAAATGTCTGGCGGGTTAATGATTTTCCATCCATCCCTAACACCTGAACGTCAATATGATTATGGAGGATCTGGCCTTTGATATTCCACTTCAGCGACCAGCCATCTTCTCCATCGATATCATACCCTATTAACTCCCGTTCTTTGCCAACCTCCGTACCCGTAGGAGCAGACCAAAACAGAACGGTATCAGCATGATCCGCTTCCACATTGATCGTTAATGTCTCCGCATCTTGAGGGAC
The DNA here is from genome assembly GCF_001373415.1 of Paenibacillus dakarensis. Classification (GTDB taxonomy): domain Bacteria; phylum Bacillota; class Bacilli; order Paenibacillales; family Paenibacillaceae; genus Paenibacillus_AQ; species Paenibacillus_AQ dakarensis. Next base: position 181,117 of record NZ_CDSE01000007.1, on the reverse strand, counting down.
CACCCACCATCCACCGTCCTCCTTGGCATCGATATGGACCTTATTAATCTTCACCTCTGTATTGATATGGACTAATTCGGTAGGAGCCTCTGACTTCGATTGATCTGGAATCGCCTCAGGCTCACTGCTTTGGGAACAAGCGGATAGCAGAAGCATGATAAGTACTATCCTAAGCGCCGATATTTGGGTTTGAGTATTCGTTCTTTTAAGGTCATGCACTGCGTTTAAACTCCTTTTCCTTGAACTGACTTGTCTTTAAATACTAGAACTCATAACAAGAAGCTAAAGTTATATAAATGAATAAAAAAATTATCAACAATACTCACTCTTTCGCGGAAAGTAATCATTGATTTACCCAAGTGATTCTAATAACATTAAACATTATAATGTTATAACTTTTAGTATGCTATGAAAATATGGTTGCAGGGGGATTTCATAATGAAATTTCGTTTCGAGGGCAATATTTCGGATATCATGCCCGGTGTTCAACTGCTCTTGCCTGAGCTTGGCATAGAGATAAGTGAAGACGGTATTCCTGTTCACGTTGAAGGATCGAAAGGCGATCTCGAGGTCGGATTTGAGGGAAGCCAAGCTTATATCCGTTATGGGAGAAAGCATCAGTTCTTCCGCGGCCTTGGACTCCTCATTCAGCACAGCCGCAAGAGCGACTCATTCCACATTCAAGAGAAACAGCAGTTTGATAACATCGGACCGATGTTCGACCTGTCCCGTAACGCCGTGCTCACCGTGGACAGCTTCAAGCTTATGCTGAACAAAATGGCGCTAATGGGCATGAGCACCGTCATGCTGTATATGGAGGATACATACGAAATTGCAGATGAACCTTATTTCGGATACATGAGAGGTCGCTACTCCCATGAAGAATTGAAGGAGATTGACGATTATGCGGATCAATTCGGGATTGAGGCCTTCCCAAGCATCCAGACCCTTGCTCATCTCGAGGAATTCCTGAAATGGGAGCCGGTCAGACATTACAAGGATACGAAAGGGGCTCTATTGGTCGGAAGTGAACAGACCCATTCACTGATCGAGAGAATGATCGATGCCGCAAGCGCACCATTCCGCAGCAAAAAGATTCATGATACAGCCCTGCAGGTATGTAAAAAGGAAGGCATCCGCGAGGTATACGCAACGATGTGGGGAGACGACGGTAATGAAGGAAATCCTTTTGCCGCGCTGCTTGGTTTACAGCTCTATGCCGAGCATGCTTACACAGAGGAGAAGCCAACTCAAGCTGGGAGGTCATCGACATCCGTTACAGCGGTGTGATTGGCCGTTTAGATACCGCGTCGCTTCGAATTCTTGACTATGTAGAAGGCCGTATACCGAGAATCGAAGAGCTGGAGCAGGAACGATTGGTGTACAGCACAACGAACCGTTTCAACAACAAGGGCGTTGGCTGGTGCAGCTTCTATTACCGCATGGCTTCGCCAAATGTGTTCTATCATGTGCTGAATCCGTTTTGAACCAGCACGAATATCCTGGCGGCTGCTGACGCATACTAGAACAGCCTATTTCAGCATTATAAGGAGGAGCTTTCCATTGAGTACAAACCAACCAGACAAGAATCTGATCAACACGGTAAAAGACCTGGAATCAACCCCCGTAAACAGCCTGGATGCGCAGCAGCAGCAGCAAGCCCGTAACGATCGCCGTAAAGCATCCCAGCATGACAGCAATGGCAAGTATAAGGAAAGTGAGTCTGACAACTTTCACTAGAAAGCAATAACGAACCCCAGGGTAACACCCGGCTTTGTCCTTAAAAAATACCCCGGAGCTCTTGCAGCTCCGGGGTATTGTATCCTGCTGAGCAAAAAGAATCAGCACTGGACTATTCAGCTTAGCTCAATTTCTGACCGCAGTTCGGGCAGAAATTAGCCCCTTCATTCTTCGCACCGCAGTTTGGACAAAAATTAGGCTTCTTGTTTCCGTCAGATGCAGATGAGGCGGACGCTGATTGCGATGAGTTATTTGCGGGATTTTGGCCTTGATTCTGCCCCTGTCCCTGATTCTGCCCCTGGTTCATATTCTTCATCATCTCATTCGCCATGTTCATGCCCATCATCATGCCTGCCATATCAGAAGCAGCTCCCCCGCCTTGCACCTTACCGGAAGCGATACCATCGGTCATGCTCACCTGCTGGTATTTCTGCAGGTTGCCGATCATCTCGTGGGATGCGGTCTTCGTAATCATGTCCTGGATCTCTTTCGGGTAGTTGAAGCTCATGATCTGGAATCCTGTAATCGTCATCCCGTTACCCATCATCTGCATATCCAGATCCTCTTGAATACCCTTGGCAATATCCGAAGCGTTAGCCTGCAGGTTAAACATATCCTTGCCTTCCCGGCTAATCCACTTCATCAGCAGCTGATCCAGCACGGAGGTAATCCGTATCTTCACATCCTCCACCAGATAGCTGTTCTTCATTCCGGCCACCTTATCAATGAGCGTCACATAATCCGACACTTTGAAATTGAAGGTACCGTTCGCGCGGATCGGCATACCGCCTGGAAGCTGCGGCGTCGGGATCAGAACCGGGCTCTGTGTTCCCCATCTAACCGTGAACTCCTTCGTGTTGACGAATAACACTTCCACCCGCATTCCACTGTTGAAGCCAAATTTAAACCCTTTTAATGTAGATAGAAACGGAATGATTTCCGAGTCGATGTTATACGTTCCCTCATCCTCAAAAATTCCTTCAATTTTGCCGTTATTCACGAAGATCGCGTCTTGGCCGGAGCGGATAATCAGTTTACTTCCTTTTTTAATTTCACGGTTGCTCCATTTCCAGAAGATCATATCATCTCTAAACTCTTCCCATTCCACCACGTTCGAAAATTGATTTTTAAAAAATCCCATACCTGTTCATCCCTCTCCTTAAAATTTTCCGCTGCTGCTGCTGTGCGAGTGTCCGCCTCTGGAGATGCCTCCACCGCCACCGCCTGAGCCGCCGCCCGTATTGCGTTCAATCTTCCGCTTCGTTGTCGTTGTGTGCAAATAACGATCCTCATGCGCCAGAATTCCTGATGTGCTTGTATCCTCATAGGTTCGGCGAGTGACGGTTACACGGCCTCCGGAACGATAAGCCATTACAAATACGGCAATACCTCCAATCACCACTGCTCCTCCGAGCTGAAACCAAATATTAAACAGTATATTGTCCGGATTGACGCCGGGCTTGAAGCCCATATAACGATGAGCTGTCTTAATATATTGTTCAAAAGCTAAGCGGTAATCGCCACTCGAGAGTGCCGGTGTAATTTTGTTACGTATTTTATCCAGTCTGCCGCTGTCCAGATATTCCTCAGCTTTATAGTAACCTTCCAGGTGTACATCCCTGGTAGCCATCACTATAGTCAGGATGACGGCATTTCCATGCTTCTTATCATAGCCGGGTCCGTATTCATCATAGAAATCCTCTGTCATTTGCTCATAGTCATCGTTTGGAGCGCTGTCAGCCGTAAGGATGATGATATCCGTTTCGCGATCCGCTCCGTATTCATTAGCGAGCTCATTCAGCTCATTCTTCTCTTCCTGGGTAAGCAGCTCCGCGTTATCAAAGATTAACTGTTTGGTTTCCGGCGCAGCTGCTGTCATGCCAGCTGGAGCGACTCCATAAACAAATAGAATGACCAGCAGAGTCAGCACGACTCTGCATTTTCTTATACTCACCAGAATCCGCCCCCCATCATCCAGGATATCAGCTTCAGGGACAGAAACGAGACGCCCGATATCCCTGCGAACCATCCTGCTACCTTCGCTCGGCTAATTGGAGGCTTGCCAACAACCTTGCCTGTCTGACCATTCATCGCAAAGGTGTGCTCTGCCTTATTGTAATCATAATGCACCATCCAGACCGGAAGCAGCACGTAATCCGCCTTTTTCATCGTGGTATCAATCTGCTTGTTCGTGTAACTAACCGTGGTATAACCGGATACCGCAGATGAGATATATGCATCGATATAGCCTTTGATTTTTTCCTTGGACCGCGGGAACAGCTGCTGCCCGTCGTAGCTGTATTTTTCCGCTATATAACCTGCCAGATACGGCGTCTTAAAATTCTTTAGCTGCTCGTACGGAAAAGGCTCCAGTTTATCCATCAGCTCGTCATTCATTTTCTCCGAGGCATCAATCGGTACCTTTACATAATTGAGACGAATTTTACGGTAGATGTCATAATGCTTCGTCTCCGTATACTGGTATTCTCCTCTCGTATAGGTCCTTACCCTTGTGCCATGAGCAAAAACCTCCACTTTGTTATGTAAATCGTATAACCAGAATGGAACATAAATCCCGGTAATCCCTTTAATTCGGTCCGCCGTCATAAATCCGCTCGGTGTCAGAAGGCCGTTCTTGCACCACTTTTTGAAAGCCTGCATCGCTTCTTCCTTACTGATTGAAAAAGGTATCACTTTCGCTGGAGCCAGCTTCCCCGTCAGTCTATCGCCAAGGACCACAGCCGATCCGCAAAAGCTGCAGGAGGTAGCCGCCGTTTCGGCATCCGTCATAATAACCGCTCCGCAGCTGGTACAGTGATATTCCTTCGCTTCGTCTTCCGTAAACACATTCGTCTCAATCGGATCGGACATATTCTCGATATCATCTTTTCTGCCGCAGCTTGGACAAGACAGTGTTCCTGTTTCGCTGTCAAAAACCATACCGCTGCCGCAGTTCGGACATTTGTATTCAATAACCGGCATCTTCTCACCCCGATAACAAAAAGAAATAGTTATGCTAGTCTTTCTTATCCATTCGAGCTTTCATGGCAGCCAATTCGTCTTCGGTCGTTACCTGGTAATTCTGATCTTTCTCCAATTGGGCAATCAGATCGTCCAGATCATCTTCCTTCTTGCCTGCTCTAAGCTCGGCCAGTGCCATGGCTTCATTCAAGGCAAGGCTCGCCTTCTCCTCCATCGCATCAAAGGCAGCACTCACACCGCCTGCTGAGGAATTCCGATCATTCTGTGCCTGCTGTGCCTTCGCATCGGCCATTTTCCCTTTCAGTTCAGCATGACGCGCTTCAAGCTGCCCTATATCCGCTGCAAGCTTTTCGTGCATTTGCTTCATCTTCGCTGCCTTTTCAGCCGCTTGGTCATAGGCCGTCTGCAATTCGCCCAGCTTCTCTGTCTGGACTGCCTTGCGATCCAGAAACTTAAGCGCCTCGCTGTCATTACCTGCTTCCACCGACTTCTCGGCGTACCGCTCCATTTTCCTGATCTCGTCCGCACATTCATCCAGCATTCTCTTCGCTCTTCGCTCATCCGCTGCAACGGATGCCGTCTCGGCCTTTACCTTCCCAAGATCACTGCTTAAACTGCGCATATATTCATCAATCGTCTTCTCTGGATTCTCTGCTTTATGGAGCAGGACATTCATATTCGCGTTCATAATATCCTTAAACCTCGATAAGATTCCCATGATTGGAGACCCTCCTCAACAAATTACTTATCAATAATATACCCTTCATCCAGGCAAAAGGTTTCATAATCAATTCATGCTGAAGCAGAGGATGGCTGAATCCCACTTTAAAATAAAAAAGAAAACACCTGCGAAAGGTGCTTTTTTCTTGATATATAATTTTACCCTTCTTTAAAGCCTTGTTCGATACTTCATTTGCGACGGCTCTTCGTTAGTCGATTATACATAATCAATCCAGCAGCAATCATTCCTATAAATCCAGCGCTTTCAGCCGATTCAGGCGCCATACCGAATAACATGCATATGCTCGCAACCAGGTTTTTCGTAGCGAATGCCACTAAAATCAAAATTATCGGACGCCAAATATTATATCTCATCCCCACACACTCCTGACCCTTCCCATCATGATTCCCATGTTCAACATGATAAGACGATATTAGACACTATTATAGCATGATAGGAATGCGCATACATTGCGCGTTTATATGTTTTTAGAAGAATTTTTCACGAAATCCTTAACATTTCATGTTCCCGTCCGTTATACCTATGAAAGGTGGTGGAGCATGGACACCGAACAGCTCTATGAGCTGCTGCAGCCAAAGCTGTATGAAATTCGAAAATACCTAATCCGCCTTGGCGCCTCTCCATCCGATGCAGAGGATTTGGTGCAGGATACGGTATACAAAGCCTTTTTATATATGGACTCCATAGAAGAAAAGAATTTTAGCGCATGGCTGTATAAGGTAGCAATTAACCAATATTATGACCTCTGCCGTCGAAAAAAATGGATTACCGTACCGATTGACGCCATGGACCTTCCAGCTGCCGAATTACCGGAGGATCCCTTGCTGCTGCTAGAGAAGAAAAAGGAAGTTGAGGCGGTTTTAAATCAGCTCATGCCTCTTCATAAGCAGCTTCTCATTATGAAGTATGAGCTGGAGCTATCGTATAAGGAAATCGGAAAATTGCTCGGTTTGCGTATGGAACATGTTAAAGCGGCGCTCTATCAAGCGAGACAACAGTTTAAACTAAAGTATAGGGGTGAAGTGGGATGAATCATCCTCTTAATCAGCAGGATAAAGGCAATTTCACGAAGGCAATTAAGAGGGCAAAATGGAAATCGACTTTTCGAACGACAATCATATCACTACTTGTCACTGTCATCGTTCTGTTTGGAGCAATGATTGGAAATGCCCATTTAGCGAGCTGGAGTGCTGAACGGGTCTCGAAAAGTGAAAATGCCCTAATGCAAATCACAGGTCCAAATGAAGTGGTAACCGCTCGAAGGAACAACAGTGGATTTTTGTCTGGTACACTACAGACTTATACTGCTAAAGTCATTGAAGGTGCAGTTGTCCCGTGGTCACATAAGGAAACGAAATATAATGTATTCCCCTTCCTCAGCTTTACTTCCCTATCTGGAAGTATCAATCAAAGTCTTTCAGTGCCTGATGCCGACATGCAGGAAAACAGTTATGAGTATAACCGCAGCTTCAATGGATTAAGCGGACAAAGAGAAATGTTATTTTACATACCGAGCATCGACTATAACGACAAAATTCTCAACGATCTTCCCCTGCTTCAGGAGATGAACCCGGCAAAACTAGTGGAAATGGCCATTTCTTTTGATAAGGATTACTCGTTAAGCGAAGTTAAACAATTAATTCCTCCTGGACTAACCCAAACCTGGTATTGGGTAGACACGTATGACAATAAAAAATACTTAGAGTCATATATCGATGGAAACGGAAATAAAAGTTACTCCACTCCGTTCTCAGAATCATGGGTACATGGTTTTGGCATTAACCTATCATCAGAATCATCAATGGAAGTAACGGAGCAGAAGTTCCTGGACGCACTAGAAGCGGGAGTCCGGCTGGAGGGAAATCACCATTATGATTTCAACCGTATCTACAACTACCTAAAGAAAGATAAAGAGAAGCCAGATGCCAGTGATATCCGTGTTTTGGGCGTAGTTGTTACAGGGACTGCGGAAGAGCTTCGAGTATTAAGCGATGAGCCTTACGTAAGAGGCGTTACTTTGGGTGCGGTAGCGGATAAATATTGATCCGAAGAGTAACAAAATATCGAAGCACAGGTCCGAAACAGAATGGACATCCCCTTCAACGAAAAAAGAGGCCGCCCCTTGGTCATCTAGGATGACTGTTGGAACGGCCCTCTACACAAGCCCAAAACATTAGCGGTTCAGTCTTGCCCCTTATTAAAACTTCACAAATGCTTACTTGTTAATATTGAACTTCTTGATGTTATCCTCCAGATCCTTGGAAAGCTCGCTTAACTTGGACAAATAGCTTGCTACATCATCCATCGTAGCGAGCTGCTCCTCAGCCGCAGCGGATACATCCTGGGTAATCGCAGCATTTTCCTCTGTAATAGCGGAAATGTTCGTAAAGACATCCATAAGTTCATTACGCTTTTCAATCATCAATTGAATATATTCGTCCACCTGGCCTGCTTTATTCGTCTGGCTGTCTACAGACTCCATAATTTCGTTAAAGATAGACTCCGTTTCCCGAACGGCCGTTTCCTGATCCATAAACAATTCCCGGGAAGTTCCGATCGATTGAACTGCAGCTCCCACCTGATTGTTTACATTCGTAATAATATGACCGATGTCATTCACCGCAGAAGCTGACTGCTCCGCAAGCTTACGGATCTCGGATGCCACAACAGAGAAGCCCCGCCCATGCTCGCCTGCTCTTGCAGCCTCAATGGATGCATTCAGAGCCAGCAAGTTAGTCTGTCTCGAAATCTCTAGAATTGTAATCAGGATGGAGCTGATTTCTCCTGCGCTGTCACTTACATCCTTAATGGCCTTCGCAGATTCCTCGGAAGATTGCAGTGTCTTGTTAAAGCGCCCAACGAGCTCCTGCACAATGCCTATACCGCGTTGATTCAGCTCCCCGGTGTGATGAGCAAGTGCCAATATTTCCTGTGTAGAATCAGTTACCTGATCAATAGACTCTCCAAGATCATCCACTTTCTCCGAGCCCGCCATAACGGTACTCGCTTCATCGCTGGAAGCCGTCGATAATTGAATGATCGATTCTGTAATTTGTGAAGAAGCCTTCTGAGTCTGATCCAAACTGTCTGTAAGACTAAATGTTGCCCGTGAGACGGTATGCGCTGAACCGGAAATCCCGCCAATCATATTCTGCATATCCTGTTTCATATCATTCAGAGCCCGGACCATATCGCCTACTTCATGTTTCCTGCTCAGCATGGCCTCTGGTATTTCAGTAGCCAGATCACCACTGCCGATCTGCTGCAAATACTGCACAACAGCCTTGATCGGCTTCGTAATTGCACCTGATACCAGCAGGGTGATCCCAACAGCAACAACGGCAATAATGGATGTGATGAGGGCGATCATTGTTCGGATATCTTTAACCGTAGCATCTATTTCGCCTTTGTCCATCATCGCAATATATTTCCAGCCCGTTTCGGGGGAAACATACACGCTGACAGGGACTTGCTTGCCATTCACGGTGATGTGAAAATTCTTGTCTGCCATTTTATCGATGTCGGCAAACTCCTTCACATTCAAATCCTTTAACGTCTTGAAGTTCATCTCCGGCTGCCTAGGATGTGCCAGAATGGTGCCCGTTTGATCGGCCAAAATGACAAAACCGTTATCACCGATCTTAATATCATTGATCATATTGGTCAGTGATTCCAAGCTTACATCGACACCTTGAACACCAACGATATTCCCCTTCTCGTCTTTTATAGTAACGGAAGAGCTGACAATCGGCGTATTTGTGGTAAAAGCTGAATATGCTCCCGAGCGCATCACCTTATCCGGTTGTTCAATAGCCTGGGTATACCATGCTCTGGGTCTTGGATCAAATTGGTCCTTCGAGGTCCCTTCCGGCCACTGTATATATCCGCCATCTTTGGTTCCCATATAAATATAAGCTACATTCGGATGTGTCTTCGCATAATTTAAATAGGAATTGTAAATCTGCGATTCCATACCCGGCTTTTTGGATGGGGTCATCTGAATCGTTCCATCCTTCCCTTTCACATCTACATAAGAGGTGATCGAGCTATCAGCCTTTTTGACATAGGGCAGATTAGCAAAGTATTGAACCGATTCGTTCACCGTTTCAAAATATAAGTTCATTGCATTGCTTACTTGCTTCATTTCCTTATGTGTGGCCTTATAAAAGCTTTTTTCCATATCACTCGTAACCTTTTGGTCCACTACGAATCCTAGTGATAATGTGGACAGCAGGACTAGAACGATCATCGTTACCAACAATTGAATCTTTAAGTTCCACTGCAATTTCCTTCTCAAGTTGTCTCCCCCATTTTTAAGAACTTTGTAATGCGTCTTTACATACTATCGGCAAAATATCGTTTTTTGTTATATCATGTCGAATTATTTTGCTAAAAAATGAGGACTTTTGTCGGATTCTATTCATAATTTTAGGACTATTGCCGATATACACATAGGAGAGGGAGAAATAAGTAAGCAATAAGAACTAATAAACAGACATCAGGAGGTTCCACAGTTGAGAAAGAAACTATTTAATTTGAATGCTTTACTAGCGATTGTGCTGGTCATTTCTATGTTCCCGTGGAATCAGGCAAATGCCGAAGCGGGAAAAACAGGGTTTGATCCCTTTGAGAAAAGCATTGAAGAAATTTCAACTGCTTTAAACAACGGACAAATCACTTCGGAAGAATTGGTTGAATACTATTTGAAACGTATTGATGCCTTTGATAAGCAAGGCCCGGCTATCAACTCTATTATTTCCATTAACGAAAACGCTCTTAAAACGGCAAAAGCTCTGGATGCCGAGCGCAAAACGCAAGGACCAAGAGGCCAACTTCATGGTATTCCTTTTGTCGTAAAGGATAACTATGACGTTGTTGGCATGCCAACAACTGCCGGCTCTGCAGCGCTGAAGGATATCTATCCAGCTAAGAACGCATACACCGTACAAAAGCTGATTGATGCTGGTGCAATTGTCATCGCAAAAACAAATATGTCCGAGCTCGCTGCTTCCTTTGGCAGACTCGGTTACAGCTCCATGGGCGGCTTGACAATCAACCCTTACAACCTGAACCGTGATGCATCGGGCTCAAGCAGCGGCAGCGCTGCAGCGGTAGCAGCGAATTTCGCTGTGTTCGGACTTGGAACAGATACTTCCGGTTCTGTTAGAGGTCCTGCGAATGTTACAGGTCTTGTAGGAATCAGACCGACACTGGGATTGACCAGCCGCGGCGGAGTTGTTCCTTCCTCTCTTTCCCTGGATGTAACTGGCCCTATGGCACGCAGTGTAAAGGATGCAAGCATCCTGCTCTCAACCATGGCTGGAACAGATAGCGCAGATGAAGCTACAAAATCTGCAGACAAGCATGTTCAGGATTACGCTAAAACGCTGAATGCTTCTTCTCTTGAAACCGCGCGTATCGGTGTCGCAACAGATTTCTTTGGAGATAATGAAGAAATCGACGCCATTACAAACCAAGCGATTATTACTATGCTGCATAAGGGCACCACTGTTGTTCCTGTGTCCTTCTCCGAACAAACCAAATACCTCTGGACTCCAGTGCTTGGACCGGTTGGCGATATGGAATTCAAGAGCCAATTCGAAAAATACTTAAGCACCGTTCCAGGAAACGGACCTAAAACTCTGCAGGAAGTCATCGATATCAGTGAGTCTCCTGAAGTAATGAACTCGGATACACCTGTAAACCCTGCACGCCTGGAAGGCCTGAAGACAACCTTGGCCGAAGCGGATAAATTGTATTCCAAGGAATATAACAACATCGTGAATAAAGAAATTCCGAAGACTCGTAAAGAAATCGAAAAAATCATGAAGGAAAACAATCTGGATGCGATCGTCTTCCCTACGATGTCTTGCCCTGCTTCCAACCGTTTTGACAAGGAAGATCCTACATATGTCTGCAACGCATACGATACTTATGCTGCAAGCTATGTAGCATCTGCTACAGGATTCCCTGAAGTAACTGTACCTGCTGGGGTTGTGGAAGCAGGCGTTCCTGCCGGTATTTCCTTCCTTGGTACAGCGTACAGCGAACAGAAGCTGCTTGACCTTGCTTATTCCTTCGAGCAAGCTGCTCATGCCAGAGTCGTTCCTGTAAACACACCACAATTGACACAATAACAACGTTGCACCCGTGCAAAGGCTCATTCTCCCTTTTACTTTTGCATGGAACAAGAACCTTCCCGCTAATGCGGGAAGGTTCTTTAGTGTATAGGGTTATGTATAAACACAAAAGCCGCAGTCTGAGGACTGCGGCTTTTGTTAATCGTTGTCTATTAAAGCTTAACTACGTTCTCAGCTTGCGGGCCGCGTTGGCCTTCCACGATATTGAACTCGACGCGATCGCCTTCATCAAGTGACTTGTAGCCATCTCCTACGATTGCGCTGAAATGTACAAATACATCGTTGCCGCCCTCGATCTCGATAAAGCCAAATCCTTTTTCTGCGTTAAACCATTTCACTGTTCCTGTTTCCATCATTCATTACCACCTAATTTAAATTTAAGCATCTGAAAACTCTTGTTAGATCTTTTACAAATACTTATTACATGTCAATTTTATCCCTAAAAAATCTCTTGCAAAATCTCTTGAAAAATAAAAATTCACATATGGTACAAGGTTATGACTTCTTCAATAATAACCCTCTACGCTATGTGAATTCGTTAGGTGACTATTTCGATATACTGAGTATAGCATGCCTGGGTATATATAGATACCTTATTAATATGGTAATAATACCCTGAACACTCCCGGGTCCAGCCTCCGATTTGTCCGAGATGGTCATATTCACCGTTAATAAATAAAAGAAAACGACCCTGATTCGGTCGTTTTCAAGATACTCTATTTCAAAAATTAAATCGATGCACGGGAGAAAACATCGAATATACCCGATCAGAGATCTCCACAGACTTGCCTTTATCTTCATATTTATTAAGTTTTCCATAAGTCCGATCTGATTCAAGATGATCTAAATAATAAAGCTCCGTGGGTCCATTATAATAATAAGCTCCTGCATCGCCAGCTATTTTAACGGATTCTTTATTCTTATATCTATACACATCGCCTGTTCCATCTTGATCATAATAATCCTTCATATAAAGAAGCGTTTTATCTTCAGGATAATAAGTCGTATAGCCAAGTTTAACATCAATAGATATTCGTTTGCTCTCACCATCAGCATATTGATACAGCTCTCCTGCATCATCATGAACTTCTTTATAGTAGAACAAGGTTGAGTCTGTTGGAATGTAATTAAAGTATTCAACATCCTCATCCAGACGCTTCCGGTTCGTTGGTTTGCCGTCTATGATTTCATAGGAGACCAGCTCATTATTCGACTCTGTACTTTCGATAAAGTATAGCTGCTTTTCATCAGATGACAGCACAGCCATTGACATGGCAGTTCCTTCTTTCAGGAAACTCGTATCATGTACTTGACCGCTGGACATATAAGTAACCGTAGATTGCATTAACCGCTGCTCATACTCGGAGCGGACCTCCTCTGCACCCCCAATCTCGGATAGATATAACTTCTTCATGGAGCCGCGTTCATTTTTACTATAAAAAATAGTCTTTACACCCGGATCATTAAAAGAATTGGAGTAGTACCCATCTGTTACTTTATTCGCTTTACCCTCACTAAACAAATAGAGCGATAAAGATACATCATAGACTGATTCCTCCTTCAGCGATTGTCGAAGCTGATCTCTCGACATTTTGGCTGAATATATGTCATATGCGATGTTATATGAATCGTAATCTGTCACGAGCTCTTCTTCATAATATGTTTCACCCGACCAATAGTCTGTATACGGTGTATTTACTAACGACTCATAATCCGATAATAACGGCTCTGCAATGTCACCATCGCTTTCCGCCATATCATCCTCTACCAAAGAATAGAGTTCAAATTCCTTTTCTTCAGCTACCGTATAGTAAAACTGTTTATTCTTAATATCCGATACGATGCTGTCAATATTGGATATTAGCTTCTCCTTATCCTCATTCAACTCTTTGCTGTACAGAGTCTGTGAATTGACATTCTTGCTGCTGTCATTTTTGGTGTAGTATATATTCCCATTGGATGAATCGAATTGGACAATATTGTTTACGTTAGAATCAACCTTTATCTTATCATCAAGTTTACTGGTATTAACGACATACAGGTTTTGTTCTTCGTTATCGTCTCTCTTCGTATAGTAGATTACAGATTTCGCATCAGCGTACCAATAGTTCGTTACACGTGTGTCAATGACGGTTTCGTCCGACAAATTGTGCAAATAAAGTTTACCTTTGTATTCGTCATTATTCCTCTTCACATACAAAACCTCTTGGCCGGTGCTGCTAATCGTAAATCCGTTTCCCTCCAGGCTGGAAATATTGGTGGCCAGATTCACAGCCTGCTCATCCTTCCAACTCGATGCCTTCTTCTTCAAATCGCGATAATAGAGATTAGCTGTTCCTTCATTTTTAATACGATTAATAAAGAAAAGCTTGCTTTTATCTTCACTAATCTTAACGATTTGACCTATCATCTGATTATATCCATAATATGACCCGTAATTATCCCATTCTTCTTCATCCTCATCATCAACGAGCAGCCTTCTACTAAGCTCAACCGGCTCCTTCTGACTTGGTATATGAAGAAACAGTTCATTATTGCCCATAAATATAACAGGCTCTTCTTTTTCCTGAAAGAGTAACGGCATAACCGCAAAATAAAGCACAGCTGCTAGAATAGCCGCTCCTAATACTCCTGCAAAGGCAGTCCGATAGCGCTTCAAAAACTTAAGGTACCGTACCTCCTCGCCCCCACCGGTCAATCCCGGTAAAACCGGTTCATGCTGAACAGCAATTTCGCTCGTTGCAGAGACTTCCGAATTATCCTGTTCTACCTTTACGGGTAGAACTTCTATCTCTGATTTATTCTTATGAATCGCATTTCCACAAGCACCACAAAATCCTGCCTCAGAAGAGACAGAAGCACCGCACTTTGAACAAAACAAGAAACTTCCTCCTTTTGACTTAAGCCTATTGAACTAAATATAGAGGAAAAACAGGATAACTGTACCATACAATCTCCTATGTATCAACAATATTACCTATTTTATACTCAAAGCATGTCGAATAGAGGTTATAACTCTAATCGTGGAATATGACTTTATTTGAGTGGAAATGACAGATTGCGCCTGCCCACTCCCTGTGTGACAAATGTCGTCGAAAATATATTTAAAATTTGAATAATAGAGGTAACGACGATCAAACCGGAAGATTGTAGAAGGTAAGGATGTGAGAGGAATGACCGTCACTGTCCGTGAATGCGTAGAGCAGGATTATGTGATTGAGCAGATCAAGCAGCATTTCAAGTGCAGGGTATTATGGTGCGAGGGGCGTGCATGCCTGGAGTATGACCTTGAGGAAGAATTAGAGCGAATCTGCGATTATATAAAGGAACAGTTTGGCATGGAGCTTTGGGATGTATTTTTCACCGCGATTGAGAGCATTCCTGAGGACGAATAACCCTTTAAAATAACCAGTAAAACCTGCGGCCCGCTCGCAATGCGGATAGCCGAACAGCTTCGCAAGAGAATCGGGGAGCTGTCAGAAGGCCGCCCCTATAGGGTCTCAGCCAGCATTGGTGTCTCCTCTCTTTTCTTGAGCGATGTCTCCACACCAACGGAGCTGATTCGATTAGCGGATGAAGCAGAAATCATGGCAAAAAAGACGGGCAAAAACCAGGTGGTTACTGCCTGGTAGACAAGAACCCTGGCCTGATAGGTCAGGGTTCTTACATTAGAATTTATATGGAGAGAGGCAGGCTTTTTTCGTTTATGTAAACACAAAAACACTGCCAAAAGCGCCCGGGAGCGCTTTTGGCAGTGTGATATCATACTGCTTTTAAGCTGAAATGGTGTATTAATTAATCATTAATTTGAATGCGCTTGATGCCGGTGTCCGGCTGTTTTGGCACTTCCAGCTTCAGCAGACCATCCTTGAGCGATGCCGAAATACCGTCCGGGTTGATGCTTTGGACTATGAACCGGCGCACATATTCACCGTAGCTGCGTTCACTGCGTATAATCTGCTGATCCTCATTTTCAAGTTTGTTGTCTTCCTTGCGTACGGCTTTAATCGTCAAGTAAGGGTCAGCATAACTGATCTCGATGTCGTCCTTGCTGAATCCGGGAAGCTCTGCCTCTACAAGATATGCCTTCTCCGTTTCGCGAATGTCAGTTTTGAATGACGTCAGAGAACTTTTAAACGGTGCAAACCAGTCCTCACTGAACACGTCATTGAACGACTTCATCATCTGCCCGAACGCATCGTCCCGGCGTCTTGCTCCAAAAGGAATCAAATCAAACATCATTCACAACCCCTTTCAATGGTTTGACCTTATTTGACCTTACATCTTCATTATATGCACCGCACCCTCTTTTGCCAAAGTCGATTAAAGCCTGTAATCTTTGATTTGAGTTTGTTTTCTGCCATTTTTCGAAGGTGATGGGGCTCTTTTTTTAATTTGACCTTATTTGACCTTCAGATAAGATATAGTAAACTTGATGCCTTATTCGGGCGATTTAGATGGTAAGAAAATCAAGCAGCCTTAGTCCTGTGCAACTCAGGACCAAGGCTGCCTAATTGATTTTAATTCACTTGTGGGACAGTTATCCTTTCCTCTACTCTACATGAACTTTGCAAGTAGCGATCAGACCGCCATCCTGCGTAGTCACCATAATCGTAGCAGTTCCAGGGGACATCGCCTTTACTTGGCCGCTGCCATCGACTGCTGCAACCGCTATATTATCCGATTCCCAGGTAACCGTCTTATTCGTGGCAATAACAGGGGCAATCTCCGGTTGCAGGACGACGGACTCTCCCGCCCTCAGATTTAGTTCCTTCTGGTCCAGTTGAACGCTCGTTACGGAAATCGTTCGATCCTCAAACGTATAACGCCACAGGGTATTACCGTAGGAGGCTGACGAACCATTTTTAAAATAAAGGTTGCCGTATTCATCCTGTGTCAATCGGTGCGAATCCTGATCCCGGAGAATAGTTATTTCCTTGCTGTCCGGATCCGCGCGGAATAATTTCCCTTGCGCTGTTCCGTATATTTCCCCGTCCTTGCCAAGCACAAGAGCAACTCCCCCTCTTGAATAGCGCAGCCCCGGAAATTTATCTTCCTGGTATATGACTTCTTGCTTTTCCGGATCGAAAATAAAGAGAGTCCCTTGGTCCAATCCCCAAATATTCCCCTCCGGGCCCACCAGCAATGCACCTATAGCCGTAGCTCCGGGAACAGGTACCGTTTCATAGGTAACTCTGCCCTCGGAAATATCCCAGACGAACAGCTTTGCCTCTTTCGCCACGGGGTCTGTGCTCTCGCCATAGATACTGGATCCGCCGTATATTTTCCCGTCCTTGTAAACCAGGGAAGTGACGCTTTGGTCAGGGATCAAGTTGCGGCGGATATCCGCTTGTCCGGATGCGATATCATAGATTGCAAAAGCCCCACCGAGCTTTCCGTATTGCGGGGAAGTGCCGATAAACAGCTTCTGATGCTCCTCTGATCCGACCATGGCTAACGGCCGATTCTGACTCTCCTCCGCCATTGTAAACAATTGACGCGGGTTCTGTTTGCTTTTCCACGGTTTGCTTAAATCATACTCAAATACCTTCGCATCGGGATAAACCCCGAAATACATTTTGTTACCCATCGACCACATCGACTCGGATTGACCTATGCCTGTTTTCTTCACAAGGGTTCTTGTATCCGGAGAAAAAATACCGACACCGCCGGATATGTATCCGTTGCTGTAAATGTTACCGTCCGGACCTGTCGCAACATTGAAAATATCGGTTGGCTGTTCTGGCAAAGGCAGCGTGAAGACCTTCAATTTCTGTGTCTGCAAATTGTACTTGAACGCTTTGCCTTCATAGTTGCCGATGAAGCCGAACAAGGTCGGTCCCGGATAGTCCGTGTCATTCAAATGAACAAAGCTCCACCCAATAGCCGTCTGGCCAAGCTCGGCAGGATGTCCGCCAATTATCACCTGGCTTGATATCTTCGTATCCAAATTGTATTCATAGAGATAGATGCCATTCGTGTAATAGGCCACATTTCGGGTCGGATCAGCAATCACGCTTCTGGAATGGGCAGTAAACTCTGCATCCACCTTACCGGTAGCTGCATCAATCACGACCATCTTACTTTCCGGATCCAGTCTTGTGAACAGCTTCCCGCCGATCAGATTGAGATCGTAAACAAAGCTGTATTTTGCATACGCCTCGGGCAATAAGTTTCGTTTCGTTCCTGTTGCAAGATCATATTCAATTAAGGTCGCATGAGCTCCGACTCCGGCATAAAGAACTTCCCTCTCCTCATCATAAGCTACTGACCGGACATACTGTTCGCCTGGCTTCATTTTGCCGAAATCGGTTATTCCGCCAGCAGGATCATATTGAAATAAATTGCCGCCAGGGTACGTACCTCCATAAATTTTCCCGTCTTTGCCGGGAATCAGACCATAAATGACAGTAGTCCCCGCAACGGGCTGCCCTAAATCCTCCAATTGATCTGCACCCGGAGTATACTTGTAGAGGTGCCCGTTGGGATAAGAGCCAATATAAGCTGTACCGTCTTCCGTTGTTACGATGGTCCACGAACCTGTTACTTCCGGAAGGTCAATGGTGCGGACAACTTTTTCCGTTTCAACATCGACAATAGCGAACTGTCCCGGCTCTCCCACGATAACCGTATAGCCGACATCTCTTCCGTCCTGATCTTTACCGAACGCACCGGTCATAATCGTCAAGTTGGCAATCTGCACACCCAAATCTTCCAATTGGGGAGTCACTTCAACCACTTGGGAAGATTCCGCAATGACCGTCCCGTCCGATTTGACAATGCGATAAACGAAGGTATAGGTTCCCGTCTTGGAGAATTTTAATGTCCAGACGTCTGTCTGGCGGTACTGTGCAGGAAGATCAAAACCCGACTTCATCCACTCTCCCTGATTTAAGAAGGATTGAATCATTCCGGAGCTGTCTTCCGCCCGGAACAAAATATCCCCCGGCCCTTCCACCTTCCCGAAGGAAATGTGCACATCCTGGTATCCGTTCTCTCCGGACTCCTCCGTCTCCAACGTTACCGGAACCTGCAGATATTGCCCGGCTCCTATCGTTTCCGGAAGGTCATATTGAAAATGATAAGTGGAATTTTGACTGTCCTTGCTGCTGCCATCGACTTTTACATGGACTTCATCAGATACTCCGCGATAGGTTGCCATCAGTTTCGCCTCACCTTTTTTCAGCGCTGTCACCGTCATCCCGGAAATAGAAAGCACCTTGTCATCACTGACTGTAAGGACGGCATCCGATACATTCTCGCTGCCTTTCTTGTCAAATTGGGCAATCACCCGAATATCTTTCGCCTTCCCTACCTTCAGATTCAGCGCCTGGGGGACAATCTTGATTGATTTCGGAATGGCCTCCTGTGTTAATTCATTATTCATCACCTCCATACTCTCCGAGCTGTCTGCAAAAACAGGCACCAGAGTAAACATACTCAACAGGCCAATAAGCAGCAGTGTTATTCCTTTTCGAAATATCAAATATCATCTTCCTTCCTCTTTTTTATAGTCAAATAATTGAAGCGCTTTCAATAAAGCGTAAAGATATCTGTTTTATATAGAATCACCTCTCTCCTATAAAAATGAAGAAATTGCGCTCGTTAGTAAATCTACATGTATTTTACCTGTATATATTTGGATTGGTCAACAAGTATTCTTGTTCCTGAATCGCATTAAAAAATCAGCCCCGCTCATTTAAGAGCGGGGCTGCCGTTATGAACATTAACCCAGGAACGCAATCGAACGTTTTACTTTTCTGGCGAATGCTATAGGATTATCGATGGATTCCCAGTGGACATACATAAGACGCGGTTCTTCAAACAGCCAGTGATTATGAACGGCTGTGACTTTAATTCCGTTTTTGCGGAGATTGGTCAGTAACCGATTGACCTGGTTTTGGAAGAGTGCAGTTTCTCCCAAACATAGTGCGCGACCCGAGCTGTCCAGCGATTCAAACGAAAACAGCTGATAGCGAATTAAAGGAGAAGTCGTTCTTCTTCTCAAAATGGAAGCATTGATGACTCTATTTCTGCTCACAAAACAAACCGGGCCCTTTGTAATTTCATGCTCCGTTCCGCCTAAAATGCTAGAAAACTGATTGCATAATCTTCTAAAGCGGGGACTTGCGCTCACTTGTCCGTTCATGCCAATTCATCCTTTCATGCATAATATAAATACACCTTTACAGCCGCACTCGGATTAACCTAAGAATCGAATCGATTCTTTTGTTTTTCTGGCAAAATTAATAGGATTGTCAATGGACTCCCAGTGCATATACATTAATCTCGGATTTTCCTTGAACCAGTGATTATGAATCGCGGTTACCTTGATCCCCCGTTTACGAAGATTCGAAATCAACCGATTCACCTGATTTTGGTGTACTGCGGTTTCACCCAAGCAAAGTGCACGGCCTGAACTATCAAGGGACTCAAACGAAAACATTTGCATTTGAACCAAAGGAGAACGTGTTCTTCTTCCCAAAATCGTTTCACTCAGGTTTGTCATTCTTGTCACAAAACAAACCGGTCCGTCTTCCACTTCCGATTCCCCGCCCAAAATTTGTCCAAACTGTTGACACAGCCTTTCAAATTGGCGGCGGCTTACCCTCGCTTTAGCTGTCATATGAATCCTCCTTTTTTCATTCTCAGCATATCTTATGATCAAAGAAGGAAAGTGATAGAGGCAAACCGCCAATTATTATGAACTAGACTCTTATATCGATGAAGTTTTCCCTTATTGAGAGAGTATCCGCTTTTGGCCTGTGATTTCTTGAATCGGCTGACACCAGCTTTAAAATCAGCAAGCAGTTGATTGACGACATGAACACTTTGCGGAGGATGACAGTTCTGAACACTTCTGCCGATCACCGCTTTGGTACGAACGAAGATCCTTTCCTTACCGTGTGAAAAATACCGGACAATATCATTCTCATCTATAAAAGTCAGGTCAACCGGCAAATGATTTAATATCGATTCCAACTGTTTGACTGATAAAATACCGGTACTCATTCGGATATATCCTTCTTGCAGCGGAGAATGCTCCCCTTCCTGATCTGTGGCAGGTTCAGCTGCTCTTTCAGGAATCCATACTTGATCCGGTGCAGTCAGGCAATAACCGACATCTTCACTTTGAGCAGCAATTTGGAGCCATTCATCTTCTGGAAAGGAAACAGTAAATTCTCCTTGCGGCTGTAGTGCTTATCCACATCGTAGAGGAGACTGAAATCCTCCAGTAATTTGATGCGATTAGCCTCTCCCTGATCCTTAAGAAATTGATCCAGATGCAGTGAGATTTTGAAATTCGCCAGTCGATCAACTTCCTCTTTATATAAAAAAGATTAAATTTGATCTTGTTTCCTTCTTTAAACTAACATCCAAATGAGGCAGAGATTGTGATTAGAAGCACAAAGTGAGTGGGAATTAATTGAACGAGTATGCGATTTGAACCTGTATGTCTCCCTTCGAGTAACAAAAAAAGGGGCGTCCCTCAGTCATCGCAGATGAATTTTGGGACAACCCCTTTAATATGATATTACTTTCAAATACCTGCTATAAGACACCGATGATTATTGCTTATAGCTTTTTTACAATACTATCGATTTCACTCTTTAGTAAAAGGTATCTATGAACACTTCTCATGATCGGAACTTTGGTTAGCTTATTCTGATCCACATAGCTTTTCATTTGATCTTTAGACAAGCCTAACAATGCTCCAGCCTCAGATACCGTTAATACAACTTTGTTGCTTGTCGCATTGAAGGTTGCCTTCACTTTTAGATTCCAGTCTTCAAATACCTGCATAAAATCAGCATCCTTCCTATTCTCAGCTAATGGAACACAAAGCGCCTCTTATAAAAAAATCCCCAAACGACAGGTTCGGGGACCGTTTCACTAATCTAGAGTTTTACGACATTCTCGGCTTGCT
The DNA here is from genome assembly GCF_001373415.1 of Paenibacillus dakarensis. GTDB lineage: Bacteria > Bacillota > Bacilli > Paenibacillales > Paenibacillaceae > Paenibacillus_AQ > Paenibacillus_AQ dakarensis. The sequence goes on along the minus strand of NZ_CDSE01000007.1, from coordinate 159,585 downwards.
GTCCACGGTTGCCTTGGACCACATTAAATTCCACACGCTGACCTTCATCAAGTGACTTGAAGCCGTCACCCGTGATTGCGCTAAAATGTACGAATACGTCCTGGCCGCCTTCAACCTCGATAAAACCAAATCCTTTATCTGCGTTAAACCATTTTACTGTTCCTGATTGCATAGAAACACCTCCAAATTTTATATGATTTTTTATTCGGTTAAAAACAAAAAATTCACATATTGCACAAGGTTAGCCATTAAAATAATAACCCTCTGCGATATGTGAATCAGGTCAAATCCTAATCAATCTACTATACCCCTATAAATCACAAATAGCAAATACGCTGCTTTTTTTGGCAGAGCATTCGGCATAAAAAAGTGAAAGAGACACCCTTGGGGGGGGTGTCTCTTCATCTGCTGCACAAATGTTGAATCAGTCGTTTGGTGATAGCTTAAGTTAAACTCGTTTGAACTCGATCCAGTCGATCTGCAAGCCTGGTTTAACGAAGTCCAGCTTCATCTCATAAAGGCCTGCTTCCAATTCGATTTTTACAAGCTTCTGTTTGATCCATCTGCCATCCGTGCCATTCGTTTGAATGGTTGTCAGCGACTGATCATTCAGCGTTACGTTGCAGGCGCTTTGCGCCAGTTCCGGCTCCGGAGACATGATATGCACAATAATCCGGTAATTCCCTGACTGATCTACCTTTATAAAGGTCGAACCGGTTGTTGAAGGTTTTACCTGAGCGTTCTCGGTTAAAGCCTGAACTTGCTCCGGAGAAAGAGAAGGATTCGCTTTAAAGGAAGCGACCGCTTCTTCGATCACCTGTTTTCTGGAGAATACCGGTGCCTGCATGATGAATCTGCAAATATTAGCGGCGCTGCGCTGCAGCTCTCCACGAGTCAGAGTCCCATTCTCCAGGGATTCTATCGTATTATCGTCCCACGCATTGGTTTCTGCACCGTAGTTCATGACCACCATATAAAGATCGTTCTGTGCACGGACCATCCAGTTCGTATATTTCCGGTCTGCAGGGCCTCCATGAACCACGTCGTTCATAATAGCCCACCAGTCCGTCATTACGATGCCTTGGAATCCCCACTCTCCACGGAGAATGGTGGTGTTCAGATCATAGTTGGAAGCCGCCCAGTGTCCGTTGATCGGATTATAAGAGGTCATAATTGAATTGGCTCCGCCCTGCTTCACGGCAATTTCAAAGCCTTTCAGATATATTTCCCGAAGCGCACGCTCAGAGACAACAGCATCTACTTTGCTGCGATGCTTCTCCTGGTTGTTGCAGGCGAAATGCTTCAGCGTGGCATTAGAACCGCCTTTCATAATTCCGCGCGTGCACGCTGCAGCAAATACCCCGGAGATCAGCGGATCTTCTGAAAAATATTCAAAATTGCGTCCATTCAGCGGGCTGCGCCGGATATTCAAACCAGGCCCAAGCAAAGCATCAACGTTATAGCTTAGTAATTCCTGGCCTTCCATGACATAAAGCTCTTCGACCAGCTCTGTATTCCAGGTAGCCGCAAGCAAGGTTCCAATGGATACCTGCGTAGCCTTCTGCCCGCTGTCCATCCGAATTCCGGACGGTCCATCCGCTGTACAAGCAACCGGAATTCCGTAGTCCAGCAAGCTGTCGCTTAACCCGCCGAAAGCCGAAGCCGTACCCGGTGTAACAAGCGGACTGCTCATTCCCTCTCCTCTAACAATCACCGCCAGATCCTGATCGCTGAGCTGGGCAATAAAGGTTTCCATGCTGACTTTTCCATCATACACGTCCCGGAGTTTGTAGCCCTGATTGCCGGTTTGCTCCAAGGTTTGCGGCAGATTATTCTCAATCCGTTCCGCCATGGAAATTTTGCGCTTCGGTACCTCCGTGAAGGTCAGTTCATATGAACCGTCCTCTTTGCGGGCACCAGGCTTCATTCTTGTAAAGTCCTCCGTTGGCGCCATCGCTTCCTGCAGCTTTTCAACGACTTGAAGCGTCTCTACAACGTAACCTTGTTGGCCGTCAATGTTGATTGCCTCTACATTTTTCACACTGGTTCCTACATATAGTCGGTATGCTCCTTCTTCCAGAACATAAGCAGAAGGCTGCCCTGTTACACCGGCGTCATCATACGAAGCCATGGAGGAAACGGGAAAGCTCACGATAAGATGCTGCGATTCACCCGGTTGGAGTTCCTTCGTCTTCCCAAATGCCGCTAAACCTTTAGCAGGCTTGCCCAGCTTTCCTTGCGGCGCTTCATAATAGACCTGCACGACCTCTTTACCTGCATAGGTAGTGCCGATATTTTTTACGATTACGCCAATTTCAATATATTGTTCTCCGTCTTTGACGGTCAGCTTGGCTTCTTCGGGCATAATTTCGAACTGGGTATAAGACAAACCGTAACCGAATTCGAACTGAACCAGGTCCGGACGAAATGTTTCGAAATAACGGTATCCTACATAGATGTCTTCCTGGTACAAGTTTTTATACTCATTGCCGTAATTTTGAGTGGATGGATAATCCTCGATCGAAAATGCAATGGTATCCGTTAACTTACCGCTTGGCGTCACATCTCCAACCAATACATCAGCAATCGCGTTGCCCCCTTCCATGCCGCCATGCCAAGCGTAAATGACACATGGAATCGGGTGTACATAATCTTTATCATTCATCCAGCTCATATCGATAATATTGGATACATTCAGTACAACAACAGTTTGTTCAAAATAGGCTGTTACCTGCTTTAGCATCTCTTTTTCTTCTGCCGTTAGCTGATAGCTTCCCGGCTCATTGGCATTATCCTGATCTTCTCCAGCTGTGCGTCCAATAACAACGATCGCCTTGTCGGATTTCTCTCTTGCTGCTGATACCAGCTCATCACTTAAAGGCATTTCCTTCTGATGCCATGGCTCAGCCGCCCAGCCGCCTCCGCCATTATCAAACGGATTCTGCTCAATCCACTTTTCATATACAGCCGCTAAATCTTCGTTGACGGTAATATTCTTTTTATGTCGAAGGCCATCCAGCAGATTTGTTGTATGGGTTACATGAACACTGCCCCCCGAACCTGTACCACTGCGATAATAATTAATCTGCGTTCTGCCAAACACGGAAACGTTTTCGTTTTTTTGAATGGGAAGAACTTGTCCTTCGTTCTTTAGCAGTACAGCACCTTCTGCTGCTACACGTCTGCTAAATTCAGCAAATCCTTCTAATGGACCTCCAAGTTTCTGTGTGCTCAATTTCGTTCCCTCCTGGTGATCATCTCTATGGTAGTAGATGTCTAGCTCCACCAAATTATCTTTCAATCATAGCTTCTTACTTCATAATCTAGTTCTGAGTTCATGCGCTGAGGTGTGAGACATCTACCTAGTATCATAGCAACAAATTCCATAGAAGAATATAGAACATGTTACAAGATTATTTTTATAGAATATACAATTAAATTACTCCAAAACGATGCCGAAGTAATCGTTCACCATGGAATGATCATTTTTGGGGTAAAACTCGAATCCGTCGACTGTTGTATTACTAGAGTACTATACCTAGTATCTAAAAGAGCAAACACCGCAACTTATACTTACTTTTAAGCTAATTCGACTACAATTCAAAAAAAAAAGCAGCTATTACAGAGGGCACTCTGAAATAACTGCTTAAAGAATACAATATTCGAATGAAACAGTGAAAAATCTCTTGGCATACTTCAACCAGATCAGACAACATGACCCTTTCCTCTTAGTCAGTTCTCATATCATCATCTTCTTCATATTCTTCTTCAATCTCATATTGAATTTCAACGAAGTTTCGCACTTCATCCCAACTATTCATAAAAATCTCATGAATTACCTCAGCATCTGTTTCAAAATCACAATTATCAGTAATTATTCGCAGTGTATTGTTTTGTAGGTCATACTCTGAATCAAAAATCAGATCACCTAATGGGTGCGATCCTGAAATTTGTAAGAACAATGCCAATGAAATCCTCTCTGATTTTGTATCTTCTTCCCTATAGAGAGTTGCAGAAATAGTTACTTTCTCATCCTTCCATTCAAAATCAACTTCATCATTCCATTCATAATCCCCCAAAAAGGAAACAATTTCACTCAAAATTTTTCGGATTTCTTTCTTTACTTTACTAATTCTTATGCAGAAGGCTTCAGTATCAACCTCCTGCAGGCCCTCTTGATCATAAAACGGATAAGGTCTGCCATCATTCTCAAGTACCCTGTAAGGTGCAAAGATAAGATCATCTTCTGGATTAAAAATAATCTTTATCGGTATGAGAACATGTTCGATACGTTGAGACTTTTCTATAGAAGAACTATCAAAGAGATTATTCAATTCATTTATCATTTTCTTTGGAAGTGTTTGACCAAGTTTTATATTATACTTATATCTCTTTTTTTTAACATTATTTTTGTCAGTATTAAATAAGTCAGCTAATATACTATCAGGAATATTTTCATCGATAAACATCTCTTGTAAATCCTCTAATGAAAGTAATTCTAAATTCATCATCTCACCTTGGGCTTTTCTCATAACATAGGAATTGAAAACTGGGGTCTCATCACTCATAACAAACTTAAAACTCTTTATAATTTCCTTATTCAAACTACTCCCCCCTTAAGAGTTATTTTTGTTTTTAATAATTTATACTGCTTCAGAGAAGGGTCCAGAGTTGTAAATTGTTTCTCCTATATTTATTATAACCCTTTATAAGTAGCCTCGTGTACTTCTTCGCAGTGCTCTCTCATAACACTTCTCCACAACAACCCCTAAAAGAACAATCGGCTAAAAAACACAACAAATAGTAATCCAATCACTTGTGATGGGAAGAGCTTTTGATGTCAACAAAATGTTGACTAAAGTGTACAACGGTAGTAAAATTATGGTAACAGTTCTCGCCCCGCTAATCAGTTCCAACTGACTGGCGCCTAGGGCGAGCCAATTTTTTATTAGGGGCTTTTTTATGACTTCATCAATAGGAATAAAGCCAGCTCTTACACATCAAGAGATGATTTCTCTTTTTAAGAACGTGGACTGATCATTGAAGACGAGGAAAAAGCAATCGAGGTACTATCAAGAGTCAGCTATTACCGTTTCACTGGATATGATCTTACCTTTAAAAAAGATAATAAATATGTTGAAGGTACAACTTTTGAAAAAATCTATCGACATTACGAGTTCGATAAAGCCCTAAGGTTGATGTTAATGGAGCTTATCGAACACATTGAGATTTCCATTAGGACAAAATTATCCTATATGATTGCCCACGGCTATCCTGATTTGGGATATAGAGAACCGAGTAACTTTGTTAGCGAAGAAAAACATCTTGGCTTATTAGAAATATTAGATAATGAACTCAGTAAATCAAATGAGTTATTTGTAAAACATCATCGTGAGAATCGAGATGGAATTTTTCCAGTTTGGGTGGCTTTAGAGATGGCCACATTCTCTAATCTTGTAGGTCTTTATAGCAATCTAAATACTAATGATCAAATAAAGATATCGAGCCAGTTTAACTTACACAGCAACATACTCAGAAATTGGCTTAACGTTTTGAAAATTCTCAGAAATCGTTGTGCACACCATAGTAGATTGTTTAATAGTCTGATTATCACAAAACCAACCATATTACGTAAAGATAAACAGCTAGACTTACAGCAACATCACATTTTCACACAGATATTTAATTTGAAGTATCTAATTAAGGAACGTTCTCTTTGGGATTCCTGGGTCACTCGTCTAGAGGCATTAATTGAGAAGTATGATGATGTGGATATGGGTAGAATGGGATTCAAGGAAAATTGGTCAACCTTATTAAAAATAGTTTAAAGCTCCGAATTTCGGAGCTTTTTCTTATTCATGGACATTAACGATTCACCAGTTTGAAGAACACTGTTGTCCTGATGCGTTTCACGAATAGCGAAAGCGCCAACAAAAAACACAACCAAACAGAACGTTAATCCCAGGTCGTTTTGCTTCTAATAAGTGAGGGGTTTGCAGGTGGGCGCAACCAGTAATTGGACACAACCTACGACGTTCACCCAATAAGCTTCTACTTATCTCCTTTAACTATTCCGGAATTTGTGTTTAATTAAATATAGATTCTTATTCACTTTTACTATAATTACCGAACTGAAGGAATTCTCTAGATGAAGCAACCATTGAAAATGATCTCAGATAAATGAAAAAGGACCGGAACTGTTACGATCGGTGGTCTACTTATAGGAGCCGGATTTACTGATTGCCTAAATTGCCATGAACCAACCCGATTTGGATCAGCTCGCCAGAGGGTTAACGGTCCTTGAGTGCAGGACTAACCATTTTAGTTATCATGGATAACTCCAAAACACAACGCCCTAAGAAAAACCCGCTCATTGAGCGGGTTTAATGTATGAAAAAGTATATTTATGATATTTCTGAAAGCCTCCATCTCCGTACTGCTACTCCGCAAGCTTCTTAAGCCAGCGCTGCTCAATTTCGCCTGCATGAGTCATGAGATGCAGCGCACTTCGATAAGGCCCGCCTTGGGGATCAAGGCTGGATGGCTCTATCAGCGACTTTACTGTGGATTGAATCTTTCTTAGCAAAGCAATAATCGATGCGGCTTGTTCAGGTGTTGCTTGTGCCATTTCCGGATCGACCGCTCGGGCAGGGAATAATTCAACATTCCAGTAAGTGAGTTCTGTAACAATCTCTTCTATCGCCTTAAATAATGCCATCACCACAGGCCGTTCCTGATCCGAATAGTAGGCAAAATAATCGTTTAGAATCTGCTCGATCGGAGCGCCCCATAATGACCTGCAAAATACATAGCTATTGAAGCCGTGATTCCATTTCCATGGATAATGATCCATGTTCCTGCAAGGGACGACCAGATTAGTGATTCCGTCTACGCCTAGTTCCCGATAATAAATGATATCCTCTGCAATTCGCGTAGGCAGCATCGGAAATAACGGTGTAAGCATGAAATGATCGCTGTAATACTCAAATACGTGAAGGCTCCGGTCATTCTTATGGACGGTGCTAATCCAATCCAGGAGCGATTGTCTTGCCCGTTCATCACTCTGGTTAGCTTTGTTGTCGAATGGGTAGCGGTAATCTCTTCCCCAATAGGCGAATAGGGTATCAATCTCCTTAGATGCATCCAGCTCATCACGTTCGAGCATATGCCACGTGAGACCGGCATTGTAAGCGATATGCTCCACATCAAGAGGGAAATTAGCAGCTGCTAACCGGTCGTGAAGTCTTTCTGTAAAGGAAATGTAGTGCCTAAGAAATCCTGTTCCACCACGATCTGCGATATCCTCTGGCCATAGAGAAAGCCTTGTGAGATTCGGAACGCTGCGGCAATACAAGACAATGTCATCGATTAGCTTGTCCTGCCAGGATAGGTCCTCATAATTCAGCTGTTTCTTCGCTGTATAAGGATGATCACTGAGCTTATCTGCAGAATCATTCTCCGCTTTCTCCAAGAAAAATTTCATGCTGTGGCCGCCTAACGTCACATTTATTCCCCGGCGCTTAATCTCCTCGGCAAGCCCTTCGCCAATCGAATCCCACAGCATAAAGGTGAAGAAGATTTCGTTGCATTTATTTTTGGCCAACCAGTCCACCATGGACTTGATGTATTCCAAATCGTAAATATTCTCGAACACGAAGCCTCTGCGCTCCATGACAGGAGAATGCAGCTCAAAGCTTTCACGATTAGACTTCGGTGATGAAATCGAAGGCTCTGCTTCACCAAGATAAATCCAGTGCATCCCCCATCGGTCAGCCGCATATTGATAAACCGCATACAAGGCCGCACGCTCTGAACGACCTGCAAGAATCAGCTGATCTTCACGCTCACAAATTAGAAAGTCATCCGAAAAAGAACTATCCTCCATCTGCAGCTGCTCATTCTCCTGTAATGTATTAGGGCTGTATGCTTGTACATCATCCCAGGTTCCAATCCACACCTTGGATGGAGCTATGAGTCCTTTTGCTTGTGCCCAAGCCGCATGCTGAACATACTCGCTTACCGCAAAATTCAGTACGGTATGCTCTCTCCATGCTTGTACATCGTACGTTTGATGCTCTTGATTGTTCATCATCATATCATCCCTTCACTTGTTGTGAGCGCTCCCAGTTAGGACAAAAATAATCGGACGACCTCTCAGCCATCCGTTTGCTTTATTTACAATATTCTAATCTTCGTTTAATCACTCGTTCGGGGTCCTTATTAAGCTCGCTGCCTCCTAAGGTGAAAGCGCTACAAAGTATGATATGTTCATTATTAGCGAGGATTGTGGGTATGTCAACATTATCCGTGAATGAACCAGCAACCTCAGCCTATTTAACCAAGTTGGCGAGTTACTATACAAATCAATAAGCTCACGTGCTCGTTTTTTGAAAACATCATCTCCACCAAACAAGAAAAACCCGACCGCGAAAGGTCGGGTTTTTGCCGTTCTGTCAATCCCTTACTTCTTTCCGTTCTCCACTACCCAAGCATCCAGCTGCTTTTGCATCTCCTCTCGCAGTTTATCTGAACCCGCCTTTCTAAGCTTTTCCTGATATTCCGGCAAATACTTTTCAGGATCGACGGTTCCGGTCATCAGGAGCGGCTCGTATTCTGCCTTCAGGGCATTAACGTTAGCAAACTCCGCCTTGACAGACGAATCGTCAAACATGAAGCCGAAGGTTGGTTGGACAAAGGCCGACTCGTTTAGCTTCTTCGTTACTTCCCATGTGTCCGGCGCCTGTCCTTCGACCAGGTAACCGTTGAACACGTTGCCGAATACCCAGTTCTGCGCAACATATCCGCCGCCTTTTGTTACTCTGACGGTTTTGTCGTCTAATTTCTCGTAATGTGTTCCTTCGATTCCGAAACTCAACAAGTTGTACAGCTCCGGATCGTTATTGACCAGCTCGATGAGCTGAACCGCCCGTTCAGGATTTGCGGAGGTCCGGCTAACCGCCGTCAACGTTGTAATATTGGAGGTGCGGCGAGTTGTTGCTTCCGTGAACGGAATACCGATCACGTCGTAACCGCCGTTGTTCGATTTCTTCTCCGCTTCGTACCCAGGCTTCATAGCGCTCTCGATACTTGTGGCGTATTTTCCGTTATAGACAGAATCGATCTGCTTCACTGTTGAAGCATCATCGTTGATATATCCCTTCTTGAACCAGCTGTGCATCATATCGACAAAACTTTTGTACTCGGGGGTTTCCTCCATGGTGTTTGTCTTGAAAGTGGTGTCGCCAATTTTGACGCCGCTATCATCGTAGCCGTACATGAAAGGCTCAAATTTGGTGCCTGGACCGGTCAGCATGAGCGGCGTAATCCCCGGCTCGTTTTCCTTAACCAGCTTGAGGAACGGCTCCAAGTCCCCGATTTTCTTGATCGTACTTGTGTCGAAATTGTATTTCTCCGCCAAATCCTTCCGAATGCTCGCGCCATAACGCGAAGTGATCGTTTGGTAATTCGGTACGGCGTAAATCTCACCTTTATATTTGGTTGCATCCCAAGTGAAGGACGGGATCGCTTTTTTTGTTTCCGGCGCGTATTCATCCAGCAGCTTATCGAGCGGAATAAAGGCGCCTTTTTTCACATTTTCATCATAATTGAACGCCCAGTTGGCCGTCCAGACGAGGTCGAATTTCTCGCCCGCCGCGCTTGCTGTATTCAGCTTGGTCGTATAGCTGCCGAAGTCGATCGGCTTGAGCTTAACAGTGGCATTGATTTTCTCCTTAATGATTTTATTCACTTCGTCTTCAATTTTCTGCTGATCAGGGGATACTTGGGATACGCCGTAATACCAGATCAGCTCTACTTCAGGCAGGTCGCTGTCCTTTGAACCCTCATTGTCCTTTGAACCCACATTATTCGATGGTGCCGCTGTTTCTCCTTGCTTTCCGTTCGAACTATTCCCGCTATTTCCGCCACCGCAAGCCGATAATATAACGATTGAACATAACAGCAGAAGCAATGTCATTTGTATCCTTTTCATATGAACCCCTCCAATATCATTTCATAATCGTCCATTAGCCCTTCAAAGAACCAACCGTCATCCCCTGCACAAAATATCGCTGGAAGAACGGAAACACAAACATCATAGGACCGGCAACAAGCACGACTAGCGCCATCCGGACGGATTCGTTCGGAAATTGGCTCAGATCAATGCCGAGCCCTTGAATATACTGGCTGTTGTTGCGCAGGAAATCGAGGGTGTTGATGATTCGCACAAGCAGCAGCTGCAGCGGAACCAGCTTGTCATCGTCGATGAACAGCAGTGCGTTGAACCATTCGTTCCAGTAGTTGAAGGCAATAAACAGACTCAGCGTTGCAAGTGCGGGTGTAGAGAGCGGGAGGATGATGCGGAAGAAGATCCGCCATTCGCTTGCCCCGTCCATTTTAGCCGACTCGATAATTTCATACGGGACCTTGCTCATGAACCCTTTCATAATAAGAATATAAAAAGGTGAGATCAGTCCGGGCAGGATGATCGCCCATAACGAATTTTTCATATGCAAATATTGTGTCATGAGGATATAGAAAGGTACCAGACCTCCCGAGAACATCATCGGGATAAACACAAAGACGGTGAGCGGAGACCGGAGCGAATAATCCCTTCTTGATATGGCATAACCGATAATACTGGTCATCAGAATGCTAAGCAGCGTCCCGACAACGGTAATAAAAAAAGTATTACTGTAAGCACGTATCAGAACGAGCGGCGTTTGGAACAAAAACTCGTAGGCAAGCGAGCTTATTTGCTTAGGGAAGAATGTGTAGCCGTACGTCGTAAGGGTGCTTTCATCTGTTAATGAGACGGAGATGATCAGGACGAAAGGAGCGATAATCAGAATAGACAGCACTATAAAAAATAAGTTCAAGAGACCGTCTAAGATTTTGTTTCGATGCATTGCGTAGTTTTCCATCGGCTGTTCTCCTACCATAAAGAGTTCTCTTCGCTAATTTTTCGAACGGTGTAATTGGCGCCAACAACGAGCAGCAGACCAACAAACGATTGGTAGAATCCGACAGCCGTGGCCATCGACATATCCCCGCTAACGCTGAGTGCGCGATAGACGAATGTATCGATAATATCCGTGGTATTGTACAATAACGGCGCATTATTCGAAACAAAATAGTGAAGTCCGAAATCTCCGCGGAACATGTTGCCGATCGCCATAATCATTAAGATAATAATAAGTGGCGACAGCATCGGTATCGTTATTTTCCGGGCCATCTGAAAACGGGTTGCACCATCCATGCGAGCGGCTTCATAGTAGGAAGGATCAATGGCTACAATACCTGCATAATAGACCAGCGCGGAGAAGCCTATCCCTTTCCAGAGATGAGCGATCGTTAGAATAATTGGCCAATAAACGGGCTCCAGGTACCAAGAAATGCGTTCCAGGCCTATCGTTTCGAAAAAACGGTTAAGAAAACCGTAATTATGGTTTAGAAAAATCTGCGCAAGAAACATCACGACAACCCAAGATACGAAGGTGGGCAAAAACATAATGGTTTGATAGTATTTGCTCCACTTTCGCGATATTTCGTTCAGCAGGATCGCGATGAGCAGTGCAGACAACGTTGTGATGACCCAAAACCATAAACTGTACATAATCGTGTTGCGTGTGACGATAAACGCTTTCTCGGAAATGAAGAAAAATTTAAAGTTGCTGAGCCCTACCCATTCGCTTCCCAAAATCCCTTTATCATACCGGTAATCCTTGAAGGCGATGATGACGCCGAACATTGTTAAATAACTGAATACGAATATGTAAATGATCGACGGAAGCGCGAGCAGGCTCAGCTCTCGGTCTCCCTTGGTAAATCGGAATCGGCGTTTCTTCATTTCAGTTCACCTCCCTTATCCATGTATGCCTTAATCGGCCTTGCTCCAAATCATGGCATAAGGGAGGTGCAAAAAAAATCTTAAAATGCTGACAAAATATTAAATCGGATATAAAAATCGCGATAAAATGGCTAAAAACTGAAAGTTACAAGAGGCTCAGCAAGTTATAAATAGCTTGAGCTGTTTCGCCCCGGCTCGTAAACAAGCTTGGTTGGAATGCCCCATCCGGATAACCCTTCATAATTCCAACTTTCATTACTTCCTCAATGGACAGACGGGCCCATTCCGATGCTTGGTTCAGATCTTTCGGACGGCTTGCAGCATCTCGTGCTTCTACAGGGCCTTCGGCATAATGGTAAGCGCGCATGAGCATCATAGCCATTTCCTGGCGGGAAATCCGATCATCCGGTGCAAAACGCTGCTCCGAACGTCCCGAAATGATTCCCGCTTCGTAAGCAGCCGCCACCACATCCGAATGCCAATCACTTGGCTTTACATCCTGGAACGGCGATTTCAATTGCGCCTTCGGGAGCTTAAGCGTCCTCGCGAGCATCGCTGCAAACTCCGCGCGTGTCGTCTCGCCGCCCGGATCAAAGCGATCTGTCGATTTGCCGCTTACGATATGTTTGGCGGCGAGCGTCTGAATCGCCTTTAGCGCCCAATGCCCGGCCGGAATATCTGTGAATGCAGCTTTATATTCCATAACGGCGTAGGAGCTGAAGCGTCTGAGCTCCGCTGAAATTGTACGGCTGGCCTCCACGAACTCGCCGCCTACGTATTCCCAGTTGCCCGAACCGGCATCGTGATATACCCCAAGCAAGTTCCCATTGCCGTTGAACGAATCAACCGAGAAAGAAACTTGAACGGGCTCCGGGAAGTTCGAAGCATATACAGTCTCCGTGCCGCCGCTTCTAATCAGCAGTTCAAATCGATAGGGAGCGCCCACGAGTCGGTATGAGGCGGCATTCCCACCCGCTTGCGGAAGAGAGACGGCATGATCATCGGATACCGGTACCGCTTTGATAATCAATTCAACACCTTCCTTCTGCGCGTCCGCTATCGTCCGCAGCATGGAAGGAGAGAAGGTAAGCTTTGCTTTGCCAGCTTGCACTGCAAGCGGCTTTGCCAGTTTGCCGATAATACCCGGTGTCAGCAGAACCCCGTTCTTATCCTTATCTAGCCCGATCGTTATCGGTTTGTCCTGACTTCCTCCCGTCAAATCGCCGTCTTTAACAACGACCAGATCATCCTTCTGGTTCCCGCCTCCACCAGAGATAGGTCCGGTGCCCGGTGATCCCGGATTCGGAGTTGGAGTTGGAGTTGGAATCGGATTTGGATTTGGATTTGGATTTGGATTTGGATTTGGATTTGGATTTGGATTTGGATTTGGATTCGATTTGTCGATCGGCTTCAACTCGAAACCATTATTCGGACCTGTGTAATGATAAACGTTCAAATACCCTTTGGCCGCGATTGGATTATTCGGATCGGAATCCAGCACGTTCAACACAGGTTTTCCATCCGCTTTGAGAATAAATCGCGTGCCATTATCGACCTGTACCGCGCCAATTTCGATATCATACTCTTGACCGGGGCGAAATACGGAATTCGGAATGATTTGCATCATCGTTTGTCCCGGCTTCCAGTTCTGAAGTTCGATTTGATTCGCCTTAATAACGACGAGATAGCCTTTATTGGCTTTCACCCAAGTCGGATCTCCCGTCCGATCGGACCGAACAGCGAATCCGTACCAGCCTGTTCCGAAATCACTAAACTTCGCCTTGAAGCGGATCAGTTCGCTGCCGAACGTCTCGGCTTCGTATCCATATACGCCGTCTCCGAACATTCTAACGCTCTGCTCGCCGCCATATACAGCATCGGAGGCGGTCCAGCTGGCTTTGTCCTTCAGCTGCGCGCCTGCCAGGACTACAGGATACGACTGTTCGGTTACCGTAACGGTCGCAGATGCCGATATGGAGGAGTCGTCCCCGGAAGCTGCCGTAATAACCGCCGAGCCCGGTGCCATCGCTGTTACTGTACCGGTCTCCGTAACAGCAACTACTTTAGGATTGCTGGAGCTCCAGTCTAGCTTTTGGTTAGTTGCCTCGATGGGTGTAATCAGAGCCGTCAAGGTTTGGCGTTCGCCCGTTTGGAGCGTTAACTGCTCTTGTTCCAGCTTTATGCCCGTGATCGGTATTCTCACGACGGAGAAGGTAATGTCGTCAAATTCGAGATAGTCGAAGTTTTCTACGTAAAATCCGACCCTACCGGATGCGTTGTGCGTCTCATTCCGGCCCTGAATCACCAGTTTATCGTTAACAAAGACGCTGATCATCGCATCTTGTACAATCATCCGGATCGTATAAACGGTGTCAGGCTGCAGTTCATCGCTTTCGCTCACCGCAGCTTCTTCTAGCGCCTGCCACTGCGAGTTATAAATAATCCATGATGAGCCTTCTTCCGACTGTTTATACCGAACGTATCCGCCTCCTTTATCACCGTTGCGATCATACATGAGCAGGGTTGCCCCTTCCGGTATGGTCTCTGGTGTCTTCAAGCGGTATTCCAGCTCATAATCGGCGAATTGTCTTGGATGCTGCGAATTCGCTTTATTCACGATGCGATACCAGTGGTTCCCTTCTTCATCCTCCACAATACTGTGGTTGGAATCGATCATCCATCCGTTGCCTCCCGATTCAAAATCGGTAAAATGCATAATGCCCTCGCCTTCGGTTACAGTTACGAGCATTTCGTCCGAAAGGTCCGCATTGTGGTTGGATACGGCCCTTATCGTTGTCACTCCGGCAGTTAATGCGGTCACTTGGCCCTTCGCATCAATTGTTGCTACAGCCGTATCGCTGCTGCTGTATATGACACCGTTGTTCGTCGCATTCCAAGGTACTACTTCGGCTGCGACCGATACCATTTTGCCAATCGACATCGTCATGTCGTCGGGCAAATAGACACCCGAAGCTTCGATGGAGTCTGGCGCATGGGACAAGCCTACTTTGCCTTGTGTACCGATGTCTTCGAACGGGATGGGATTGAATCCTTTAATGTGTTCGAATACGGCCGCATCGGCGGTAAGACTGAAGTCTTCATTCGCAAGGCTGACAAAACCCGGGTCCTCACTTGCGATCCAGTTGTCCTTATAATTAAGCAGGTTGTTAACGTCCCTGGCGCCGTGCTCGTTCGTTTGGTCAGAGCGGGTTAGCCCAGGATTGTAAATGACGTTGTTTTCGAACGTGTTGGTAGTCGGGAAGTAACGGTCCTCTTCGAAAAACGTCAGAAGCTCGGGATACTTCTCGGCATAAGGCGTGCCTACGAAGTCGTTGTACTTCTTGAAGAGTTCCCGCCAAGCCGGCATATAGTCGCGATCCACGCGGTTGCCGGGCTCTTTGCTCATGAACATTTCATAGTTGTCGAATGGGACAAATGTGTCTACGAAAATATTGTTGCTCGCATGGATGTAGGAGCCTGAGCCGCTTTTGATTGCGCTGTTGCCCATCTTGTAGAAAATATTCTCCTCGATCGTCATACCCATCGTCATGTTATCCGGGTAGATGCCCTCCACGCCGTGTTTGTCTTCTCCGGTGTGGTGGAAGTAGTTGCGCCGTACGATCGTTCCTCTTTCGTGGGGCACCATACCTGCATTCATATAGATGGCGCCTAAATCCTGAAAATCTTTACATATATCATAGATGTTGTTGTATTCGATCAGGTGGTCGTTACCATATACGATGATGCCGGGGTGAGGCGCGTCGTGAATTTCGTTGCCTATGGCCTGATTGCCAACGCCGGAAAACAACACCCCAGGATTATAAGCCTTGTGGTAATAGGCAAAATCGTGGATATGCGAGTTTTCCACCTTATTGTTTCCGTGTTCGAGCGTCTCCTTGTCTCCGCCGTTCAGCGTAACGCCCGTTCCGCCGATATGTTGAAGATGAGAGGAGATGACAGCGTGATTCTGCCCGTTGAGTTCGTCTTCAACTCCATCGTAATTGTAACGTCCGGGTGCATTGATGAGTACGCCTCCGTTCGTGAAGTTCCGGATTTCGGCATGCTCGATGACGATATCGCTGCCGCCGAGAATAATCGCAGCCATGTCGCGACCGTATTCCATCACGATATCCTCGAAGCGGATATGGGAGGCGCCTACCGTGCGAATCATCGGCTCCTTGAGCATCGTTACCGTTGCTTCGCCTTGCCCGCTGAGGAACGCGGCATTCGGAATCATGTACATCATCCCGCTTGCGCGGTCGATATAATATTCGCCTGGGGCATCAAGCTCCTCAAGCAGGTTCTGGGCAAAATGGAAGTCCGGATACCAGTTTTTAAAAATACCCGACATTTCTCCATATTGCAGTGTAATTGTTTTTTTCTCCGTATCGATCGCGGCTACCTTGTTGTAGGACCACTCCCAGCTATAGCCGAAAATGCCGTCCAGCCATATATCGTCAGCCTCCGTCCAAAATCTTGGGCGATCGTACTTATAGCTGAATGTTCCTCCACGCTGATGCAGGTCCGGATCATTTACCGTCGGCCCCGGCTCCACAATATCATTCATTTGCACGGTGCCGACATTGGGCCAGCGGGCCAGCGTCATGCCCTGCCCGCCGATATACAGCTCCATAGGAGGGGTCAAGCTGAGGTCGTTCGCCTTCCAATAACCGTGGCGGCTCATTTGACCATAGTCTTCGATGCCGAGTGCCTTAAGATCGATCCCCACCACCTTACCCCGCGCCGAGACATCAATTATTCGATTCAGCACGTTCGAATCGGTAACCGGAACGAAGCTGTTGCTATCTAGCTGCTTGCCGCCCGTCAGCCTGACGGTGTCGCCCGGATAGGCACGATAGACGATTGGCGAATCCTCCGTACCTGAATCCTCTTCAGACAATTCGAATGATTTCATCCGTTCGTAGCTGCCTTCCTTCAAGTAAACCGTCACGCCTCCATCAGGAAGTCCGCCATCCGCTTTGAACTGACGGATCGCATCTCTGGCGCTTTCAAGCGTCTGAAGCGGTTCGTCTGCCGAGCCATTGTTGGAATCGCTTCCATTTGGTGATACATAAATAACCTCCCCTGCTTCCGGTGCTGGTTCTGCCAGCTCCGATCCCTGTTCCGCCAGCGCGCTTGTGTACGGCATACCCATGGCGAGCATGCACACAATCAGCCAAGCGGATAAAAACTTCTTCTTTGCCACCGCATTCACCCTTTCGCTACTACGTAATGGTCCTGCGGTTTTATTGTGACAAAGGAGCACATGGGCCGGAATCCTAAAATCAATGAAATATCCGGACTTTCGTTTTGTTTTTTGATAATCATCCCAATAACATGTTATTGGAGGCCCTAAATTATTTGCCAAGCGTCACGTTCAGGCGATGTTCTTTGGGCGTTACCCCGTATTTCTTCTTAAATAAGGTAATGAAATAACTCGAATTGTTGAATCCCAGGTAATCGGCGATTTCCTTAATGTTATAGGCGCTGCCAACGAGCAATTCGCAAGCTTTCTCAAGCCTGTATTCATTTAAGTAGTCGCCGACCGATTTCTGCTCGTATTGTTTGAAGATTCTACCGACATAGGCTGGGGACATTTTTAGGAAGGCTGCGATCGATTGCAGGCTCAAGTTGAGGTCCGAGTAGTTGTTTTCAATAAACTCCTTAATCGTATCAACGATCATTTTGTTTCTGTCTTCTTTCATTGGAGACTGGTCTTCTGTATAGATTTGCCGCAGGAAATGTTCGATGATCTCTCTCATGTCCGCTAACGTTTCAGCCTTGAGCACTTTTTGATTAATATTTTGCAGCTCGACCGAATTGGCATACGAGGTGAAAGGCGGTTCACGCAGCACCTGCTTAATTAATAGAATGACCTGAATGACCGCATAGGTCATGTAATCGTAATGAATAGAGGCGATTAGCTCGAAGATCCGTGCCAGAGCGGCTTGTACGGCGTCCTCATCCCTGGTTTTAATGCCCTCCAGGAGTCTTTTCTCCAGCTCTGCCGGGATCATAAAGTCATGGCGGCTGTTATTCTCTTTGACCATTTCCGGTGTGATGACCGCTCCTAAGCCATAAGCCAGTCGGTACATGGATTGCTGCACCGTTCGTTCGTAGGTTGCTGTCAACTCCCTACAATGGGTTACTGTATGACTAATAGCCGCAGAGAAGCTCCGTTTGCGGTAAAATTTCCTATACGTCTGCTGGGCATCCTTCAGAAGGCGGGACAAGGCAGCAAGATCGACCCCGTCAGCCTGTACACCAACGATGACGACGATATATTCGTTATTCATATCGACAACCCGATTAGAGAATGACAGGCCGACTGTTTCTTCTATAATGTTGCATGCAGCGAACCGGTATAATTTCTCTTGCGAAGCATGTTCTTTGGATGTGCCGTCCAGCGGTGCCTGATCGAGCAGAATGACGACCAATTGCCAGGACTGCTCCTTTCCATCTGCGAACAGCTCGGGACTAGCCTCGGCGCAGTAATCCAGTTCCTCCAAAGTCATCGAACGGCTGTCGGTTACCCAGCGACGGAGGTAGTAGTCGCCGATGATCTGATGGTTCCGACGCTCCTCCTGATTCACCTGCTGGAGCTTATCCAGCGTCAGTCTGTATACATCAGACATGAAACTCACCTCATCCTTATTTGGCGGATGGGAATGAGGGGAATGCATGCCGTTTCGTTTGAACAAGTCGAACAGATTGCCAATCGGCTGATATAATCGATTTGTAATGACAAGAGATAGAATAAAGCTTGCCATCAGGAAGATAAAAGTGAATAGCAGCGTAATATCAAGCAGTGTATCTGCCCGGCCCATCACTTTCTCGTAGGGAAGAATGTTCATAACCTTCCACTGGCTCACCCCAACGCCGGTTTCCGAGATCACAT
Organism: Paenibacillus dakarensis; assembly: GCF_001373415.1. Lineage (GTDB taxonomy): Bacteria > Bacillota > Bacilli > Paenibacillales > Paenibacillaceae > Paenibacillus_AQ > Paenibacillus_AQ dakarensis. Next base: position 140,839 of record NZ_CDSE01000007.1, on the reverse strand, counting down.
ATTTGTCCCCGTTGATCTTCCTGATCGAGAAGACCTCGGACGGTATTTCTGCCGACAGGTTTGAGCTGGCCAAATAATGCTGTACAGATTCCGACGGCGGCGAGGACATCCCCTCCGTTTGCAGAATCTCCCCATGCTGGTCCACGAGCACCGTGCCGTCGCTGCTGCCCGACATATTGTTCAGATTCATAATATTTTCAAAAATCCATTGCGGTCTTATATTTACGATAACCGTATTGGGCAGCTCGCCGTTCGAAGGATGATTCTTGGTAATGAGGAACGAGAAGAGGTCGACATTGGGCTGTCTTTCATCCAGTTTAATAGGAATTAATTGTGCGAAGGAGTCCGTCCCCCTCGATTCCAGCTGCTTCATCAGTCTATCCTGAAGCGCTTTCAAATGTGTGCGCGTCCAAGTTCCTGATCCTGCGGTGTAAAATGTATCAGTTACGCCGCTGAACACAAAGATGGAATCCACGAAGGTGGTAGAATCGGCAAGCGTATCCAGCTTGCGGTGGGTCTGAAATTTCATAAATGGGTCGGGATTAGCGGCATTCATCAAATAGATGACATTGGGATCCAGGCTCGCCATGATGCCAATGTTCTCCACGATATCATTAATATAATTAATATTTTGTTTGATTTGCGAGAGTACCTTCTGATTGGCTTCTTTCTGCGTTTGCAAGATCATCTGCTGGGAATACACGTAAAAAGAAATGGCTGTTACAAGTAACAATCCCGCCATAGATAAGTTGAAATAGAAAAAGATCCGCAGCAAATATTTTCGGCTTGTTAGGTGCTGTAAGATATTCATGGCTCGACAACTCCGCTTCGCAAATTAATAAGCTGTACGATCATCGCGCTTGCCGACCAGTGCATCGGAGAAACGCGAATGTTTCCCGAGTAGTATTTCTTTAGTCAGAGAGTAACGTTCTCCTGCAAGAGAGGTCAAGGCAAGCGCCGGATATTATAATAAAATACGATATTTAAAACTTTTTGGAATCATTCGGTATCGGTAAAACGCAAGATTATTACCTCTCCCCCATTCTTACGGACGGACAATCATCACAGAAATTGGGGGTTCATGTTCTCGAACACGGAGCTCATTCGTCTGTATTGAATCCGGACTGTATGCTTGTACATCAGCTTATGTTTCAGCTCTGCAAAGTATGATGCGTTCATTATTAGCGAGGATCCATATGTTGTCAACATTATCCATTCACAAAAAGAAGTTCCTTTTATGAAATCTTTAACCTCCGAACCGATAAACCTCTCTCCGAAGATCACCCCATAATCTTCTACGTATCTCCTTTAACTATTCCATAATTTGTGTTTTATTAAATATAGGTTCGTATTCACTTTTACTATATTACCTAACTGAAGGAGATCTTTAGATGAAGCAGCCATTGAAAATTATCTTAGATAAATGGAAAAGGACCGGGATTGTCACAATTGGTGGTCTACTTATCGGAGCCGGATTTGCCGATTGCCTGATTGCCATGAACCAGCCCGATTTAGATCAAATCGCCAGAGGATTGACGGTGTTGAGCGCAGGACTAACCATTTTAGTCATCATGGATAACTCCAAGACACAAATGGAGACCGATAAAATCCAGAAAGAAACGCAGCTCCAATTGAAAAAAATAGAGGATAAGCTGGACGCCATTCAACAATCTCAGCAAATAACGAATGCACAATTTCTTGAAATCAAAGAGCTGATGCACCAATCGAATTCGTAAATATTTGCATCATTAAAATAAGAAAAACCCGCTCAATGAGCGGGTTTATGTATGAAGGCGCGGAGTCTGACCATAGACCAACGGATATATCACTTACTGCTCAAAGATGAGCTCAGTACGGCCTTCGATCTGCTCCGTTACTGTAAATTTTTTCGAGGCGAGATCCGCCTTCAGCGCTGCTGCCGTATCGCCATTCGTCCATGTGATCACAAGTCTACCCTCTCCATGCTGATTGACCGAGAACTCCCCGTCAAAAGCAGCAGAGCGGTTTCTAAACCGCAAAAGATCAAACAGATCACGGACAACCGGACGCTGAACCTCTTGTTCAATCTCATCCAGGCTATAATAATGACGGTTAATATTGCGGCCTTCCTTCGTGCGTTCCAGCAGCTCAATATCATTTTGTCCCGCCAAAAGACCGACATAATAAATCTGCGGAATGCCAGGTGCAAAGCACTGCAGAGCACGAGCCAGCAAGTATGCCTCATTGTCATTGCCAAGGGCACTGTAGTAAGTACAATTGATCTGATAAATATCGAGATTGTTATAGGCTTCCGAGCTGTAAATCTTCTTTACATTCGCCCCTTGGCTGTACAGCGATTCACGCGTCATCTCAATCTCTTCATCGGTCAGCAGGTCCTTCACATCCACAACGCCAATCCCATCATGGGTATCCAGTGTTGTATATTGCTTCCGAGGACAGATTTCCATCCAATGAACCAGGCGCTCAGCCTTTCCGCTGAATAGAGCATGCAGCACAAGCATTGGCAGGGCAAAATCATAGACGTAGTAGTCTTTGGCGGCAATCTTCTGCTGAATCGTATAATGCTCATGAATTTCAGGCAGTACCGTTGCTCCGTGCCTCTTCACGATATCCTCGCAGTACTGCAGCATATCCCAGATTTCCGGCTCTACAAAAAAGTCATTCGTACCAAGCTTCTTATTCGCGTAAGCAAACGCATCGAGACGGATAATGGTTGCCCCTTTATTCGCCAAGAAGGTCAGCTGCTCCTCAATAAAGCGGCGCGTCGTTTCTGTCGTTACATCCAGATCGATTTGCTGCTCATCAAACGTACACCATACCTTTTCAGATGAACCGTCTGCGAACGTTACCTCCACATACGGAGCACGCGGCTTGCGTTTATAGATCAGATCGATATCAGCCTGCGTTGGTTCGCCTCCTGGCCAAAAGTCCTTGTAGCGGATAAACATATCCTTGTACATGGACTCATCCTTCTTGGCTAGAAAGTCCTGAAAATAAGGGGACTGCTGCGAGATATGATTGATCATGAAATCCATCATGAAATCGTATTTTTCACTGATCCGCTCAATATCTTCCCATGTACCAAACGCTTCTTCAACCTTGGTGTAATCCATTGGCGCAAATCCGCGGTCTCCGGAGGAAGGATAAAAAGGCAGCAAATGAACGCCGCCGACAACTCCGTCCAGGTGCTTGTCCAGCACATGGGCTAGATCTTTCAAGTTGGTGCCCATACTATCCGCATAAGTGATGAGCATTGCTTTATTTTTTATGGTCATCTCGATAAGTCTCCTTTAGTCATTGGACAAGATTACACTTGCATAAGGCTTCAGATTCAATTCATGCTGCGCATTCAGGCCGATCTCAGCGTAGTTGGACAGAACCACGTTATGAAATTCACGATCAACCGGATAACTCCGGTCCTGATTCGAGAAGTTGATGACAATAAGGAGCTTTCGGTCACCAAGCACACGTTGATATACAAAAAGCTCTTCTCGATCAGTCTCTGCCGGTAAAAATGCCCCGTAAACGATCGTCTCGGAATATTTACCCTCTCTGCGCAAGGCTATCAGCTGTTTGTAATAATGAAGCACAGATGCTTCATGCTGCTGGGAAGCGACGTTAATTTGGTCATAGTTCCTGTTGACCTTCATCCATGTCTTATCCGAAGTAGAAAAACCGGCATTCTTGGATGTATCCCACTGCATTGGCGTTCTTGAATTGTCCCGGCTGCGGCGATTCGTCGCTGCAAATGCTTCATCTTCACTTAGTCCCGCGAGCAGAGCGCGTTGATATTGGTCATGGGTAGCGATATCATCATAATCGTCCATACTGTCCATCTGAGTATTCGTCATGCCGATTTCTTGTCCTTGATAGATAAACGGTGTTCCTTGCATCATCATGAACAATGTAGCCAGCATCTTTTTGCTGTAATCATGAATGTCCTGCTCAGGCACGTATTTATTGATGGACCGCGGCTGATCGTGATTCTCGAGATATAATGCGCCCCAGCCCTTCTCTTGAGATACTAATTGGTGCCGGTACATATGCTTTTTCAGGTCGCTGAGTGTCCAGTTGCTGAACTTGAACCACTCGCCTGTGATGGGAACATCAATATCGGTATAGCTAAAATCAAATACCATAGAGAAGAATCCGTCGTTGCCAATATATTCGGACAATCTCTCATCCGGCACATTTGCCTCGGCTACGGTCATGCTGTTGTGAGGTTTAAAGGTTCTATCATTGAGCTCCTTCAACCACACCTCAATGCCTGGCTGATTCAATATCCAGTGACCGATAAAGGCAAGTCCGTCTTCACCATCCGGCTCAAATTGCTTGGTTTCAATGCGCTTCTTGATATTGAGAATCGCATCGATTCGAAAGCCTCCAATTCCCTTATCGAGCCAATAGTTAACCATATCATATAGTGCTTCACGCACCTCATCATTTTCCCAATTCAGGTCAGGCTGCTTCTTGGTAAAGGCATGAAGATAGTACATATTATCCTCATTCTCAACCTTTTCCCACGCGGAATTTCCAAAATACGATCGCCAATTGTTTGGCGGCTGACCATCCACACCTTCCCGGAAAATGTAATAGTCGCGGTATTTGCTGTTCGGATCCTTCAGTGCCTGCTGGAACCATTCATGCTCATCTGAGGTATGATTAATAACCAGATCCATAATGATCTTGATGCCCAGGGCATCTGCTTGCACAATTAACTCATCTAAATCCTCATTACTTCCGAACATCGGATCTACCGAATAGTAATCGGATATATCATAACCGCCATCATCCATTGGTGATTTATACACAGGACATATCCATACGACAGTTACCCCCAACTGCTGCAGGTAAGGCAAACGCTGAATGATGCCTCGTATATCACCCATTCCATCGCCGTCTGCATCCTGAAAGCTCTTCGGATATATTTGATAGACGACAGCTTCTTTCCACCATTCTCTATTCATGCTGCGTATTCTCCTTACATTTTGAAAAAGCAGTTACGATGATATGTGAGTACACTGCTCAAAATCGTGTTTATTTGACCGCACCTTCGACCACACCTGCAATAATTCTTTTCTGCATAATAAAGTAGAAAAACAAAATTGGAAGCAATACGAGCACAAGTGCCGCCATAGCTACGCTGTAATTCGAAGTATATTTCCCGAAGAAGTAGAATGTTGATAACGGCAATGTACGAACATTGTCATCCACAAGTACTAATGACGGGAGCAGGAAGTCGTTCCAGATCCACAATACATCCAGGATCGCAATCGTTGCTGTAATTGGCTTTAAGATCGGCAGCACGACTTTAAAGAACACTCTATTTTTGCCTGCGCCATCGATAATTGCCGCTTCTTCCAAGTCAACTGGCACATTCTTAATGAACCCGTGGTACATAAATGTGGCCATACTTATACCGAATCCCAGGTAAAAATAAATGAGCATCCCTTGGCTGTTCAGCAGATTGAGATTACCGTAAATAGTTACGAACGGAATCATGACAGATTGAAACGGAATAATCATGGAAGCGACGATGAGCATAAAAATGATCTTATTCATTTTCCAATCCCAACGAACCAGGAAATAACCCAGCATCGATGCAAAGATCAGGATGACCAGCACGGACAGCACTGTAATGAACAGGGAATTCATCACCGTTCTTCCGTAATTCATCGTCTGAAATGCATTAATATAGTTACTGAAATCCAATGACTTAGGGAGAGACAGCGGATTCGCTACAACTTCAAGCCTAGTCTTAAAAGAGTTGATCAGTATTAATAGAAAAGGAAAGATATATAAAATAAACAGAAGTATAGAAACGCCGCCAGCCAATATTTTGCTTGCCTTCTTACCCGAACGGGAGTTCATTATGCTTCCACCTCTTTCCTCTTCATAATTACGACTTGAGTTACAGCGATTGCGGCAACCACAAGGAAGAGAATAATTGCTTTGGCTTGTCCTGTACCGTAATTTTGATACAGAAATGCCTCATTATAGACGTGCATAGAGATCATTTCTGTTGAACGATACGGTCCGCCCTTGGTTAATGAAAGGTTCGTATCATAGACCATAAAGCTGCGCTGCAGGGTCAGGAAGATACTGATCGTGAATGAAGGAATCATCATTGGAATTCTGATTCTTGTCAGCGTACGCCAGTAGCTCGCGCCATCCAATGAAGCAGCTTCTATCAATGACTTTGGAATGCCTGTCAAACCTGCGATATAGAGAAGCATCATATATCCCGAATTTTGCCACACGCCTACAATGATTAACGCCCATAACGCTGTGCTTGGATCAGAAAGCCATGAGCCGCTGAAGATCCCGATTTCCATCGATGTCCCCACGTAGACAAGAATGCGGCTAAACACAAACTGCCAGATAAAGCCGAGGATAACCCCACCGATCAGATTGGGGGTGAAGAAGCCCATTCGGAAGAAATTCTGACCTTTCATTCCGCTGGTTACTAATAAAGCCAGAAGGAAAGCTACGACATTCGTAATAATCAATGACCAGAATGTATATTGAAAAGTCAGGCTCATAGACTCCCAAAATTTCTGATCCTTAAAAGCAGCCATGTAATTCTGCAATCCTACAAACTCTGTAGAAATATCCGTACCTGTAGAGTTTGTTATGGTCATGAAGATCCCGAGTAAAAAAGGAACGATGACCACACTCAAGAAGACAAACAGTGGTACTGCACCGAATAAGGCGAATACCTTAAATTTATTTATGAACCCTTTCTCGGAATACATAATTCCCCTCCCCTTTTGGGAGAAGACAAGCGCTATTTAGCGCTTGTCTTCCAGTAATCAACAAACTCTGCAGCGAGGCCTGTCATATCGATCTTGTCATCCAGATATTTTTGCAGGCTTGCACCCATCGCCGGGAAACCAGTCGGTGGATAGAATGCATTCATCCATTCCAGATTCTTCTCTGCTTGCAAATAGCTCAATACGGATTTTGACAATTCATCATTTGGCTCGATCTTATTATTCTTGGAGATTGGGATGAAGCCTAACTTGTTCACATAGTAATCCTGGCCAACCTCATCTTCATACATCCAGTTCAAGAAGTCTTTAGCGCCATCCTGCTGTTCTTTCGTTGATTGTGTTGCATCAATGGTCCAGGTTTGTGGTACACCAATGGATATTTGTGTGTTACCGTATGCTCCAGCTTCCTCTTTGATTGGGACTGGCATAACTCCGATATTGGCATCCGGATTCGCTTCTTTAATCTGCGGATAAGCCCAGTTACCCATGAACCATAGACCGATATCTCCATTAGCAAATTGCAGGGTTGCTGAATCATAATCTGCAGATAGCGGAGCTGCCTTAGCTGTGTTATGCTCTTTCATCAGATCGAATGTAGCTACCCAATCCTTGAAGGTCTGGTTATTAGCAAGATCAACCTTTCCTTCCTGCAGCTGCTTTAAGAATTCATGACGCGCTGCCGTATCATCCGATTGGTTTGTGAACATCACATTAGAGAAGTGAGCGCCCAGGGACCAGTCCATTGGCGATATTTCGAGTGCTTTTTTGCCAGTCGCTTCAATCTGTTTCATCAGCTCTTCCAGGTCTGCGCGGCTTTGAATGGTTTCCGGGTTAAAGTCACCCTTCACCGCCTCATCCAGCACATCTTTATTGTAGAGGAATCCAAAGGCTTCAATGGTAGTCGGAATACCGATCAGCTTACCGTCCACCTTACCTGCGTCTAAATATTGCTCATCGATCCCTTGAACGAGCGGCATATCCGACAGATCCAGGAATTTATCCTTCCATGCTTCCAATTCCTTATACACACCTGCATTGATGAGAACCGGCGCGTTCTTAGAGGCATACAATGAAGTCAGCTTTTCAGTCGCATTCTGACCAGCAAGCGGAATGATCTTCACATTATATTTGTCCTGAGAGCTATTGTACTTTGCAACCGTCTCATCCAGTTCCTTTGCAATCTCTTCCTTACCAATCAACATGCTTACATCGGTTTTTCCGCTGCTGGCGCCTCCTGCACTGCCGCAACCAGGCAGGATAAGGGCAGCCGTTAATACTCCAGCCAAAACAGTCTTCCAGCTCTTCTTCATTTCAATAACCTCCAATTGTTTGTTCATCATAGGATGCGGGTAACAAATTGCATGTTTGAAAACGTTATCTGAAATCGATACCACAGGGAAGAAAAAAAAGAATCTGCTTGCTCGATGTATTCTTTTCATGAAGGACTCTCGCTCACGCAGATTCTCTAATAACCAATGTCATCTTCAATTTCTCTCTATCAGGCTCATATCTAGATGATTGCAAAATGCTAAGCATAAGGTTAACCGTTTCCCTTCCAAGCTCCTGAATGGGCTGTTTAACGGTGGTGATCGCCGGCGTCGTTAATTCTGCCAAGGGCTGATCGTCGAACCCCATAACGGAGAGCTCCTCCGGGATCGCAATTCCCAGCCTCTTCGCTTCAACAATGAGGCCAGCAGCTACTTCATCACTTCCAGTAAACACGGCATCCGGCCGATGCTCGCCCATTTCACTGATCTTTCGGGCTATCTGCTTCCCGTCATCGATCGTATGCTGATCAACAAAAATCCATTCCGGGTTAACCTTCAGCCCGTATTCTGTAATCGCTTTATGAAAGCCTGAATTTCTGCTCTTGTCTTTGCCATTCTCATCGAATAGTCCGCCCGTGCAATACGCAATCTTGCGGCAGCCTTTATCCAGCAGGTATTTAATCCCCATATACGCACCATTCATCTGGTCCAATATAATCGTTGGAATACTGCTGCTCTCAAAGCTCTCATTACAAAGAATGATCGGTCCATACCTCGTAAACGATTCCACAAAATCCTGATCATTCTCAATGGCACACATAATGATTCCATCAATCTGCTTCTTCACAAGCAATTCCAGAAAGGATGCTTCCTTCGCTTTATCCTCGTTGCTCTGGAAGATCATTATCTGAAAATCGTTTTGATAAGCAATCCGTTGAATCTCATCCACCAAGTAGGAGAAGAAGGGATTGGTTATACGCGGTACAATAATACCGATAATCTGGGAGCTTTGACCTCTTAATTGGCGAGCAGCCGTGCTGGGCTGATAATTCAGCTCCTTCATAGCCTTCAGAATAGCCTCTCGTTTATCTTCAGACACATATTTGTGATTATTGATGACTCTAGAAACCGTGCTGACCGAAAGACCAGCCAATTTCGCTACATCTGATATGTTCGCTATAATAATTCACCTCACTTTGTCACTTAAGTTGAGATTACATTACTTTATGAAATCGATACCACAATAGTACACCCGCTTCTTTGACTAGTCAAGAATGTTTTTAATAGCCCCTTCTTTTTTTAGTTTAATCAAGGTCGATTTTTTGATGGTATGTATGGAGGCGAGCGAATCATGAAGAGGCAATTCACAATTAAACGAAGCTAGGGCTGTATGTTTTAACTTCGTCCCATTAATAATGCGAAAACCCGCCAATTGAGCGGGTTTTCGTATTGTTTAGGTTCTCTTCATAATTGATTATTCAAAAAGAATCCTCGCTCTAATTCCATTCTGTTCCAATAGGTAGAGCAACCCTCCACCATCTATCAACTCAATAGGCTTATCCTTTGCAAAATCGTAGGCATCTGGACCATAGCTTTTTGTTGTGACTAAAATCCCTTTATTTGCACCCTCATTTAACATTGTCCCATACAAATCCCTTACAGCTGAAACACCTACAGTGTTTTTATAACGTTTTGCCTGTATTACTACTTTACCACCTACAATAGGTCTGGTATCGAAGGCAACACAATCAACACCACCATCTTTTGATGAACGAGTTAATTTTGCATCTAATCCCATTCTCGCGAATAAATCTGTAACTAACATTTCAAACTCATATGGAGTCAGCTCCATTAAATTGGGGAGATCTTGCAATGTTCCGAGCATATCTTCATGATCAACAAAGCGTTTATCAACCATATCAAACTCCACAACTGGTTTTACAGCTTGTAGTTCAGCAGGTCGAGGGGACACCTGAGCTCCTAGGTTTCGCAAACATACTGATTTTTCCACACGATTCAAGTCAAGTTCCTCAAATTTTTCCTTCGTAACACGAATTGAAATGAGGTATGGAGTGATATCTTTTCCCGTAGCAGGATCTATCGAATGCACATAAGCACTTAAAACTACAACATCAATAACATTTCCCTGATCAGCCTCTAATACCTCGTGAATGGTTCGAAGAGTTAAACCCGCTACAACGTCTGAATAAATATTCTTAATATCTTGAATTTTTCTAGACTTTTCACTTATCTCATCTTTTGTCTTTACATACTTATATTCCATTACTGTTGGCACAATATCTTTATTTGGAAGTTCGTAATCAATTACTAATTCTCTTGAATCTGGTATATATGCTAGTCGGAAAATTTGAGGGAATCCGGTTGGATATTCAGAACGTTCAAGCACCATGGTGTTATATGCTATAACTGCTTCACTTTCACCTTTTCGATAACTCTCCTCAAATTCATCAATCTCTAGATTTCTATCTCTAACTTTTAACTCAAACATAGACTTTTCATGATCATATTCTGCCTTTAACTTGTCCAATATAACTAATCTTTCATTTTCTTTTTCTTCGTACAGAACAAAATCAGTCTCAAATTGTTGTTTTGCTTCTTTAAGATCTCTTTGATATTTCTTTTCCGAGCCAGGTATTAACTTTGTAAAAAGATTTGGTGGCTTTATCTTACTGATATAATCATCTAACTGGGGTCTAGCTAACGGATTAGAAATATTAATAGGTACATTAAAATCTTTAAACTTTTCATTAATTTTCAATGAAGAAAATGAAACCATATCATCCACCTGTAAGGTGTGATCTAATATACCGTATAATCCCTCTAATTTCTCAGCGAGTTCATTATTCAAATCATCTGTTTCCTCTAATCTGCTTTCTATATAACGTAATTTGGCTTCCTTTTCATTCTGAATCTGTTGTCTTTGCAGCTCTTTTGCAATTCTAATTTGTTCACGTTCATATCGTTTTCTCTCCGACTCATTTATTCTTGCCTGCCTTGCGGCTTCTCTCGCAATTGTAGCTATAAGACCACTTCTTCTCGCCAACACAATCTCCCCTTTTCCATTAATTAATTTTCTTGAAAATGTATATTTATTATTTCAAATCCATCATTTATCTATGTACTATTATACCTAATAAGGATTAAATTTCTAGGCGGTATGGAACTTTAGAACTAGTTACTTAGACTCTTAGATATGCATCAACTAGGTATTTAACTAAAAAAGAATCCAAAATGAAATAATTATATTGATTGGTACAAACGGTTGTGAAATTTATATACTTTTACAATTAACCAGTACGTGAAACGTTATAATTAGCTAGAAAAGATGTTAATAAAACTATCTACTAAACATGAAGCTAACAACTCATAAGACCTTGTTTCAATACAATATGAAAACCTCAATGCCAGCACCTGTTACTCCGCTAGCTTTTTAAGCCAGCACGGCTCATTTTCACCAGCATGATTCATGAGGTGCAGTGCACTTCGGTAAGAACTGCCTTTTAGGATCAAGTTCAAATGGTTCTAATATCGATTGTCTAGGGACTCCTTCATAACAAGACAATAATCAATGTGGCTCGTTCCGGTGTTGCTTGTGTCATTTCTGGATCGATAGCTCGGGCATGGAAAAATGGGAATACAGGCAAGTTGGTTCTTTTACAAGCTGAGCTCTCTCACCGACCCGGGGAATTGGCCATTCAAGGCAGGGTTATATAACATCGGTAAAAACAAAAAAGTATGTACCATACGATCGTCGGCAGTCCAAATTTGTCAGCTCCGCTACCTGCTTACGCCAACGCGTTCGCACTCTTGTTCTTTATACATTTATCTTAATGTAATTAAAATGCTTTTATCTAGACGAGAAACTCTTGATACTATAGTCAACAAACGTTAGGTTTTGATTGAAAAATCATTTCAAGTTCAAATGTAAGGAACCCGCTCAATGAGCGGGTTCTTGGATGAGGCGAACTGTCATTACGCAAAATTTCAATTCGCCGTATTAAGATTTGGGCTCAATCCCTCAAAAGTGCATTGGCAATCAGCATATCAAACTTTCGGATATCGACCCCTCTTTGCAGTTTAACTTTAATTTGACCTGCACGCGTCCACATTTCAACTTCTGCGCTCGTATCCAAAAGTCTTCCTGCGTTCTCTGTAGACCACATGTTGATGGACGAGTAAGGTAAAGAGTAAATCTCTACTTTTCTCCCCGTAATGCCTTGCGCATCCCTGACGATCAATCGTTTATTGGTGAAGATTGCACTGTCTCGAAGAGTTTTGTAAGCCGCGACCGGCACTTCCCCGGGAACAAGCAGTGGGGTCACATCTTGCGGAATGGGGCACTCCGCTATCAGCGTCCACTCCAAAATATCCTGCGTTTCTGCCATTTTGATAACCTCCAAACTCATTTTATCTCCCCTGCCGGGGATGGCATTAGAGTAACATATCTTGATGGAGCTGCACGGAGGGGATTGGGGATATTTTTCGAAATTTCTAGTTTACCTGGTTCTAAAACTCTCTAAAAACAAGAAACCCAGCACCAAAAAGCACTGGGTACTATACTCGGTATTATCTTTTCAACAGGTTGATGTGATCCAGATCGGTACTGCTATTGAAGATGAATTCAATTTTATACTCACCGCGGTTATAGGTTAGCTTGGTTTGTGTTTTTTTTCCGTTCTTAAAATTGCTCACGGAGTTAGGGGCGTACCAGTTCTGCTTGACCAATCTCATCGTAATGCCCCCGATATTGGTGTGACGTTCCACATTCGTCCCGTAGTAGCGCATTTCCTGGATTTTGTTTGACTTATTGTAAGAGATAGCATATCCGGGATTCCCCATATGCGCGCCATAAACGTCAAACGAGCTTGTCGTTTTACGCGGCTGCGAAGGTTTTCCGAGCTTTTGGATGACATCCTGTCTGGTGCTTTTACCGACCGTGAGTCCGCTCACCGCTCCCGGGAATTGGCCTTTTAAGGCAGGCTTATAAAAGCTTCTCAACGCTTTCAATGGTGTTGGAACATCCTTATCGCTTACGCTTGCAGGCGCGGCATTCACCTGGTGGCCCGGTAATATCGCTTGCTCCGCTCCGATAGAGCCCAACCCGACGACGGCGGCCATGGCGGTTGCCAGCAGTATTTTTTTGGAATTTATGATTTTCTTCATAACAGATCTACTCCTCCTTGTAGCATGTATTTACCACATTTTGTTTATCCTAAACATTTCCATATGTTCATACATTATAGCGCAAGGACGGAGCGTTTGGGGTTACGAAATAATAAAAGGATATGAAACAGCGTACTATAATTTAAAAACGAATTGATTCGTATATGCCCCTTTAAGAGTAGAATCAAAATAAATGATTTCGGCAGGTATTTCTCCTTCTAAAATTGGGATATACATAAATCCTTCATTTTTCCCGCCAGGACGCAGTTCTACGGGCTCAAATTCGTCTTCCAAATACCCTTCTGTATAACTAAACGTAGATATCTCTTTACCGTTGGCATCGTAAGCTTTAAAGCTTGACCAACGAATAGCCATATCCGTTGAATTTCCATCTCCTACATTCTCTGCCTTCACAAAAACTTTTACATAATCTGTATCGCTATTCTTAGCTTCTTCATCAGTTCTTTCTTTTACCACCTCTGGTGCACTTAGCGTAATTGCGACCCTGGAGGTAACCTTGTTTACTGCATTTGTTCTATAATATTCGAATTTTGATCCAAAATCCTGCTCATATATTTTCCCTTCCGTCTTCATGGTTGCAGGACCCGCTGCTTTATCACCCGATTTTGAACCGCATCCTGCCAATATCACAATTACAATCATGCACGTAAAAATCATCATTTTTTCATAACGTCTGTCAACTCCTGTAGAAATAGTAATCATTATATGTAAAAGAAAATAAAAAAAACTGTGTATGTAAGCAGCAGTTCACCATCCTCCGATTATAATTTGCGCGTTTAATCACTGTTACAAGAATTTAATAGTTTTGAACAGTATCTTACGGATCGTATCATATTAGATTTCCCCCTACAATACTTATGAATTTATATATGAAATAAAAGAGCAGAAAAGATGTTGTATGACATCTCTTCTGCTCGCAGCCGCTCACAATAAACAAAGGACCCGTAAGACGGCACTTAAAAAGTATTCATCTTACGGGCCTTAGTTTGTCTATCCAACCTAGGTTGAAGGACTGTTGACAGCTTTCAGGTGAACGGAATAGCTATAATGATCACCAAGCTCTGTTGAAATCGTAAGTACGATCTCCATCAGCCGGTCTCCATTCAGGACAAGCCCGCTATCTTCAGCCTGATAACTTAATGCAGGATTCAAGCCTTTCAGCTGCAGTTTGCGCTGCGGCGCATTCGGCTCTGCCAGGACCTTGAAGTAGATTACAAGCGCTTCGCTCCGATCATCAGACACGAACATCCAGGCGGCTTCGTGACCGGCGAATGGGCTGACCAGGCGATATAGCTCTCCTTGCTGCACCAATCCGCGGATTTCTTTATAACGCCGGACTTGCTCTTTTGCCAGCTCCTTTTCTTTTCGCTGAACCGGGTCAGGTCCATTTCGCAACAGAAATTACCCGACATGGTCACATCACCTCTCATCTTGAGTGGGTCACCCATCCTACCTGATGTTTCGGCACTGCGGATACATGGGCGCCCATGGCGTGTAATTTGAGCTGAGGAATGTTAAACCCGATCTCTTCTCCAAAATTGATTTCTAGTTTTATAGCAGGTTTTTTGCTTCAGGAAAAGGTGTGGCGTTGATGATCGTGCCGACAGGAATATCTAATTTAAAAAAATCCTCAATATTTGCCATATAAATCCCGGTATGCGCGTCGTTTGTTGTTAGACATATACGCTCACCTTTTTACGGATAAATACTGTGGAGGCACATAGTCAGCAAGCCAAACACCATGCTTGGCAACATAGAACTTAACATGGTTGGCTGCTGATTCTACAGTATCCACGTTGAGGATAACCAGCTCACCGCGTCTTTTGCCAGCTAAAGTTGCAAACTCCAGGCCCTCAGATAAATGAACGTATTTTCTTCCCATGGGTTTGATTCCTTCGAGCAGAATCTTGTCGACGACCTTAGTGTTTGTGCCGTGATAGAGCACTGCCGGCGGAGTGGATTCTTTATATTCGAGCCTGCCTGCACTATGACCATAATTGGCTCTTATGTATCCATTGATGATCTCGTATCTTTGCTTGGGACAATTCTCTACAACCTGAAGGATATCGGAATCAGCAATTTCAGACCATTTATTCTCCGATTTAATCCCTTTAATCAGGTCATGAATATGGCAGAATCCTTCATGATCTAACTCAACTCCATATTGCTCAGGAGTATGCCTAAGATTTTTACTCATAAATTCACTTAAACTTTCTTCTTGTTTGGATGTCAGCATCATTAACCTCCTTTTCCTAAAAATATGGCTTTTAATTATGCGGTGTCTGATTTTGAAATAGCTGCGTAAACCCAATCGCTAATTTTTCACGGATAACTTGTGGCTCATCACAAAAGTCATTTTGGATTACGGCTCGAATGAGTCCCATCCAGAGCCCCGCGCCCATATAGTGAAAATAAATGTTGTCATTTTGATCGTCCTTTGGTCCGTAAACGGATAAAATCAGCTTGTCCAGTACATCCATACAGTTTTCCCGACTGAGCAGTTTCATTTTTTCTTTTTCTTCCCAGATGTAGCCGCCGAAACGATCATCTATCTGTTCAAGTTCGGGGTGATTTCTGCAAAATTCCAGAAATCCTTCTTTTAAGTTGAAAAACATTGCGTCTTTTTTGCCGTCTTTGTTTCCAAAATAGCGATAAAAAGTAGTCTTGCCCACAGCTGCTTTTCGATAGATATCCACCACCTTGATAGCATCATAATTGGTGTTTTCAAGCAATGCGAATACCGCCCCGCCGATGACCGCTCGTATATAATCGCTGCCTTCTTCTGTGTATTTTTTCATCGTGGAACGCTTTGCCCCCTTTCGTTCCAATCGCAGTTAATCACTTGATTCATCGAAGTTTTTCAGTAAAATTATTATTGCTTTGGAACTTTCGTTCCATCGCTAATATACATTCAAATTTTATATACATCAAGAGGTACGAATGAAAGAGAGAAAAAGAATGAATACGAAAATTATTGTGATTGTGATTCTGTGTCTTGCCGCCGCCCTGATTGGCGGGTGTCTGTGGCTGTCATCCCGACCAGCTGTTCCGAAAACTTACACGCAGACGGTGCAGACCGGTGGAGAAATAGAAGCAAAATATTTGCAAAACGGTGCATATGAAGTTTCTTATAAAGAAGCAAGCGTACTGCAGCCATACAAGAAATATGAGATATGGTATCCTTCCGCTCTTGAAACTAAAAATGAAAAATATCCCGTTGTTATTTTTTGCAACGGTACAGGTGTAAAAGCCTCTAAATATACGATGGTGCTGGAGCATTTAGCCTCGTGGGGCTTTATCGTTATGGCTACGGAGGAGGAATACTCCTGGAATGGATTTTCCGCCGAAATGAGTCTACGGTTTGCAATGAAGATGAACGGGCAGGCGCAGCTTGCGAACTGGGAAAGCAACCCCTTCTTTGGCAAAGTGGATTTAGAGCGCATCGGCGTTTCCGGGCATTCCCAGGGCGGCGTCGGGGCTATCAATGCTGCGACGGACATCAAACATGCTTCGATGATTAAAGCTGTCTTTGCAGCAAGTCCTACCTGGCCGGATTTGGCAGCGGCGATCGAATGGGATTATGATGCAAGTAAACTAACTGTACCAACCTTATTACTTGCTGCAACCGGAAATACGGATAGCAGCACGATTAGTCCGCTCAATGGCCTGCAGAAAATATACAACAGCATCCCCGATTCCACAGCAAAGCTGATGTTCCGCAGAAATGATGGTGACCACGGCGATATGCTGTACTTTGTCGATGGCTATATGACCGCCTTCTTTATGTGGCAATTACAAGATGACGAGGAAGCAGCACAAGCCTTTGCCGGGGAGAACGCTGAAATTCTCTCCAATCGCTATTATCAGGATATAGAGAAAAACAGATAAGGAGAACGGCTTTATGAGCAAAGAGACTATGATAAAAATAGGTGTAGTCGCTGCGATCATAGTTGTGGCGGCAATTCTCGGAGGAATCAGCGGGAAGCTCCTCTTAGACAATCTGATATGAGGAAAGCAGAAATGAACAGAAAACGAAAGATTATGGCATACGCAGTTCTGTTTTTAGTGGTATTTGTTCTAAGTGCCGTTCTGACTGCCGGTTATTATGGCGCCTTGCCGCAAAAACTGTTGGAAGTCGAATGGAATGATACTGTTGGAAGAACATACACCAATCTGGACTATCAAAATGAGAACGGGCATCAGCTTGACCTATATATACCAAACAGTTTAGAACCTGAGAAAACCCAGTATCTAATTTTGTTCATTCACGGGGGCAGTTTTAATTCCGGTTCAAAAGAGGACATGGCCTCCTTTTGCAAATATTATGCCGATAAGGGGTACATTACGGCGACACTGGATTACACCTTGCAGACAAAGGGACTTGACGCATCCCTTTCTATTATGAACAGTGAAATAAAAAACGCTGTGGATGCCATTTACGCAAAATGCAGAGAACTGGGATTTGATCTCGGCGGTATGGCAACCAGCGGTGTATCTGCCGGAGGTACTTTGGCGATGAATTACGCCCTGATGAGCCCATCTCAGTCAGCAATCCCGGTGAAGTTTGTGTTTCAGCTTGCCGCGCCTGCTGATTTTGAACCTAGCGAGTGGGATTTGCTCAAAAAGGTGGATAAACTAGAAACGGATGCAGAATTTGCAACGATGATGACCGGCTACCCCATTACTGACGCTATGATGGAGTCTGGGGAATATAGCAAGTATATCGACGAAATCTCCCCGGCAAGGATGATTACAGATGATACTGTTCCGTTTTTAATTGGATACGGATTAAAAGACCATTGTGTCCCTGCGCAGCTCAAATTTCTGCTGATGGATGCTTTGGATTCACACGGCGTTACCTATGACTACATTGCGTTTCCTAATTCCAATCATGGGTTGTATAGCGATTTAGACAAGCTGCAAGAGTTCCTGGATAAGTCATTGGAATATTGCGAGGAATATTTTGACTGATAACAATAACTGTTATATCACTCAAAATAAAAAACGAAGAGAATGTCCCAATAAATCATGCATCACATCGTGGATTTTCTAAAAAAAAGAGAGCTTCTAAAGCTCTCTGTAGGCCGGCCGCATCATCCCTTGAGCAGGCTGATCTTCTTTATAGTCATAATATTCATATTCCGGCTGAGCCGCCTTATGCATTTGTGTTTCCACCGGCACTGACAGCTGCTGATATGGCTCATCCACGTACAGGATTCTGCGCTGAATTTGCATGAGCCCATTCACAACGCGAAGCGCAGCCCAGAATAGTACAAGGCCTACTCCCAAATACAGCAGATATTGCTGATTATATGTCCAATCGATATGAAAATAGCTAAACAGGCTATTCTCTAGAATATCTATCTGCAATTCATTCATCAGAATAATATGCACGACTGGAAGAGCAATAAATCCGAGTCCCAGTGAAAGCGCCGTTACCATAATGATAAAGAATACAATGCCTGTTACAAATCTTTGGAATACGAGCAGCAGGTTTCGAATGAATAGCCCTCCGTCAAACCCCGCGAACATTTGCTTCAGCCAGCTCTGCCCGGCTTCAGATTGTCGATGGTTGGTATACGATACAGGAGCAGGCAAGCCTAAAATTTGTCTAATGATGTTTTGTTCAAAATTCACCATCCCGCCAAGCAGCTTCGCTACTCCAAAAAACATCGGTATTCCGATAAATAGGGGAGTTAGACCGATTGATAAAGCAAGTCCCGTTATCGCTATGGTGAAATAAATAATCCCTAACGGGAGGGATAACAATAAATAGAGGATCGTTGCATAGGTTTTGGGATTAAACAGCACCCAATTCACCCTCCCTGTCTGCGCCGCTGCAGACGATTCTGCTGTCTTCATATTCAAACACTCCTTTATCTTTATAAGTCACGCTCTGATTAATAAATCCATTATATCCGCCTTAATCATCTGACATAACCGTCTTGGGAGGTATCTAATGCTGGACTTTAGACTAGGGATGATTCTGGTGATACGGGGTTTTTTCTTGCATAAAACTAATACACCAAAAAAAAAAAAAAAAACACCCTTGGGTGTCTTTTGGTATATATGGAATCCTGCATATGAAGTATGTGTCTTACTGGGCATAGCCAGGTCAATCCTTTTCCTCACCAATCTTCCACTGGCCGTCTTCCTTAAACATTAGATATAGCGACCTCCCATAAGAAGCCATGTCGGTATTGGGATGGTAGGATTCTACTTTAGGAAATACCTTCATATCAGCATGACCCGCCAAAGAACCATCATAAAAATGCGGATCAGATAAATACGTTATCTTCATATTCTTTACATATTCTTCAGTATCTGTTTGCCGGGAGTGTCCCCTTCATAGAGACTTTCATCAAGATACTGTGGGTTATCGAGATATCTTACCTTATAGGGCTGCGCATCCTTAACCTCTTCGCTCTTCCCTTCCAAGAAATCGCCGGATCCTTCCGATCATCAGTGGCGACAATAGCAGTACTACGAGAATCCCGATGAGGGTATAAGCGGTTCGCTCTTTCTTCTCTTTTGTAACCATTTGCTTTATATTGTCCCCAATAAGTACAGCGGGCATCTCGTTATTTGCAATCTTTATAGGCTCTATCCGACCATGAACCGCATTCCCGATGACCGTGATCTTTTCTCCTAGGGAAACCGTATGATATCCATGCGCCGTACTATCCTGCTCCTCCACCAGGAGCGGCCGAGTTGTTCCCCCTTCATAGATACTCAGCAAATGATCTGTTTCTATCGTCAAACGATTCAGTGGTAACCAGCTCTTATAGAACCGGTACCGGTCTGCTTGAACTTCAACACCTAACACGCTTATGCTTCCCCATACCTGCGGATTGGCGCCATTATTGGGTTTATAATCACAGCCCCGGCTGCATCTCCAGTAAAATGGTTCCTTCTGTATCAAAGCATAGCCCTTCCTCAATATGCCTTGCTCCGTTACCTCTATTGGACTGGAAGCGGGACCCTCTAGTCTTATGATTCCTGTCGTATCTGCCGAAAGCTGCGTGATTGGCTTAGCATTCAGGATCATGGATATCATTCTGCTGGTGTCGTAAATGCCTGCAAGCATTCCAGCAAGAATAATCCAACCAATGACTTCGAATAATACCAGCCCCCAACTGACTGACTTCTTCTTTTTGGACTTTCTATTCCGCTGCTTCATGATTCCATGCGCCCCTCCTTAAATCCCTATTACAACGGCTATGATCACATGCAGCATTTCTTATACTTCTTTCCGCTTCCACAAGGGCAAGGGTCATTGCGGCCAGCGGATTTCCCATTCATAGCGGGGAGAGACCGCCAATGTTGAGATTCTCTCTCCTCTTCCCGCATCATACTCATGGCTAATTGCAAATTGCTTTTGGCCACTTGATAAGCAGGATGACAAGCAATCGCTTTTCGGAAAAATGCAGCGGCTTCCGGGAACTCCCCCTGTCTCAGCTTGATCACGCCCAAGCTATTATAAGCTTCAAAAATAGTAGGCGCCTTCCAGGAAACCGCCTTTTTTAAATAAAGCTCAGCATTTCTATAATCCTCTTTCTGCAAAAAGCAATATCCTATCGAGCTCGAGATCGCTGACAGCATTTCACTATTATTCGGATGGGTTAGCGTAAAGGCTGTCTCATATTCCTCTATCGCCAAGGCATAATGCCCGGAATCTGAAAGATCATTAGCTTTATGCAAATGTTTTCGCATCAAAGCCTCATTGTGCAAGGTCTCATTTTTCTGAAAAGACTCAAAAGCATCAGGAAGCATCTCATCCAGCATTCGATTGATCGATTGTTCTTTTGTATTCGTATACTGGAAGGTCAGTCCTTTTCGTGTATACTCCATAATTACAGTGTCATATCCGGTACCTTCGAGATCTGTGATTAAGACATTTCGCCCTTCAGAGATCAGCTTGGTATGGATGGTTACTTTGTTATTTTTCATACCTTGAAGAGCCATCATTTCGTAAGCAGCACTGGAGCACTCTTGCAGGATGTCTCCTTTGTTCATCATCTTGATATCAGCCGTTTGCCCGCTGGTTCCGTCTTTACTCTGTACAACTACGTGAATCCGTTCATTTACGTCAAAAGAAATGCTGTGTCTCAAGCTGAAGTGAATCAGCGCCTGATAAACATCATTAGAGCTAAGCGCTCCATTCTCTCTTTCAATACGAATCGCTGTTTCGTTTCTTACCCCCAGCATGTCGTCCCAATAATGAACAGATAGAGCCTTAAGATGATTTTGGCAGCGTTCTTCCCCTTCGTGGTCCCCAAGCCGATGGTAAATATCAAGCGCCTTTTTATATAGCTCGGCTTTCTCCAATCGCTGTGCTTCCTTCTTCCACGACTGAATCGTTGTTTCACTCTCCAGCTGCAATTGAGCAAGATCAAATCGGCTCACCGTTTCCAGGTAAGGCTGCAGTTCCTGAAGAAGTGAGTTAAATGAGTTATCCTCAACGATACATAACTGATCTCTGGCACGTGTTGCAGCGACATAAACGAGATTGAAGAAGAACCGATAAAAATCATTTCCCTTTGCGCATCCGTTTAAAATGGTTTCCCAATAGCCGGCATAGGCTGACATGACATTAACCAACAGCACCGTTTTATATTCAAGTCCCTTGATTTCATGTATCGTAAAAATCCGGTCTGTCGGATATCCTTCCAGCTGCAGCTTGTCCCTCTCATCCGCGTGCGCAACGACAATGGCGCAATAATCTCTTTCATTCATTTGTTCAAAAAGACGCTTCCGGTCCTCTTGCGAATATTGGACAAGTAATGGACGGTTTCCCGTTCGGATAAAAGATTCCCGTATATCGTACGCGTTCCGCCCAATATGCTGCTCGCGTAAATCAGACAATTTGTTGACCAACTCAACAATTTCAGAGCTATTCCGGTAATTTTTAATCAGATTACGCTCTTCGAATTCCCCGCAGCTTTGAAAAAAGAGGCTTTTCAGGTGGTTAATCGCCGTCCAGCCGATATGTATATTCTGATTAACGTCGCCAAGCACCATATAATGCTCTTTACGTTTAGCCAATGTTATAAGCAGCGCAAATTGGACCTCGCTCATGTCCTGAACCTCATCCATGACGACAAAATCATAAGCCAAGTCTGCAGGCTGTGTCTGCCGCTGTTCAAGGCACATTCTGGCCAGATCATTCTCGTCAACGAGCTGGTTTTTCTCGAGCCACTGATGATAACGCTTGGCGATATGGTAAATTCGGCTTTTCTCCGCCGTCGTAAGAGCAAGCTTGCTTTTTGCCAAGTACACCGTTTCCTTCAGAAATCCTGATGGTTCAACAAGTGATTCATTGCTTCCTTTGATCACACTGGAAATTTCAAACCATACCATAAGAACGTCCAAAGGCTTTCGCTTCTCCAACCGGCTGGCGCTTCTGTACCACTTTTCAAAATCCGCATATTGAACGACCTGCTTGGGAGAAAGGCTCAATCGGCTGAGGCAATATTCATTCAACGTGGTAAAATCCACGACATCTTCCGTCGTGTTCGAATCTTTAAATTTATCAAAAAGCGATGACATATGCTCCTTCAAAATATTCGAGTTCGTTACATATGCGGTTCGGATCCCGGCCAGTTGATTAAGCAAAAGCTTCCTGATGCCGATCATCGACTTTCCGCTTCCTGCGCTGCCGCTGACCAGCAAAGGCTTATCCAACACTTTCAGGCAGTCGTATTGATCGTCGTTCAGGTAATACAGATAGTCATCGTTGTCTTCATCCAGCAATAACGCGATATATTCATCCTCCAGTACAATGGAGGCTAACTGTGACAGGCTGAGGTAGGCATGCTTTTTTGCGTATTCATCGTATTCACTTGTCAATTCAGCATCAAGCTCATTTTCCTCATAATCCGCAATGACGGGATCAAAATCCGCTATTTGAATGGAACCGAGGGTCCGGTTTTGAACCTTCGCCCTCCGGATTTGCTCATCATGATTGCAGTAGCGAAGGAAAAGGATGTTTTTCTCACCGCGCTCTTCCTTTAGAGTGAACAGCACACGATCCCCATTATTGACCCTGAATTTGTATATGTCTGTTCCAACTACCTTTCGCACCCAAAACCCGTGAGGCAGATTATTCATCCTAAAGCAGTCCATTAGAGCATGATTGAATGCTTCCATCTTGCCAAGAACAAAGCTTTTTTTCTCCGGGGGAATATCTTTAAGAAAATCTTTCGTTATTAACATCGTCTGTCCCACACCCTAATGTAATTTATACCTCTCTATTCTCCCTATCATAATTTGTTGTAGGGGACTATGCAAAGAGGAAATCTCTTTAATTGATTGTTAAGAGACATGATATGGCCTAATGGACTGTGGGAATTTCTAATAATAGCCGTAAGAAATGCAAAAAGACCGCCTTTTCAGACGGTCTTCCTAATGGGCTACAGTGACGCCGAAGAATTTATAATGCGGATTGAAGGCGAAATGCGGCCGCAAGCCCTTTCTAGTAATCCAAACAATAAAGACATGATGATGTTATGGACTGTGAAATGCACCCTGCCAAGTAGACAGACTAAAAAACAAAAATCATCCGCGCACCATCATGTCGTTGTTTATTCTTTTACCGTAAGAAAAGTAATGATAGAGAACAGCAGAAAGGCTAACAGCAGCAGCGAACCGCCCACAATAACCAGAATCATGACAAAGGTCTCGTTTAGCTGAAACGGATTAAAGCGGTACAACCACATGCCAACCGTCAGGCCGAGCGCCCCCAGCATGGACAGCCAGCCGTGGACAGCAACCAGCTTTTTGTATTTCACCCTGTACACCTTGTAAAAAATCCCCCAGGCGAAAACCGACAGCCATCCTACCAGCAAGATGTGCGCATGAATCGGCCGCATGGAATAATCCATACTTCCGGACATCTGGGACCCGATAAAGGTCCCGATAATCCCGAAAAGGGCCGCAAAGCGTATAAGTCTTATACTCCAGACTTGCTCCATTTATTCATCATTTCCTTCCCTCGGTAACATGACGGTAAAGGTGGTTCCTTTTCCGGGCTCACTCTCGAGCGTTATGGTTCCGTTTAATAGTGTAATGATCTCTTTAACAATGGACACCCCGAGACCCGTCCCGTCTTTTTTGCGGGTCGTATCTGCCCGGTAGAAGCGTTCAAACACCTGGCTGATGGATTCTTCCGACATCCCGATACCGGTGTCTTGAAACGTAATGATCACCTTGTCCCGGTCTGCACGGCATGCAATAAAAATATGGCCGCTCGGCTGGTTATACTTAATAGCGTTCGTCAGCAGATTATCCCATACGATCGCGAGAAGCTCCCTGTCGGATACGTATACGATCTCTTCAAGTTTATAGGAGATGCTCAGGTTCTGGTCCTGCAGGCTCCACTGGTGCTTCCTGATCGATTCCTTGATTTGTACATCCAGCCTTACCAGGCTTTTCTTGACGGGATATCCGGACTGGTCCAGAGACGTAATCAGCAACAGCTGTTTGGTCAGATTGGATAACCGCCGGGCTTCATCATTAACAATGCCTGCATATTGAAGTCGATCCTTCTCCTCCAGATCCGGACTAAGGAGAAGCTCCGCATAGCCCTGAATGTTCATCAGAGGCGACTGGAAATCATGAGATACATTGTTGATAAACGACTTCCGCGCGACGTCATTATGCAGCAGCTGCTGCTGCATCTGCAGGAAGTTGTCCGCCAGCTGGCCGAGTTCATCCTGCCGGTTAATCTTCAGGTTATACGTAAAATCGTCGTTTGTTATCGCTTTGGTAGCTTCCGACAGCTCGGATATCGGGTGAATCAGGCGTTTAGTCATGATGATGACGCCCAGTACACTGACAAAAGCAACGGCTGCAATAAAGCCGGCCAGCATCATATGAATATCCGAGA
This sequence comes from Paenibacillus dakarensis, assembly GCF_001373415.1. Taxonomy (GTDB): domain Bacteria; phylum Bacillota; class Bacilli; order Paenibacillales; family Paenibacillaceae; genus Paenibacillus_AQ; species Paenibacillus_AQ dakarensis. Next base: position 115,706 of record NZ_CDSE01000007.1, on the reverse strand, counting down.
ACAATATTTCGCTGTCCGGTTTCAGAAAGAGTGCAAACGGCGCCTGATCAATCAAAAGCGGCAGGCCGATCGTATTTTTAATGTCATTAGCGAAATGCCCCATCATCCAAAACTGATCCCACAGGCCTTCCTTGCCCATGTAGCTCCCACCCTGGAGTACCCGGTCCACGGTTCCTGCAGGGAGCTGTTGCTGCTCAAAGGGCTGCCCAAAGGTAACCCCATGGCCGGAGCCGTCAACGAAATAAATCTGGTACCCTAACTGACCGACGGATTCCAGGAAGCGATCGATGAAATGATCGTCTGCATGCATTTTTTCAAGGACGTAGACGACCTCCTGGGCCACTTCCAGGTTCTGCTGGGTCATCTCATCTTTAGTAAATACGACGTAAACCACATTGGCCAGTATAAAGCCGATACATACGCTGATTCCTAAAATAAGCAGAATAGCCGATATATACTCACGGTATAAGGTTCTCATTCATCAGCCTCTAATTTATAGCCGACCCCGCGGACCGTTTGAATCTCAATTGTAGCGTCATACCGCTTTAACCGCTCGCGAATCCGATTCATATGCGTGTTCAGGGTCATCTCGCTTCCTTGATAATCCTCACCCCATGCCTGTTCAAGCAGCAGGGAACGCGGGGTGACCTTGTTAACCCGGGTGGCGAGCATGGTCAGAAGCTCGAACTCTTTGAGAGGGAAGAGAATGGTTTCGTCGTTAATAATGACCTCATAGTCGTTTCGGTTGATTTTGACGTTGCCAACTTTTAGGACACCCTCCAGCGAACGACCGTAACGGCGCAGGACAACAGCCACTCGAAACAGCAATTCTTTCGGTTCAAACGGCTTCACAATATAATCCTCGGAGCCGGATTTAAAGCCCTGCTCCTTGTCGGACAGCTGGCCCTTGGCAGTTAAGAGAATGACGGGGATGTCCAGCTCTTGGGTCAGAATTTTAGTCAAGGAGAAGCCGTCGATCCCGGGCATCATGACATCCACAATGGCGAGGTTTACCTCGGTCTCCTCCAGCAGCTTAAGGGCAGACTGGCCGTTCTGAGCCTGTATGACCTCATAGCCTTCGCGGGTCAGATGAATAGTCACAAGCTGCAGGATATCATAATCATCATCCACCACTAAAATTTTCAAGGAACATCCCCTCCAAACCTTTTGCGCTTAAACTGACTGCTTCTGCGGCTTCTTATCCCTTTCGAACAGCAGGATTAAGGATGGCAGAAACACTCCCCTCACGAGGAAGGTGTCTATTAATATACCGACAGCAACAATGAACCCGAACACGAAGAGATCGGCAATCGGCATAGTTGTCAGAGCGGCAAATGTGGCAGCCAGGATGACACCAGCCGAGGAGATCACGCCTCCTGTGTTGCGGATAGCAGCTTCTAAAGCGTCTTTGACGTTCAGCTTCTTACGCTCCTCGAGGAAGCGGGAAATCATAATGATGTTATAGTCAATGCCGAGTGCCACCAGGAAAATAAATGCGTAAACCGGTACCCGGGTGCTGATGGATTCATACCCGAAGAGTACATCCACCAGGAACAGGCCGAGGCCCAAAGCGGATACGTATGAAATCAGGATGGTTGCCATCATGTAAATCGGCATCTTCCAAGATCGGGTCAGTGCAACAAGAAGCACTAGAATAAGCAGTGTTTCTAGTATAACTACTTTAATAATATCACGGTTGTTGATTTCACGTTCATCGACCAGCTTGGCTGTCACGCCGCTGTAGTAAATGTCTCCCTGCAGGGACAGCTCGCTGAGCATGGAATCCGATTGGCCGCGAAGCTCTTCGACAAAGTCAAGAGCCTCTGTGGAGTAGGGATTCATGGTCAGTGCAACGCTGAACTTGGCGGCACCGGAGTCTTCTGTGACGCCGGATGCACGAACCGAATTGATCTCCTCGTAGCTTTCCAGTTTTGCTGCGAACTGGCTGAGCTGATCCTCGGTCAGGGCTGTCTCGGATTCCAGGAGAACCGTAGAAGGAGCCAGCTCGCCCTTATTGAACCGGGACTCGACAATTTCATAGCCTACGCGGGAAGGCAAATCTTTCGGAAAGCTTTTAACCGTATCGAATTCATATTTCAGATTAAATACATTCAGTGCCGTGATAACCATGAAGACAGCCACGATGCCGCCTGTCAGGAACGGTTTATTTACGACAAACTTGGCAATCGGGGCCCATATTCCATGCTTGACCTCATGCTCCTGGCCGTATTTAGGAACCTTGGGCCAAAATGCTTTGCGCCCGAACAGGGTGAACAAGGCAGGCACCAGCGTAACGGAAGCCAGCATAATAATGAACATGGCCGTGCCGAATACCGGCGCAAAGTTCTGATAATCGCGGAAATCGGTAAAAAACAGGATGAGCATGGCCGCCAGCACCGTGCCGCCCGCAAAGAACACAGGCTCGCCGGTTGCTCTCATTGCCTGCTGCATTGCAGTATACTTACTTTCGTATTTATTTAATTCCTCGCGGTAGCGGGAAAATACGAACAGCGAATAATCGATCACGGCTGCGAACAGCAAAATGCTCATGATGGAGGTAGTCGAGTTGTTGATTTCCAGTCCAGCAGCCCCCATCAGGGCTATTGACTGGTTCGCCACCTGGTACACAATGGCAGTAGCCAAAAGCGGAATAAAGGCTAGCAGCGGTGAACGGTAAATGGCTATGAGCAGGACCAAAATAATCACAATGGTCGCAAGCAGCAGAATAATGTCCGCCTGCTCGAACAGCTTAACCGTATCACCCGCAATGCCTGCCGGCCCGGTGATGTAGAAGTCCGTGCTTAGACTGGCCGCAATGTTTTCTCCAAGCTTGGTCGCTTCCTCATTAATCTCGGCATATTGGCTGTTGCCAAGTCCAGCCTCCAGGCTCATGGGAACGATCATGGTAGATTTGTCTTCCGATGTGAAGCCTGTCAGAGCCTGCGGAGGCAGTGCGCTGATATCAACAATGGCATCGACCCCTTCAATATTAGCCGATATGAGGGCACTCAGAATATCTTTCACTTCATCGACATTAATCTCGCCTGACTCGTTATGAAAGACGAGAATGCCAGGAGCTCCCTGCTCATTAGGGAAGGTTTCCTCCAGCTTGTTCTCCGCTATAATGGACTGTGCTTCATCCGGAAGCGACTGAAAGTTGGTCACCTTGTATTCACTCAGCTGGGGACCAGCGCTTAGGCCGATCATGACTACCAGCCAGACAGCAATGGTAATCCACATTCCCCGTTTAGTGGATACCCAGTCGGTGATGGGACGCAATATTTTTCTCAACAGATCTTCACTCCTTCTCAATTCATCGCTCTTACTCTAGCATATGTAAATAAATTTAATATAAACTTCAAGGGTAAAGCTAAATCAGCGCCCCTTCCGGAGAAGGGGCGGTAAATCATGTAATCCTGTGGTTGGGAGGTCCGGTAAGATGTATTTAGGTAGGGAATGGTTTATTTTTATTCACTTCGGACGATGACATTACAAAGCGTTACCTGCAGGAGCTGAATAGTCCTTCATAAAAGGAATCTATTACTTTTGAGATTCTCTGTACAAAACGCAAGAAAGCCCAGTCCGCGTGAGGACTGGGCTTTCAAAATGGAGGCGAGGGGAGTCGAACCCCTGTCCGAAGATAACGACAACACAAGCTTCTACGGGTGTAGTTACAGGTTTGATGTCACCCGAGTAGCGCCCTGTAACCGGCTCTACGTTGGGTCAGCCTGATTGTCTTCTTCAGCTAGCCCCAGGCGGAGACTAGACAGCGTATCCCACTAAAGTTGAGCCCTCATCCCGGTACATGGGCGATACAGAGCGAGAGCACGCTCACAGGTTATTAAGCTGCGAAAGCGTAGTTGTTTTGTTGTTTGCCGTTTAATTGGCTTTAGCGTTGATGAAGTGGACGCGTCCCCACTACCCGCTACTCATGCCCGAACTATCCCCGTCGAATCCAAAAACGCCCCCTTAATAGGACAAACAGTATCCTTCCTTATGGAAGCGAAGCTGCCTGTTCAAAAGGGCTTCCGGATTAGATCTGAGACGATCAGCATGGCAGATCGATCTATTCCGCACTCTTTCCCTCCAAGAAAGAATGACGAAGCTTAAAGCTTGTTTTCAATGATCTGTAGCATCTCTTACATCACTTAGTATATCATATTTTGCTGCATTGTCATATATATTTAGCAGGGAAAGCAGCTAAAAGCTGCCACCCCTGTGCCTATCATTACACGATATGATGATGCATTAAACAAAATATATATGTTAGTAAAATATTACCTCTGTGGATTCATACTTTTCAGTCACAGAACGCACCAATTATCTCGCAATCTTCTGCTTCTCACGCAGCGCACGCTGGATATCGCGCTGTGCATCCCGCTTCGCAGCAGTGTCCCGCTTGTCATACTGCTTCTTACCTTTACCAAGGCCGAGCAGCAGCTTCGCATACCCATTACGGACATATACCTTCAGCGGCACAATCGCATATCCGTCCTGCTTGGACTGGCCGAGCAGCTTGCGGATCTGTTCCTTATGCAGCAAAAGCTTCCGTGTCCGGGTAGGATCCGAAGGATTGCTCCGGTTTCCCTGTTCAAAAGGACTGATGTGCATGTTATGAATATGAATCTCGCCATTACGAATCGTAGCAAACGCATCTCCGATATTAGCGCGGCCATTCCTCAGAGATTTGATCTCTGTTCCGGTCAACACCATGCCGGCTTCATACGTATCCTCGATGAAGTAATCATGGGAAGCTTTTTTGTTCTGGGCCAGAACCTTCCCGTCACTTTTCTTACCCATGGTCTCACTCCTTGCCATCTATGACATAAATATGAGTCAAAAAGACTTCCGGTCGACCACAAAAAGCAATCGCACCAGAAGTCCATTGTACCAACAGAATCGGTCAAAAGCAAGAAAGGACAAGCGTTTACAGGCGTTCCGCGGGCTACCGCAATTCATCGCAATTCATGTTTCACAAGCAGCCTGTGAACGTCTTTGGCATGATGTAAAGAAATACACTAAAAGGGTGCAAACTCCCCTTCTTATATTCCTTATAACAAGGTTACCAAAACGCTGTCCTTACCCGCATCTTACTTTTTCTTCTTCCGTACAAAAGCAGCTGTGCTGTTACCGCCTTTTTTCTTCCGCTTGCGTCCGCCTTTACCGCCGCCGGCTTCGCCTGCACCTGATCCAGGTGTCTGACCCTCGCCGATGAAGATTCCGCTGCCGCTTGTCTTCTTCCGGCGGCCCTTGCCGCCGCCGCTGCGGGCGTTGCGGTCAAACCCGAGCGTGCCGCCGCTCTGCGAGCTGTAGCCGCCTTTGCCTGAACCGAAAGCAAAGCTGCGCTTATCTTCTCCGCTTGTGTTGTCTGGAGCAATTACAATACCTTTGCTCTTCGAATTGCCCTTATCCGCAGTTGCAGCTTGGCCAGTTTCACCGCCGCGCTTGCCACGGCCGCTGCTCTCATTGCCCCTGGCTGCCGGTTCACCCGCACCGCGCTTCTTGCCTTTGCCGCCTCTTGCACCACCATAGCTGCCGTTCTCACCGACAGCCGCTGCATCGCCGCCGCGCTTGCCGCGTCTGCCGCCTGCGCCTCTGCCGCCACCGCCATCGCGGTTATCAAAACCACCACGGCCACCGCCGCGGCTTCCGCGCTCACCGCGCGGCTTCATATCCACCATCTCAAAGTCGATGGTGTGCTCCGCCATGTTCACGTTCGCTACGCGCACCTTCACCTCATCACCGATCCGGAACACCTTGGATGTCCGTTCGCCAATCAGTGCCATATGCTGCTCGTCGAAGTGGTAGTAGTCGTCTGTAAGACCAGCCATACGGATCAGGCCTTCTACCGTGTTCTCCAGCTCGATAAACATACCGAAGCTCGTTACGCTGCTGATAATGCCTTCGAATTCTTCACCGATTTTGTCCAGCATGTATTCCGCCTTCTTGAGCGCTTCCGTATCACGCTCGGCATCCACGGCCACACGTTCCCGCTCGGAGGATTGCTGCGCAATATCCGGCATTCTTTCAGCGAGATATTCCTGCCGCTTCTCAGGCAGGATATTGTTGTTCTCCAGCACCTCGCGGATCACCCGGTGAATAACAAGGTCCGGATACCGGCGAATCGGCGACGTAAAGTGGGAGTAATACTCCGCCGCAAGGCCAAAGTGCCCTGTACTTTCAGCATCGTACTTCGCCTGCTTCATTGAACGAAGCATCATGGTGCTCAGCACGGTCTGCTCCTTGGTTCCCTGAATATCTTCTAGCAGGCTTTGCAGCGCACGCGGATGGATCGAGTTGCCCCGCCCCTTGATGTGATGCCCGAAATTCGCGGCAAAAGCCATAAAGTTCTGCAGCTTCTCCTGATCCGGATCCTCATGGATACGGTATAGGAACGGCACCTTCAGCCAGTGGAAGTGCTCCGCTACCGTCTCGTTCGCCGCAAGCATGAATTCTTCGATGATTTGCTCCGCGATGGAACGCTCTCTTTTGACAATGTCCACCGCTTTTCCGTTCTCATCCACAATGACCTTCGATTCCACAAAATCAAAATCAACCGCGCCGCGCTTCATCCGGCGATTCCGCAGCTTAAGTGCCAGCTCGCGCATCAGTCTGAAGTCGTCCACCAAATCGCTGTAACGCTCGATCAGCTCAGGGTCTTCGTCGATCAGAATTTTGCGGACGTTATTATAAGTCATCCGTTCCTTGGTGCGTATTACGCTCGTGAACACATCATGGTTCACAACCTTCATCTGCTCGTCGAACTCCATCTCACAAGACAGCGTAAGCCGGTCAACCTGAGGGTTCAAGCTGCAGATCCCGTTCGAGAGTCTGTGCGGCAGCATCGGAATGACCCGGTCCACCAGGTACACACTGCATCCCCGGTTATACGCTTCCACATCCAAAGGCGACCCCTCACGTACGTAATAGCCGACGTCGGCGATATGTACACCGAGCTTGTAATGACCATTCGGCAGACGCTCCACGTTCACCGCATCATCCAGGTCCTTGGCATCCTCGCCATCAATGGTAACAATATTCAGTCCGCGCAAATCCCGGCGGCCCTGCTGTTTAATCTCTTCCTCTGTAATGGAATCCGGCGCAGCCTCTGCAGCAGCCATCACTTCCTCCGGAAACGCTTCAGGCAGCTGATGCTTGCGAATGATAGACAGAATATCGATACCCGGATCATCCTTATGACCCAGAATCTCGATAACCTCACCCTCGGCCGCCGCACGTCCTTCCGGATAGCTGACCAGCTTCACCACGACCTTCTGGCCATCCACCGCACCGTTTATCGCATGCTTCGGCACAAAAATATCCCGGTTAATCCGCTTGTCATCCGGCAGCACGAATCCATACGCCTCATGATTCTGGAACACGCCGACCACTTGGGTCACCGCGCGTGTCACAATGCGAACCACTTCCCCTTCCAGCTTACCGCCGGCCACGCTTTTCGAGCTGACACGTACAAGCACAATATCGCCGTTCATCGCGCTTTTCAGGTCATTCGCATGAATATATACATCGGGATGCTCACGATCATCCGGAATGAGAAACGCAAAGCCTTTGGAGTGAACCTGCAGACGCCCGCGCAGCAGATCAAGACGCTCCGGCACACCGTAGCGCTCATTGCTGGTCAGAATGATTTTTCCGGACTGCTCCAATTCATTCAGCAGCTTCAAAAATTCCCGGAATTCATGAGCATCATCGATCCCAAAATGCTTCTCCAGCTCCTGGTACGTCATCGGTTTATAGTCTTTTTCCCGCATCAAATCTAATATAATTTCTTCTGTTATCATCCTTATCACCTCGAGGGAACGTGCACACCTGTTCGTCCTGAATACAAATGTCGTCCATTGTTAACCTGCATATTATACTCATACCCTAGTATACACGAATTTAATCCCGGGTATCCTTAGCACCATATCCAATGAATTCATGAATAAGCATAAAAAAACCCCCGCTCTTCCAAGTTGAAAAAGCGAAGGTTATGTTTTAGCATTTTGTAAAATTCGATCTGGATCTCACAAACTGCTCTTGGTGTATTATTTCAAAACGGCTACGACAATCGCTAAAATGAAAAACGCCGCTGCCACGCCAACCGTAACACGCTGCAATACGAGCTCCATACCGCGGGCTTTCGATTTGCCGAAAAGATGTTCCGCACCGCCGGAGATGGCACCGGAAAGACCTGCGCTTTTCCCTTTCTGCAGAAGAACAATTGCAATCAGCGCGATCGAGAAAATAACAAGCAGCACCTCAAAAAACATTACCAATACTTCCACCTCCTAAACGAGTAGACATCTTAACGTATTACAATAAGAATAACTTACATATTTAAATACAAAAAACAGCATTCTTATTGTAGCATAGCTGCATAGGATTGACAAGACGGGCATGGTGAATTAAGGAAGTATGGTTAACGGCCTTTCACTGCCGCTTTATTTTACCCGGAAAGAACCCGTGCTGATCGCCACCAGCTCCCCGTTTTCATGTATAATCCGGGACTCGACCGTCATGGAACGCCGCGTGCGGTGGACAATGTGCGCCTTCACCGTCAGCTTCCCTTCTCTTGCCGGGGTTAGAAAGTGTACATTCAAATTGCTGGTCACGGTGGATTCGCCAGGGCGATTAAACATAACGGCAATTCCCATCGCATTATCCATCAGGGAAGAGAGTACACCGCCATGCACAATCCCCATCATGTTCATATGATGCGGCTGGACATCCAGCGTGATGACGACCTCCTCCACGCTCACCGATTCCATCTCACAGCCCAGGTAACCCCAAAAGGTCGGCTCTGCGGCTTTGCTCATTTCTTGAATATATGCCTCCCGTTCCTCCTCACGCTGTTTCGGATTCATGTCTGGTCCGGTATCGGCATCTTTCATAGGAAAAGCACCTCTCTTCTATTTAACTACTCATGAATCATTGGACAAAAAACACCCTGTTTAACCTGTTCAAGCGGCAGCCATCGGTAACGACCCGGCGCCTGGATCATCAGGCACCGGCACTCATTCTCAAAAGGCGAGTTCATGTCGTCACCCATCAACTACTCCGCGTTTTCTTCCTCGAGTAGTTTCCGTCTCAGCACTTTACCAATCATTGTCTTGGGCAGCGAGTCGCGGAACACATACTGTCTTGGCACTTTATAAGCAGCCAGCTGACTGCGGCAATACTTCTCCAGATCCTCAGGATCAGGCTTTGCGCCATCCTTCAGCACGATGAACGCCTTAACCGTCTCACCACGGTATTCATCCCGCACGCCAATGACGACCGCTTCTTTGACAGATGGATGCTCGTAAAGCACTTCTTCAATTTCACGCGGATATATATTGTAACCGCTCGCGATAATCATATCCTTCTTGCGGTCGATGATTCTGAAGTAGCCTTCTTCATCCATCGTCGCCATATCGCCCGTGAACAGCCAGCCGTTTCGGATCGTATCGAAGGTCTCCTCCGGCTTGTTCCAATATCCCCTCATCACCTGCGGTCCCTTCACGATCAGCTCGCCGGGCTCGCCAACCGGAACCTCTTCCCCGGTCTCCGGGTTCACCACCATGGCCTCCGTATCCGGCATCGGCAGTCCAATGGTACCCAGCTTGCGCCTGCCCCAGATCGGATTCACATGCGTAACCGGCGAAGCTTCGGTCAGCCCGTACCCTTCAATCAAGCGGCCCTTGGTCAGCTCCTCGAATTTATCCTGAACCTCGGCCGGCAGCCCTGCCGAGCCGCTGATACATACATTTAAGGAAGACAAATCGTATTCCTTAATACGCGGATGGTTAATCAGCGCAATGTACATAGTTGGGGCGCCGGGGAACAGGGTTGGTTTTCTTTTCCTGATGAGCTCCAGAATCATCGTTCCCTCGAACCTTGGTACGAGCAGCAGCTCGCCTGCACGGTAGATCGCCTGGTTCATCAGTACGGTCAGACCGAACACATGGAAGCAGGGCAGAGCCGCCAGATAACGCTCTTTGCCCTCTTCTACCTTGTAACACCAGTTCGCGCTTTGAAGCGTGTTCGCGATGAGATTCGAATGTGTGAGCATGACCCCTTTGGGAACCCCTGTCGTTCCCCCTGTATATTGAAGCAGTGCCAAATCCACATCCGCGTTCATCTTCTCGCATACAGGATTGCCTGATGCGTTATCAAGCAACTTTTTGAATGAATGCACGGTTTCGCTGTAGGTAATCACAGGGAGCGGGCCGTCTTTTTTGGCCTTGATCGGATACAGTTTATTTTTCGGAAAAGGAAGATAATCCGGAATGGAGGTCACAATGATGTGCTTCAGCTCCGTTTCGGCAACCACCTTCTCCACCCGCTGCACGAACATATCCATCGTAATCATCACTTTTGCACCGGAGTCCTTCATCTGATGTGCGATTTCCCGCTCCATGTAGAGCGGATTTGTCATTACGGCAACCGCACCGGCGAGAAGCGCTCCATAATAAGAGATGACCACCTGGGGGCAATTGGGCAGCATAATCGCCACCCGGTCCCCTTTACTTATGCCTTTATCCCGAAGTGCATTTGCCATACGGTATGATAATTCCAGCAGTTTCTTATAGCTTATACTCTTGCCCATAAAATACAGTGCCGGCCGATCCGGGTATTTCTGCGCAGACGTTACGAGAAATAACGCCAAATTTTGTTTCGGATATTCAAAAGCGGGGGCTACTTCAGCCGGGTAATACGGCAGCCAAGGCTTTGCATTCATACAAAACCATCCCTTTCCTGCGGAATGCTGTAGAGCTTCCTTCACTCCTACTCCAAGGTTCAAACTACTGTGTAATCATCCAGGAGACCATTATACGAATGCGGATCCTTTCTTTTATAAAGTCTTGGATGCACAAACCGTGATCAGCCGTTCGTTACACCGTGTACCGCTCATTCTTTACGACACGCGCTGCAATGCTCCGCTGGAGAGCTACCGTATTTGCAGGCGTGCTGCGTGTCAGCTTCTTCAGGACCGACAGCTGCATGCGCAGCATGTCACCGGTCTCTACCGAAGCAAGTGTTTCCTTCGCCAGCGCCTCAATACGCTGGAATGCCTCGTACGCAAATACCTGTGTCATTTCAATCATGTTGGCTGCTTTTTCTTCCGAGGTGCGTTTGATCTGTTTACGGGTGCGGAGCAGCACGCTTTCCAGCGCATAAATATCGATCATCATATCGGCCAGGTTCGCGAGCGCCTCCTGCTCCTTCTCCAGCTTCGTCCCGAACTTTTGTACAGCCATGCCTCCAGCAAGCAGGAATATCTTCTTGCTCATATTCAGGTAATGCTCTTCCTGTTCAAGCGTACCTTCAAACGTCTGGCCCGGAACCAGCTGCAGCAGCTCTCCTTGCAGGTTTTGGGCTTTCTGCAGCAGTGCAATCTGGCCCTTCATTGCTTTCTTGACGAGTGTACCCGGAATGAGCAGGCGGTTGATTTCATTGGTACCCTCAAAAATCCGGTTGATCCGCGAATCGCGGTATATCCGCTCTACCTTGTACTCCTGGATATACCCGTAACCCCCGTGAATCTGGACTCCTTCGTCTGCAATTTGATCCAATCCTTCCGAGGCGAACACCTTGTTAATCGAGCACTCAATCGCATACTCCGACACAGCCGCAGCCGCCTGTACTCCTGCGTCATCGCTGCTGTAGTCGATATCCTTCATTGCCTCATCCAAAAGGCCTGCGGTGCGGTAAACCATACTCTCCATCACAAAGGTGGTGATGTTCATCTCTGCAAGCTTCTTCCGGATCAGAGGGAAGCCCGAGATCGGCGTCTCAAACTGCTTGCGCGTGTTCGCATATTTGGCGCTCAGCTCAATCGATTCCTTAGCCGCGCCAACCGTACCTGCCGCAAGCTTGTAACGCCCGATGTTCAGAATATTAAAGGCAATCCGGTGACCCTTGCCGATCTCCCCAAGCAGGTTCTCCTTCGGCACCTTCACATCCTCGAAGAAAAGCGGGCGAGTAGACGAGCCCTTGATGCCCATCTTCTTCTCCTCAGGCCCAAGAGAGAAGCCCTCCAGCCCTTTTTCCACGATGAATGCGGTGAAATGCTCGCCGTCGATTTTGGCATATACAATAAAGATATCCGCAAATCCCGCGTTTGTAATGTACAATTTGGATCCGTTCAAAATATAATGCTCGCCGTCCTCCGACAGCTTCGCTGTTGTCTTGGCACTCATTGCATCCGAGCCTGAGGTCGGCTCTGTCAAGCAGTAAGCTGCGATTTTGGCCCCTGTCGCCAGATCCGGCAGGTACTTCTCTTTCTGAGCCTTGGTGCCGAAGAGGACGATCGGCAGGGTGCCAATGCCGACATGAGCGCCGAAGGACAGGGCAAAGGAGGAGCCTTTGGCTAGGGATTCATTAATAATGGTGGTGCTCACCTTATCCAGACCGAGGCCGCCGAATTCCTCCGGAACGTCCGCACCGAGCAGGCCAAGCTCTCCCGCTTTGCGCAGAAGCTCGACAGTCAGCTCATAATCCAGCTTCTCAATATGCTCATCCTGCGGAACAACCTCTCCTTCGATAAAGTCGCGAACCGTCTCGCCAATCATGCGGTGCTCTTCCGTGAAATCCTCCGGTGTCAGGATCCGGTCGGTATTCAGGTCCTCAATTACAAATCCGCCGCCTGCGATTGCGGGCTGTTTCGTTTGCGTCTTATCACTCATGCTATATTTCCCCTTTCACCATGTATTTGGAATACTCCTGCCGCTCCCATGCCTCCACCAATACACATGCTCACTACGCCGAAACCGCCGCCGCGGCGATGCAGCTCCGAAATCAGGCTCGTTGTCAGCTTCGCGCCTGTACAGCCTAGCGGATGACCCAGCGCAATTGCTCCGCCATTGACGTTCACCTTGCTCTCGTCGATGCCAAGCTCCCGAATGATATGCAGACACTGGGAAGAGAAAGCTTCATTAATCTCGAAGATGTCCACCTGATCCAGCGTGATGCCTGCCATCCGAAGCGCTTTCGGGATTGCCTCCACCGGGCCTACGCCCATAATTTCCGGATCTACACCCGCCAGAGCGAAGGAACGGAATGTCGCAAGCGGCTGCAGCCCAAGCGATTCTGCTTTCTCACGGCTCATGACCACAACGGCCGCGGCACCATCGCTCGTCTGCGACGCATTACCTGCGGTAACGGTTCCGCCAAGGGAAAATGCAGGCTTCAACCGGGATAGAGCTTCCAGCGAGGTATCCTGCCTAACTCCCTCATCTATATCAAAATCAACCTCCCTGCTCCGGATTTTCCCTTGATCATCCGCTGCCGTCAGCTTCACTCTTACAGGGACAATCTCGTCCTTGAACTTTCCTTCCTGAATCGCTGCTGCCGCTTTCCGGTGACTGCTGACGGCAAATGCATCCTGGTCTTCACGGCTAATACGGAACCTGCGCGCAACCTCTTCCGCGGTATGCCCCATGCCCATATACACCTCCGGCATTTCTTCCACCAGCTCCGGATGCGGGGACGGCTTAAATCCGGTCATCGGCACATGGCTCATGCTCTCCACACCGCCTGCAACAATGACTTCAGCATGACCCAGCATAATGCGCTCAGCTGCATAGGCGATTGCCTGAAGCCCTGAGGAGCAGAACCGGTTAACGGTCACGGCCGGAACCGTCACCGGATAACCCGCATACAGGGAAATCATCCGGGCTACATTCAGCCCCTGCTCCCCTTCCGGCATAGCGCAGCCGAGAATGACATCTTCCACATCTTCTTTAGCAAGACCAGGCGCACGTTCAATCACGGCTTCCAGTACAGCCTTTCCCAGATCCTCTGCTCTTGTCTGGGCCAGGCTTCCCTTCTTGGCTCTGCCGACCGCTGTGCGTGCAAGGGATACAATCACTGCCTCTCTCATGCCATTCACCTCATTCATTTTAATGATGGTTATTAGTTACGCAGCGGCTTGCCTTTGGCTAACATATGCTGCATGCGCTGCTGGGTCTTCACTTCTCCGAGCAGGCTTAAGAAGGCTTCCCGCTCCAGGTCAAGCAAATGCTGCTCGGTTACGAGCGTTCCTGCCGGCACGTCACCGCCTGACAGAATATGTGCCAGCTTCTTCGCGATCAGAAGATCATGCTCACTGATATATCCGCCCTGCTTCAAGCCGAGCGCACCCATCTGCAGCACGGCGCGCCCGTCACGGCCGGTAACGCGGGCGCGGCCAGGCTGAGGCGGCACATAGCCGGCACGGTCCATCGCGAGGACCTCCTCCTTCGCCTTGAAAATACGGTAATCCGGATTCATAACTACCGTATCCGCAGCACGCCCGTACCCCATCCGAATGGCATCATGACCGCTTGTGGATGTCTTCGCCATGGCAATGGTTTCGAAGATCTTGTTCAGCCTTGGCTGCAGATCAGCTTCCGGATCGGGTTGACTGTCACTGAGGCGAAGCACCATCTCCTTACATCCGCCGCCGGCAGGAATCAAGCCGACGCCTGTCTCCACAAGACCAAAATACGTTTCAGCCGAGAACACAATCCGGTCTGCCGGAAGACAGGCTTCCACCCCGCCGCCCAGTGTCATCCGGTGCGGAGCTGCCGCGACCGGCTTCTCCAGCCTCTTTAGCATCATCATGCTGTTCTGGAACATGCGGATAATATCATCCACCTCATCCCAGTCACCGCTCTGGGCTTCCATCAGCATAAGCATCAGGTTAGCGCCTACACAGAAATTGCGCCCCTCGTTAGCAATGACGAGTCCCCTGTAATTGGAGCGGACCTCCTCCACGCTCTGCTGGATCATAACCAGAATATCAGCGCCGATCGCATTGTTCGGGGAAGTGAATTCAAGACAAGCTACTCCGTCGCCAATATCGATCAGATTGGCACCTGTATTCGAGCGGATGATCTTGTTCTGTGCCTTTAAACTCTGAAGCGAGATGATCTCCGGCTGTTCCTCTACGCCTTTATACTCTCCCTTGAAGTAATAGAAGGACTGGTTTTCCTTCTGCTGATAGAAGGATTCATGTCCGGCGGCAATCCAGTCCTTGACCCAAGCCGGAACGGTCATTCCTTCCGCCTCCATCCGCTCCACGGATGCTTTCAAGCCGATCAAATCCCATGTCTCGAACGGGCCCAGTTCCCAGTTAAAGCCCCATTTCATCGCACGGTCGATATCCTGAATCGAATCCGCGATCTCGCCGACCTTCTCCGCCGCGTACACCAGCACCTGCTTCAATACATTCCATGCCAGCTCCGAATAGCGGTCCTGTGTGCTCAGGAAGGTTTTCATTTTTCTGCGTGCGCCTTTAGCGGCCTTTGCCGCCTCAAGGGAAACGGAGCTGATCTTCGCAGTCGGCTGATACTCCATCGTCATCAGATTCAGGGACAGAATTTGACTGCCGTGCTCTCCCTTTATTTTTTTATAGAATCCCTGACCGCCCTTCTCCCCTATCCAGCCGCGGGTTACAAGCTCAAGCATGACCTCCGGCACCGTGAATACATCCTTCTCTGCTCCATCCGGCACGTTATCATATACATTTCTTGCTACATGCACGAAGGTGTCGATCCCGACCAGATCAAGTGTGCGGAACGTGGCGCTCTTGGGGCGCCCAAGCACGGGGCCTGTTGCCGCGTCGACCTCCTCCACCGTATATCCGTTCTGGATCATCTCCTTAAGCGTGATCAGCAGGCCGTAGGTTCCGATCCGGTTCGAAATGAAATTCGGGGTATCCTTCGCCAGCACAACGCCCTTGCCAAGACGTTTCTCACAGAACTCCGACATAAAGGCTGTCACTTCAGAATCCGTATCGAAGCCAGGAATGATCTCCAGCAGCTTCATATGACGGGGCGGGTTGAAAAAATGCGTCCCCAGAAAATGACGGCGAAACTCCTCACTGCGGTCCTCGGCCATTTCATTAACGGAAATTCCGGAGGTGTTCGTGCTGACAATCGCTCCTTCCTTGCGTGCGCCTTCAATAAGAGCGAGAATGCTCTTCTTGACCTCAAGACGCTCGGTAACCACCTCTATAATCCAGTCAGCCTCTTTCAGCTGATTCAGATAATCCTCGATGTTCCCGGGCGTAATTCGCTTGGCGAAATCCGGCGTGTATAACGGTGCTGTGCTTGCCTTGGGCAATCCAGCTACAGCCGTGGCGGCAAGACGATTGCGCACCTTCGGATGATCAAGCGTTAATCCGGCTTTTTCCTCCTCAGGGGTTAAGGATTTCGGGATGATATCGAGCAGGAGACAAGGGATGCCTGCATTGGCAAGATGGGCAGCGATGCCGGATCCCATGACCCCGGAGCCGATCACGGCTGCTCTGGTAATAGTTCTGCTTCCGCTGTATGTGCCTGCTGCGATAGTCTGGTCTTTGGTTACTGGATTACTCATTGCATTACAACCTCCCGTTCATGGATTGGTGATGAACCGAATACAGATAACTCCAGAATTTCTGCGATATCACGAGTTTTCACGCTTTCTTCTACTTCTTTTTCCTTCGTTCCATCCTCCAGCATCGTCAGGCAGTACGGACAAGCGGAGCTGATCATGGTCGGCGATACAGCCAGAGCCTGCTCCGTCCGGGCAAGATTGACCCGTTTACCCTCGTCCTCCTCCATCCACATCCGGCCGCCGCCAGCGCCGCAGCACATCCCGTTCTCACGGCTTCGCTCCATCTCTGTCAGCTTGACGCCAGGTATGTTCCGCAGTACATCTCTAGGCTGGTCATAAACATTGTTATATCGTCCGAGGTAACAGGAATCGTGGTACGTAATCGTCTCATGAACCTCATAGACCGGCTTGAGCCGCCCCTCCTTCACCAGCTGATCCAGCAGCTCGGTGTGGTGGAGCACTTCAGCCTCCAGCCCGAACTCCGGGTATTCGTTCTTGAGCGTATTATAGGTATGCGGACAAGCGGTGACGATCTTGCGGACGTTGTACTTTTGGAATGTATCGATATTCTCGCTGCACAGCTGCTGGAACAGAAATTCGTTCCCCATACGGCGCGGCGTATCACCCGAGTTCTTCTCCTCGTTGCCAAGAATCGCAAAGTTTACTCCTGCTTCGTTCATCAGCCTCACGAAAGCGCGGGTAATCTTTCGGCTGCGGTTATCGTAAGAACCCATGGAGCCGACGAAGAACAGATATTCAAATTCGGGATTCTCCTTCACAGTCGGAATTTGCAGCCCCATGCTGCCATCCGGGTCAACCTCCGTCACCCATTTACTCCGGTCGCTGCGGCTGATGCCCCACGGGTTGCCCTGACGCTCGATGTTCATCATTGCCCGCTGTCCTTCCTGTGGCACACTGCCCTGCATCAGCACCAGATGGCGCCTTAGATCCACAATCTTATCCACATGCTCATTCGCCACCGGACACTGATCCTCACAGTTGCGGCAGGTCGTGCAGGCCCATATCTCCTCTTCCGTCATCACCCCGCCAAGCAGCTCTATATCCTTAGGGCTCACCCCTTCCACTTGATGCCAGGCGCGCTTCTGTACCGCCATCGTTGGACCAATGTCCGTGATGCCTTCCCCCTTCCACTGTGCAAGGGGCTCCTCCCCTGCCTCCATCCGGTGAACACCGGGAGAGCCGAACACAGCGGCAGGCACCCAGGGAGATTTGGAGGTGAGTGCTGCGCCTTTCTCCGTCAGGTGGTCTCTAAGCTTTACGATCATGTGCATCGGTGAGAGCAGCTTGCCGGTATTCGAAGCAGGACACACATTCGTGCAGCGCCCGCACTCAACGCAGGCATAGAGGTCAAGCAGCTGCTTTTGCGTGAAATCCTCGATTTTGCCAACGCCGAATTCCTCGGCTTCCTCATCCTCCAGATCCAGCTTCGACAGGCGTCCTGCCGGTTCGGTTCGGCGCACTAAAATGTTGACAGGTGCGGTAATCAGATGGAAATGCTTCGACTGCGGCACATAAACCAGGAACGACAGCAGAATGATGAGATGAAGCCACCAGAATACGTAATAGGCGATGGTCACTCCTGTATGCGGCATCCAAGTAAACAGCTCCGAGATTGCAGATGATATCGGCGCCATCCCGGAGAACGGCAGTCCCTCCCGGAGTCTTTCAAAAGCCATCGTCAGCAGGACCGATATCATAAGCGAAGTAATGAAGAAAACCACGATACTCGGCTTCCAGCCCCGCTTCAGACGCTTCAGCTTCTCCCCGTACCGCCGATAGGCGGCGTATGCGATGGCAAGAAGAATGAGAGCCACCGTTATTTCCTGCATGAGAATAAATCCGGCGTGTCCGGGAATCGGCAGATTGTGCCCGCTTAATCCTTTCCAGATCAAATCCAGCGCCCCAAACTGCAAAATAATAAATCCATAGAATACGATAAAGTGCATTATGCCGCTCTTGCGGTCCTTGAACAGCTTGCTCTGGCCGAACACCTGTATCATGAATTGGCTCAGCCGTGCCTTCATCTCTCTGTCCAGATTGACAGATCGCCCCAGACGGAGATACAAATAACGGCGGTACACGACGACAGCGAACATATAGACTGCCCAGCCGGTGATCAAGGCGAAGAGCGTCGCGTTGATTAGCTGCCAGATCATCCTCATCAGCCCCTTATGCTTAGGAATCTAAAGCTTGTAGTTACAACAGGACAACTTATGAAGCGCTTTCAATAATGGGACAAAAAATATTGCGCTATGCTCAACCAGACCGTCTCTCTCCTCCTCTCTAAAGGATTGTGATGGGTTTTAACAAATTTCTGTAACACAGCATTGACAATGTTTTTACCGTAATTTATGATGATTTCAGGAAATGAATGAGTATTCATTCATAAATTTACTAGTATTCTAACACCGGGGTGAGCAGATTGACAACCAAAAAAAATGAAAAATACCAACTTATTCTCCAAGGCGCCCTGAACGTGTTTGCCGAGCACGGATATCACCGCTCCCAGGTATCCAAGATTGCGAAGGCCGCTGGTGTAGCCGACGGAACGATCTATCTATACTTCAAAAGAAAGGAGGATATCCTGATCCGCCTGTTCCAGGAGAAGCTCGGTGAGCTGGTCGAAAAATTCCACCAAAGCGTGGAAGGCATCACGGACCCGGCGGAAGCGCTGCGTAAAGTGTGTTATATCCATTTCTCTGAGCTGGAGAGCAATCCTCAGCTGGCATATGTTACGCAGATCGAGCTTCGGCAGAGCGATCTGGAGCTGCGTAAGGAAATCGGAAGCGCGCTAAAGCCATATATTGTGCTGATCGAGAATATTCTGAAGCAGGGTGTGGAAGAGAAGCTGTTCCGTCCCAATCTGAACATTAAGCTGGTACGCAATCTGATCTTTGGGTCTATGGATGAAGCCGTAACCTCCTGGCTCATCTCGGGCCGCAAGTATCCGTTAAGCGAACAGGTTGATGATACGCTGGACTTCTTCCTCCATGGGATTTCCAGCCGTGCACAGGCTGATACAGCCCGTACAGAGTAAGCTGAGTCAATCCAGAAAGGCAGAATTTAAGCCAGGTGTCCGGGGAAACAATGATTCATTGTCTTTAAGTTGGCCTCATCCGGCGTCCAGCCGGCATATGACGTGTAACTTCCAAATTGAAGGGAGAGCGAAAGCCGATGAAGATTGTAGTGCTGCTCAAGCAAACATTTGATACGGAAGAAAAAATCGTGATTGAAAACGGAACCGTCGCCGAGGAGGATGTGAAATTCGTTATCAACCCGTACGACGAGTATGCAGTTGAGGAAGCGGTCAAGCTGCGCGATGAATTCGGCGGGACCGTTACGCTCCTTTCCGTCGGTCCGGACCGGACCGCGGAAGCTCTGCGAACAGCGCTTGCCATGGGCGCAGACGATGCGGTGCTCATCTCCGATGAGCGCATACCGGATGACGAGTATGCCGTATCCAAGGTGCTGCATGCCTATTTATCAAATGAACAGGCCGACCTGATTCTTGGCGGCAATTTCTCCGTCGACAGGGGCTCAGGTCAAGTCGCTGTTCGCCTGGCCTCCCTGCTCGGCATTCCGCATGTCAGCTCGATTACGAAGCTTGCGATCACAGGCGATACAGCAGAAGTCCACCGTGACGCCGAAGGTGACCTTGAGGTGCTTGAGCTTTCTCTTCCAGCGTTATTCACCGCTCAGCAGGGCCTCAATGAACCACGGTATCCTTCCCTTCCCGGCATTATGAAGGCGAAGAAAAAGCCGTTTAAAACACTCTCGCTGGATGACATCGGCCTCTCTGAAAACGAGGTGCTCCCGGCAACGAAGCAGTCAGAGCTGTCCCTTCCGCCGGAACGCAGTGCCGGTCGTATATTGAAAGGAACCTCCGAAGAGGTGGCGCATGAGCTCGTATCTTTACTGCGAACGGAGGCCAAGGTTATCTAACTCAAGGAACCCGCTTATTCTGAGTGTATGGTTTACGGTCCGTCCGTCATGCTTACTATAGCGAGGATAACTCTGATGAACCGCTGGTTTCTTAAAGCAGAATATAGATGGGATATGAATTGAATCTATGGATGAACTAAGCTCTTTCTTATACTGATCTGGGAGGTCATTTGATGAGAAGAATTTTGGTGTACGCCGAAAGCCGTGACGGGAAGCTGCGCCAGGTTGCGCTCGAGACACTGGGAGCAGCGCGCATATTAGCCAATGACAGTGACAGCATCTGCATTTTGTTAGCAGGCTCTAATGTAACGGAGGCCGCCTCTGCCCTGCTCCCTTACGGTTCAGATACCATCTATGTGATGGAGCATGAGGACTTGAAAGACTACTCCCCGGACGCCTACATGGCGGCTGTCCAGGCAGCCATCAGCGAAGCGAAGCCGGATGTCGTGCTGTTCGGTCACACGGCAATCGGCCGGGATCTTGCTCCGCTGACAGCGGCATCTTTAAACGCCGGACAGATTTCCGACGTTACGATGATTGAGGTTCAAGACGGCGAGGCTTCCTTTACCCGTCCTCTCTATGCCGGCAAAGCGTTCGAGAAACGTGTATTCGAGGCTGGACCATGGGTGGTAACCATCCGTCCGAACAATATTCCGGCCGCTGAACCTGCAGCAGATTCCGGAAATTCGAGCATCGTAAATATCCCTTATCCTGCTCCGTCTCTTCGATCTGTTGTAAAGGATGTTGTACGTAAAACAACAGGCAAAATCGACCTCGCCGAGGCCAGAATCGTTATCTCCGGAGGACGCGGTGTGAAGAGTGCCGACGGCTTCAAGCCGCTGGAGGAGCTGGCCGACCTGCTCGGCGGTGCCGTCGGCGCCTCCCGCGGCGCTTGTGACGCAGGCTACTGCGATTATGCGCTGCAGATCGGACAGACGGGCAAAGTGGTAACGCCCGAGATCTATATTGCCTGCGGCATTAGCGGTGCAATCCAGCACCTTGCCGGCATGAGCCAATCCCGCGTCATTATTGCGATTAACAAGGACCCTGAGGCGCCAATCTTCAAGGTGGCCGACTATGGAATCGTCGGTGATCTGTTCGACATTGTACCCTTGCTGACGGAAGAATTCCGGAAAGTGCTGTAAAATGCATCGGCAAGGCCAATCTGATGTCCGTCTTTTCTAAGGTCTTAATCCGGCAAAAAAACAAAATGCAGTATGGAGCTACTTAAGCCCCATACTGCATTTTTTAATGCAATCCTTCATTCTTATCTTGATCCATTCGTTATAGCAAATGAATCATCAAGAAATTTTGCCGATCATATATAAATCCTCTGCCGGGGTGTCGTCCAAACCGCCATTCAAAATCGTCTGTACATCATGGAGCGTTTCCTGAAGCGTAACAAAAGCCCCCTTTTTGCCGGTAAAGGCTTCAGCTACGCAAAATGGTTGGGTCAAATATGCCTCCAGGCGCTCCCCACGGCGGTAGGTTTCCTCCTCTGATGAAGGAATAACCCCCTTCGTGCCCCTTACGTTAACCAACGCCCGAAGCTCACGATAACGGCGCAGCAGCTTTTGGGCTTTTTGCTGAAGTGCTGAATGATTTGGATCCAGATAAGATCCTTCCATGACCGAGGAAGTAGAGTATAGCGGATTTACAGCCGGATACATGTGCCGGGCACCCAGGTCCATATCAAAATGCCAAACCGTTTCGAGCGGTCCATACGGCAAGTCTTCATCGACCACATTACCCTTCAAGTCAACTAGGAATGTCGTAACATTGCCTACTCCCTCTTTAGCAAGACGGTCCTGCAGTTCAAATATATTGCCGTTTAACACATGCTCCCGATCTGCGGCAAATAAAATTTCTGTTGCAGATCCCGCCTTCAGGATAAGGTTGTAAGCTTCATCGATCGTATATGCAATATGCTGAACATCATCCAATAAATCCTGCAGCTCAGGGTATTGTCCTTTCGGTTTCAATAAGATCGTGACATAACCATCCGTTTTAAAACGGTAAAACAATTCACCAAGAAGTACCAGCTGCCCCATGCCCGGTCTGGAAACCAGCCCTACCGTACCGCCTTTAGCTAAAGGAGCAAACAGATCCAGCGTTTTGATTTTCGTTTCGATCATTTCAGTTGTCTCCCCTCGAATAATTAATTCGTCAAGACTGCATTTAGCCAGGTCTGCAAGTGCAGCGATCGTACGGACCTCTGCTCTGCCGACCGGGATCTTACCTGTGCAAAGATTCGATACCGTTGCCGGTCTCAAACCTACGCTGCGCGCGGCCGTCGTTAAATTCGGGACACGCTGCCGAAGAAGTGAAACATTTAATCTTAACTGGTCCATGTCTTAACATCCTTTCTACAGTATGGGATAGCTCCTGGTGTTTACGATCGTAGTTGTTACTTTAAAGAGTATTTTAATTTACTTCATAAGTCAATACGATTACCCCAAGATAATAATAAAATTACTCTATACAGAAAAACGATAAGTCCAGCTGCTGCTGTCGGCTGAAGAAGTGAAAATCTAGCAACTCTGTATTTACTATTTTGTCACCCTCTTTTTCATAGACCGGATTATAATGAAACACGGAACGTTTGATCTTATTATTGGATTTAGCATTCATAGAGACCTGAAGTTTTAACTAGAATAAAGATTAAGGAATGGTTGGATGTGAACAGAAAGAAGAAACCGCTGTGGCCCGTATGGCTGGTCGGATGCATGGTACTTATTGTCGGAACTTTAGGAATCCATCTGATCGTGCAGGATGCTAGAGCTGGAAACAGCAGTGATGTAGAAACCGTAGAAGTCTCGCCCAGTGCGTACCCTGGTTTAAATATTGAAACACGGACGAAAAATACGAAGCATTACATATCGACAATCAGCAGTCCGCTCGCTGACAGTAAAGAGATCAATACTCCGATTCAGGCATGGATCAATGAGCAGGAGAAGAATTTCCTGGCTGAAGTGGAAGCCGGATCAAAAACGATTCATAGCGGTCAACGCGCTGAACTGAATCTTACCGTAGAAACGAATAAGATTAATGACCATCTGTACAGCTTAGTGTTCACCTCCTATCAAATTGCGTATGGGGCTAACGGACAGACGATGATTAAAACGTTTAATATCGACACAGCTGAGAACAGAATTTTGACATTAGCGGATATCATGGTATCTGACAAGACAGCTGTTAACCATATTCAATCGATCGTAAAGAAAGAGCTGAAGAAACAGGAAGAGGTCATCCCCTATATATTGGAGGAAGAACTTCAGAAATCAATGAAGAACCCCTCTGAATGGAAATGGTCCATTGACAACGAAGTCTTCACCCTATATTTCAATGAATACGAAATTGCAGCAGGTGCAGCCGGAACCATCCAAGTGAACATTCCGCTGAAGTCCCTGCATTCCTACTTGAATAAGGAGCTATTCTCCAAATGGAATATATCTTATGTGGTTGAGGATGAACCGGAAGAGAAGAAGCCCATACAGCTCCCGCTCGATCCCAAAGGAAAATATGTGGCTCTGACCTTTGATGACGGGCCAAATCCGAAGGTAACGCCAAGGGTTTTGAAGACACTGGAAAAATACGATGCCAAAGCTACCTTCTTCATGCTGGGTGTACAAGTCGAGTATTATCCGAATCTGGCCAAAAAGGTTGCTGAAGCGGGGCACGAAATCGGGAGTCACTCCAAAAGCCATCCGAATCTGGCGAACATGAGCCTGTACGAAGTAAGGAAACAGCTCACGGATGCATCGAAACAGATCGAAGCAGCAACCGGGGCAAAGCCTACGCTCTTCCGTCCGCCTTATGGCGCAATGAATGATGCAGTCAAAAAAGTTACGACAGAACAGAAGACACCCATTATTTTATGGTCCGTCGACTCCCTGGATTGGAAAAGCCGAAATGCCCAAGCCGTGAATAAGGTGGTTATGCGGGACGTTAGACCAGGCTCTATTATACTCATGCACGATATTCACCGTTCTACGGCAGACGCTCTGCCTCAAATGCTCAAATCACTGAAAAAGCAAGGGTATCAATTCGTCACGGTATCTCAGTTATTATCGCTAAACAAGTCTAAAGGAAACGGCCCTTATTATCATCAATAATTTCATTATGCAAAAAAGGCATAAACCTTCATCTATCGAAGGTTTATGCCTTTTCTAATGTAAAATTTGCTATCTCTACCGTATGCATAGCATAGAGTTTGCGTTACGCAGGAATTCATAAGGAACAATGTGCTCCTCTATCTCTAAGCCCTCGCTCTGCAATTCAGCCAGCAACCGATCCAGATGCTCATAACGTGTCCCCGTCAGATCCACTAACGGGAATATGCGAAGTTCATCCGACGTTACACGGAGCAGCTCTCGAATCGTCCTAAGATGAAATTCATAACTCAAACGATCACCATACATAAACAAAAAATGCGCGGATAAGACCAGATCAAACTGCCCATCATCAAAAGGAAGATCCGGCAGCATCGCCGGAATATAACGTTCAGGTCTCTCCCTCATATCCTTCACACAATCATGAAGCGCTTGATACCGATGCTTCCCCAATCCCTGCACATTCTCATAAAAATCCCAGCGATAACGGTCCTTTGCATTCTCCATCATTTCCATGGCATGTAAGGTATCCTGCATCCCTTTTCGCTCCAGCTCATCCGCCGGGTGATCCTACGCCATATCACATGCCGTAATATCCAGTCCCTGCATATTTCCAACAGCAGTGAATGAACACGCCCCGCCCGGACAATCTAGGATGCGCCTTCCCTCCAGCTCATGTTGTTCCAGATCAAACATCTGAATATATTCCTCATAAGTACGACCCACAAAAATAATACGCTCTAACTCCTGTTTTCTCTTCTCAACTGGACTCATCTCTTCTCACCTCAGTTAAATAGTGGCAGCGAACGTTGGCTGTCTAAGTGCCAGCTTCGCCTCTTCTTCCATTTCTATGATAATCAAACTATACACTAAACCAGGTATTATGAGCACCAAGTTATTCATTTTTTCTTAAAGCTTACGGTACTTTTTAAGCGCAAACAGATTCAGTACGATAAACACAACAGCAAAAGCTAATAAAACATATAAATCTGTACTGATGTCGAGTAAGCCTTCTCCTCTATACATGACTCCTCTTAAAGCATCAGCCCCGTAATATAAAGGCATAAACTTGGCGAATACCTGCAGCCAGTCAGCCATTCCTTCAATGGAGAAGATCCCGGAGAAGAACACCTGGGGAACCACAACGAGCGGAATAAACTGAACCATTTGAAACTCCGAGCTTGCAAAAGAAGACAGTAATATACCGAGTGACAGTGCGACAAGAGCAATCATTACATTGGTTAAAATAACGTTCCAGACGGAGCCCACCAAGACCATATCCAGCACATTGATAGAATAGAGAACAATAATAACGGTCTGAATCAGCGCTAATAGGCCGTAACCAATAAGATAAGCTGCAACAATCTCCCCTCTTCGGATCGGGGTTGCCATCAGACGTTCCAGCGTACCCGTTGTTCTTTCATTTAGCAGACCTATACCCGAGATTAGGAACACGAAAAAGAAAACAAAAAAGCCTACCAGCACAGGACTAATCGTATCAAAAGCCTCCGTTTCACTGCTTCCATACACATAATTTGTCTGCATGGTATCCTGTGAAGGCAATTCTCCCTGGGCCTGAGCTTGTGCTTCATTACGAGCACCCATGAGCTGTAGTTGAGCTTGTTTGCTGACAACTTGCCTTACCTTCATTTCTAGACTTTTAGCTACGGCTGGATCATCATTAAGCAGCGTTAATGTTGCCTTATCTTCTTCGATCTGTAAAAAACCGTCTAAATCATGCATGATGATAAATTCCTCTGGATCGGTAACCTGCTCATAATTTTCGACTACAATATCTGCGTCTTTTAATGCTTCCGTGATTTGTGAGCTCCCAGCTTCAATAGCTAGAACAGGGTCCACCTTGTTTCCGTTAAACACCAGATTCATCAGCGTGAGTATTAATAAAGGGGCAATGAACAGCAGGGCTAATGTGCGTTTGTCTCTCACCACCTGCAGTAAAATTCGTTTGATCAGCGCGAATACTCTCATTGGACTATCCTCCCTGCCTTTAAGAATACTTCGTCCAAGGTGTTAACTGAGTATTGCTCTTTCAATTGATCAGGTGTGCCATTCGCAATGAGCGCACCATCCCGAACCATGGAAATGTGATCACATTTCTCTGCTTCATCCATGACGTGTGTGGTCACAATAATCGTTTTTCCTTCCTCCCGCTTTAATCGCAGTAATTCATTCCAAATGCTGATTCGGAGCTCCGGGTCAATTCCTACGGTCGGTTCATCGAGAATTAGAATTTGGGGGTTTTGAATTAAGGCAATTGCAAGAGACAGCCTGCGTTTCATTCCGCCAGAATATGCTGACACCTTCTTATCAAGGTCTGACGTCAAGTTTACAAGATCTGCAGCATAAGCCATTCGATTCTGACGTTCTGCCTTGCTTAATTTAAACAGGGATGCAAAAAATATCAGGTTTTCCTTGCCCGTAAGTGCCGTGTATAAAGCATCGGATTGAGCCATGTATCCAATCTGCCGCAAAATATGTAAGCTTGGCATTTTTTCACCTAATACATGAACAGAGCCTTGATCCGGGGCATCCATTCCGACAATCATCTTCACCAAGGTGGTTTTCCCGGCTCCGGACGGTCCAATAAACCCATAAATACGGCCCTCTTCGATCGCCAAAGAGATATCTTTAAGCACTGTTTTTTTGCCGAAGCTTTTACTTACGTCCTGAATCGTTATCGTATCTTTCATTGTTCATCCCCTCTTCACGAGTGAGTGTCCAGCCGCTTTTCACACAGTATATAAACGCCCTAATTTCATTTCAATAACAAAACACATAAAAAAGAAAGAAAAACTCATGATCTGAGTCCTTCTTTCCCTAATCGGCTATTTGGGGTGAAGCTATTTATGTTCCATATCTACAAACATCCTGGACGATGAATTCTTATCTTTACTCGCAGCCTCTTCGAGACGCTTGAACCGTTTTAGATCAGCTGCCCGTATCGGTATAGGTTCGCGCCTTAACAGCTTGGCCATGGCCACAATTAGCAGCAGGAGCAAAACTGTAAATGGCAGTGCTGCAATCAGCGAGGCTGTCTGCAGCGCTTCAAGTCCGCCAGTGAACAACAGCACGCCAGCTATGGCAGCCATCAAGGTTCCCCATACGATTTTGGCCATGAGCGGCGGGTTTATATTTCCATTCGTTGTCATGCTCGACAGAATATATGTTGCAGAATCAGCTGAAGTCACCAGGAAGGTTAGAATAAGCAGGATCGATAAGACTGACATCACCGTTGACATCGGCAGCTGCTCAAACATTTTGAACAATGCTGACGTAACATCTGCATTTACAGCCTGCGCAATTCCTGCAGCTTCGTTTATATCAAACCAAAGCGCTGTACCCCCGAACGCTGCGATCCACAGACATGCAATGACCGGAGGGACAACCATCACACCCACGATAAATTCCCGAACCGTTCTTCCTCTGGACACCCTCGCAACAAATGCCCCGACATACGGTGACCAAGCGATTGCCCATGCCCAGTAAAAAATAGTCCAATCCCTTACCCAGGTTCCTGCTGCATAAGGCTGCAGGCGCAAGCTGTATTGAACGAAATTCGTGATATAATCCCCAAGTGCCAGCGTGAAGGTCTCCATAATGAATACAGTTGGCCCCATGGTTAATACAAACACCAGAAAAATTAAAGCGAGTGCCAGGTTCAGATTACTCAAATGTTTAATTCCTTTATCCAATCCGGTGCCTGAAGAAATCATATAGGTAATAAAAATGAGCCCCAGGATACCGAGCTGGACAAATCTGCTGTTATCCATTCCTGTAACCGAGCTCAGTCCGCCGCTCATCTGCATTACACCAAGACCAATAGAGGTTGCGATTCCCATTACCGTTGCGACAATCGCCAATATATTAATCGTGTTCTTCACAACCGGTTTTTTGCCTACGATGGGTTCAAGAGCTGTGGATACCAGGCCGTCTCTTTTTTTGCGAAATTGAAAAAATGCGATAACCAAACCCACCAGTGTGAACACAGCCCATTGACTGATGCCCCAGTGGAAGAAAGAATACCCCATGGCAATACGAGCGGATTCCACAGTCTGCGTCTCAACCCCTGCAAATGGAGTCGAGAAGTAGTGACTCATAGGCTCCGCAACGCCCCAGAATACGAGTCCTACCCCCAAACCTGCCGAGAACAGCATTCCAATCCACGTGAAAAAGGGATACTCCGGTTTTTCCTTCTCACCGCCAAGACGGATGGAGCCATATTTACTCGCAGCTACCCATATAAGAAAAATAATAATAACAAACACAGACAGCAGATAAAACCAACCAAAGTTAACGGTCGT
The DNA here is from genome assembly GCF_001373415.1 of Paenibacillus dakarensis. Taxonomy (GTDB): domain Bacteria; phylum Bacillota; class Bacilli; order Paenibacillales; family Paenibacillaceae; genus Paenibacillus_AQ; species Paenibacillus_AQ dakarensis. The sequence goes on along the minus strand of NZ_CDSE01000007.1, from coordinate 86,962 downwards.
AAAATTAAATAAATACGAAGCAGCATTGCCGAATGCCTCTGGCATAATCGCTCCAAATAAAGCGAGAACGGCAATAATGATCGCAGAAATGGTAAAGACCGGATTTTTCAGCAATTCACCTTTCACTATCTTCACCTCTGTATAATTTTAATCATTAAACTCACTTAAGTTTTTAACCAATTATGCCAGCTTCAATCGTAAATGGTCATTTTCTCGCTGAATAATATACCCTTTAGAGTAGGACCGGCAAGGATTTGCAGCCGACTTCAGCATGTCCTGCCAAAGGCTTAAAGCGCATTAAAAAAGCATGTTGATCTCTAGAGATCAACATGCCAAGTGCTCCACTCTCAAGCGCTCTAAGTTACATTTTTACCATCTAATGCTTTAATGCTGCGGCCAGACCTTCCAGATCCAGCCCATCCACCGCAAAAGCTTTCCGGATTAATTCAGGAGCCACGAATTCATCATACTTGCCGAGATAAGGAGCTTCATCGGCATCCAGCAATGTCTCGGTCCCGGCTGCTTCACACGCATTCAGCTCTGACATGATCTCATGCATGAGCTGATCCGCATCCGTCTTGCCCGCTACGACCATATAATACGGCTCCATCGGCACGATCGACCGCAGCGCCAGCTTGCTGCTCAGGTTATGCTTAAGCATGCGCTCCAGGGTGCGGAACTGCTTGCTGCCCGCCCATGGCAGGATGAACATCGAGTCTCCCCCAGCGGGAATAACGACACTCTTCAGGAGTCCACTCTCGCGAGCAAGGCGGCGCGCCCGTTCCAGCCGGTTCACAGCACCCGGAGCCAGGTAAGGATACAGTGTGCTGTCTGCCAGAATCTCACGCATTTTGCGAACAATACGGGTGTGTACATCGCCCCCCGCTCCAAGCCAGAGGGTATCGACCTTGCCTCTGGCCGATTTCACGTACAGTGCCTTATGCTTCGTATCCACTTCCTCCACCTTCCACAGCTTGCCGGCAAGGGAGAAGCAGTAGCCTGGCGGGGGCACCGTTGTTATAGAACCAATTTCTTCGGATCCGTTGTACACAACATGTTCCTCATCGTCTTTAAAGACCGCGTAGAAGCGGAAATTGTTCACGATGCGCTCTCCCATAAGGCCGATAATAAGCGGTCCCTCATCCGTTCGCTGAATATGATCGGTCTGCAGAAGATAGTTCAGGAATATACGGTATTCATCAGGCGTGATTCCCCGAAAAGCCGGAAGGGTCAAGATCGCCCGGGCCAGCTCAGCCGGCTCTGCCTCCCCCATGCTTTTCAGAATGCTCATTGTCTGATGATACAAGAGCCCCATCGGCTTCTCCCTTAACATTAAAGGCTCCACCCATTTCTCACGCACATACAGCTCAATGACCGCAATCGCCCGCAGCAGCGTCCACGGCATTCGCGCCGGCAGCTGTGCTTCTTCATCCTCTTCCTCTGGACACAGGAACATCATTTCCGATGCCTGTCCACGGCGGCCTGAACGCCCAAGACGCTGTACGAAGCTGGAGCAGCTGTAAGGGGCTCCGAGCTGAATCACCCGCTCCAGCTCTCCGAGGTCGATGCCAAGCTCAAGCGTAAGCGTTGCCGCAGCAACCGCTGGACCCGGTCCGCTCCGCAGAGCTGCCTCCGTCTCTTCGCGCAGCATCGCTGAAATACTGCCATGATGAACATGGAATACATCGGGCTGCTGCCGCTTGGCGGCAATACGCCGCAGTTCCAGGGTGGTCAGCTCCGCGTCGGAACGGGAGTTGGTGAAGACGAGTGCTTTTTTCAGATGAGTATGGTCATATACAAAATCATAGTACGCCTTCTGTGCGAGCTCCAGCTGCTCGGCCTGCTTCTCATCCCGCGCATCGGGGAAGGAGAAGTGCTCCACACTCAGCCGCAGCTTCCGGCCGCCCTCAGGCGACACCACTTCAACTGGATACCGCGTCCCGGCGGCAAGCCAGCCTGCTGCCGTCTCATAGTCGCTTAGTGTCGCGGATAGCCCGATCCGCCGCGGTGAGCAGGACGCCATTCGCTCGATCCGTGTCAGCTGGCTGAGCACCTGGATTCCCCGGTCTGCGCCCATAAAGGCGTGAACCTCATCGATGATCACATATCTCAGGTCCTGAAACAGAGCGGGAATCGCATTCGGCCGGTTCATAAGCAAGCCCTCTAAGGATTCCGGAGTAATCTGAAGCACGCCGGAGGGCTTTTGCATCAGCTTGGTCTTTTCTGCTTGAGCTACATCCCCGTGCCAATGCCAGACAGGGACCTCCCCTTCCCGCAGCAGCTCCCGAATCCGCTCAAACTGGTCGTTGATCAGTGCCTTCAGCGGGCCGATATACAGAATGCCGACCGAGGAAGAAGGCCGCTCATATAACTCGGTAAGTGCCGGGAAGAATGCAGCCTCAGTCTTGCCCGATGCCGTACCGGAAGCAATCAGCAGGTGGTTTGGCGTATCGAACAGCACCCGGCAGGCATCCACCTGGGCTTCACGGAGTGTGTCCCATCGTTTGCGGTATATAAATTCCTGAATAAATGGCGCCAGTCTGGTAAAAGGGTTCGCATTCATAGCTCGAACTCCGCCAGAAAGTCGCCCATGTCATCGGTGTCGTCTGGTTTTTTGTCTTTATTGCCCCCGTCCTTGGACGCAGGCTGTTCTTGGGTCGCCATCTCACCCAGCAGCTGTTCAAAGCTTGTGTCCGGGTGCTGGTGCAGCGTGTGCAGCAGATCCATAAAGTCGCGAACGACCTCACGGGTTGTCAGCAGCTCCTCTGCTCCCAGGCGCGAGACGGCAAGCTGCATAAATGAGATCAGCTGCTCGTCTGTAAGGCTCGCCTCATATTGAAAGTGCAGGGCATGAATATCCCGCAGCTTTTGCAGCAAAATGAGAATTTCCTCATGGGAGAGCATGTCCAGCTTCAGAATCGGCGAGGTATACGTCTTCAGTCCGCTGCTTCCATAACGGCCGTCAATCAGGCGGGAGCGCAGCGCATCATAACTGAACAACCCCCGCCGCTCATCCTCTACGAACTGTGGCGTGCCGCCCATGAAGATGCCGAGGTGCTCCGCCTTGCCCTGCATCGTGTCATTAAACATGGTCAGCAGCTTCTCGTAATTGCTCTGACGGGAGATGGAGTTCGTAATCTTGTACAGATTGACCCCTTCGTCAATAAATAACAGCAGCCCTTTATAACCGATGGCAGCCGTAAACTCCGACCACAGCTTGATATAGTCGTACCAGCTGTCATCGTCGATAATAACGCCAACGCCAAGGTCTTTACGCGCCTCGGTCTTGGTCGGATATTCCCCTCGCAGCCAGCGCAGTGCAGCCTGTTTACGGTCATCATTACCCAGCTTGTAGCTGTTCCAATAAACGGCGAGCACCTTGGCGAAGTCGAATCCATGAACGAAGTTTTGCATATTGTTCGTCACCTCGAAAATGCGAAGCTCCACCTGCTCGTTCAGCGCCGGGTCTCCCGGCCGGAGGCCCGACTCCTGCATAATCTGCTGCTGGATCGCAGCAATCCATTTCTGCAGAATCATCTCAAGCGCGCCGCCATCCGGGCGGGTACGTGTCGAGAGATGCGTCATCAGCTCGCGATAGGTAGCAAGGCCTTGTCCCTTCGTGCCAACAAGCCGCCGTTCCGGCGATAAATCAGCGTCCGCGACGACAAAATCCCGATCCATCGCATAGTTGCGTATAATCTGGAGCAGAAAGCTTTTGCCGCTTCCATAACGTCCGGTAATCAGCTTAAAAGCTGCCCCACCTTCCGCAATATTGTCCATATCACGCAGGATCGCTTCGACCTCCGGCTTGCGTCCGACAGCGATATGTTCAAGTCCAACCCGGGGAACTACCCCGGCTGTCAAGGAGTTTACCAAAGCGGTCGTTAGACGCTTCGGTATCTTCAATTCTTTCATCGTTTGATCACCTCATCAATGGATCAAGCATCATTCTATATTCATCCACGAGGGTCTCGCCGTCGATCAACAGATCGCCGATCGTTTCCATCGCGGCATCATTAATTTCATCAATCAGCAGGGCAGGCATCGAGCCAGCCGCTTCCGCCACAGCATGGAGCTCGGCCATGTTCGCTCCAGATTTCAATGCATACAATACCTCAAGATGTACAGGCCCAAGCTGCGAAGCCAGCTCCCGCCATTCCTCATCCAGCTGATCCGTATGCCAGATGAGCCCGATGCCGGATGAAGGTTCATCCTTCAACTCATCGCTGCCCGAGCCGGCTTGTTCAGCTTCCTGATCGGCTGAGCCGAATGGCGCCGAATCCTCGTTCGCTCGATTCTCAGCATCCCGCGCATCCAGACTGAGGTCCATCGCCAATCGCTGCTCTGACTCCCGCTCAAGGCCACCCGTCATCCCGGACTCCATGCCATCCTCAAGATCATCAACAGCTTGGCTGATATCGAACATATCCATCTGAAGCGGTCCGATCTGGTCCTGTAATTTATGCGCTTTCTTCGCCTTCTTCACCGTCCCTGGCTCCGATATCGCTCGTTCATTGCCCGTTTCTGCCACCGGGTCCAACGACGCTCGCCCATTATCCGATTCTGCCACCGGCTCCTCCATCAGCAGCATATCCCGGACATCATCCGATTCCCGCTGAAGCTGCCGCAGCTTCGCACGGTCAATCTTTACCTTTGGTTTATTCGCCTTCTCTGTCGAAACAGTGGATAATTCGATCTCCCGCTTCAGAAATCGCGCCACCAGCTCCTCAATTTCCGGCTCGATCTCAATTCCGCGCAGTCTGCCCTTAAATCCGCGCAGCTCCCGCAGTTTGTTCTCCATCATCCGAATAAGCTGCGTTATATAATTTCGAAGCGGCGGATGGCTGCTGATCGGCAGCTTCATAAGGGAAACCGTACGACCATAGAGATCGTAGTCGTACACCGCACTGCGAAACACATATCTCTCGGATGACCTCTCCCGGGGCCGGAACCGTTCAAGCAGGCGCTGGCCTTTTGTTTTACCATAATAAGAGTCCACCAGAGCAATCACCTTCGGGCCAAATGTTCTCATGTCCTTGCGGCCGCCCTCCTGATAGAACCGGCTCTTATTAGGCTCATAATCCATGAGGTCAGAGAGCAGATCCCAGTTCAGCATCAGCGGCTGAGCGCTAAATATTCTTAGCCACTCCAGCTCCTTCAGCTCACTGGACAAGCTGCGCGGAATCCGGCTGTAGGCTTCTGTCACCGGCATATCCAGGCCATGAATCAACGAGAAATCGTACAACCATTCCCTCGCATACCCATCAAGCTTGGGATATCTCTCCCGGTAAGCCTTCCACACACTGCTCAGCAGCTGATAGCCTTGAGCCGGGTTGCTCCAGCCGATTCCGTTAATCAGCTCATACATATATACAAATAAATACGACAAATCACTATCCGGATACCGGCCACACCGCACTTCTTCCCGCCAGTAGAAATACCATTTATACTGCCCTGAAGTCATCTGCTCATAAGTAGGCCAGTAGCTTTTGAATGGAACAAAAGGCTGCTCCGGCTCCACATGCCACGCCAATTCGCGAGCTTTCAGCACAAATTGCTGCTCTCGGGAATAGTAGCGCACACCGTCATACGATGAGCCACCAGGAATGGGCGTGTATGCAGAGGATTGACTGTCACCACGGGAATCCGTCTTAGAATCGGGAACGTTCCCTGGTGCAGCAGATCCAGCGGTCTCCTTCTCATCCCAGAAGTTCAGATCCGTCAGGGAAAGCTCCGCTTTTGCGTGTCCGGCTTGCCCTGCCTGCCAAGCACCGTCCCCGCTGCGTCTGTTCTTCCCGTTCATCTCCGGTTGTGCCGGAAGAGGCATGTTCTTCTCCTCCCCGCCCAGCTCAAACTCAGCGAACCGAATGTCGTTGTCACGCACGATGGTATGCCGGATGTGATCTATGTTGATTTCATGGTTTTTCCTGAAATGCTCCATTGATATCGTACCTCCATCACTCCACCAATTATACCATTCCCGTCCATTTATAAAGATGCTCTTTTACAAGCGCGTGCCCGGCAACTATACTACATGTAGAGCCATAACATCCATCCATCTTCAAGGAACATATGTTCCATTTTATCATAGGAAAAGGATGCTGTCTTCTGGCTTACATACAAACAGCTATTCCCTGTTAACAGCTTGAGCACGATTCAGCAGAACTTCTATTCCCCCTTAAAAAAGCATTTAGAGGAAGGAGTTGTACGATGAATAAATGGTTCAAAACGATACTGTATCTCCTGGGGGCCGCCATCCTCACCCGATTCATTCCGTTCTCCTCCTGGTTCAGGATTATGGACACGATGATTCATGAGCTTGGGCACGCTGTTACGACTCTGCTCCTTTCGGGGCGTGTGAAAAGCATTGCACTATACCCCGACCATAGCGGCGCGACGCTATCCGTTGTGGCCTCCGGCTGGAGAACAATCCTCGTATCTCTATCCGGCTATATGTCTGCATCGTTATTCTCTGTGCTGATGTTCCACGGCTATGCCAAGCGCAAGCAAGGCGAGGGTCTTCTCGCCATTTCGGGAGTTGCCGTCCTTATGATCCTGTTATTCGTACAAAATGGATACGGTATTATATGGCTTACCATCTTTGTTATCATCACACTGGCCATTTACTTCATTGGTCCTCGGGTGCGAAACGCTTACTACCTGCTGCTCGCCTTTCTTTCCCTGGAGGAATCGGTCATGGGCCCATTCTCTCTCCTGCTGTATTCATTTCAGCGGCCGGGTCGTGCGGGAGATGCCACGAACCTAGCCTTACAAACGTCGGTGCCTGCTTTTGTATGGGCACTATTGTTTCTGGTATTCGCCTTATGGTGTGCCAAGCTCGCGCTGTCGCTGTTCTGGAGTAAGCGTTCTGGTGTACAGACACGCGTACGGAATATGTAATAAGCACAGGACAAGAGCTCTTAACGAAGAATATGTGTAGTAGTTGAAAATCACCGAATGGAGGGAATGTAGAAGATGCTCTCACTAAAAAATAAAATTGCCATCGTTACCGGCGCAAGCAGATCCACAGGGATCGGAACCGCCGTTTGCCGTGCGCTTGCCAACCTGGGGGCAGATATCTTTTTTACACACTGGCATCCATTTGACGAAACTGAGGGTAATGGCGGGGAGAAGGAGTGGCCTGAGCTATTTTGCAAGGAATTAGAGTATCTAGGGGTAAGGGCAGCTCATATGGAGGCAGATCTCACTCTCCCTGAAACGCCGGGACGCATCATGGATCAGATCGAAAAGACCCTGGGGCATGCTTCGATCCTGATTAATAACGCCGCTTACTGCGCGCCCTCCAATGTTCAGAGCCTGGATATCGACATATTAGACCAGCATTATCTCGTGAACAACCGCGGAACCGTTCTGCTCAGCACAGAGTTCGCCAAAAGATTTGAACAGCATCATCCAAAAGGTACTCCCGGTCGAATCATTTTCATGGTTTCAAAAGGACCCGACCCGAACAACCTCGCTTACACCTTAACAAAAGGAGCATTAATCGGTGTGATCGAGCCACTTTCCGTAGGCTTGGCCCCACTCCACATCACAGTGAATGGCTTCGACCCCGGTCCAACCGACTCAGGCTGGATCACCGAAGAAATGAAGGCCCAGTTCTTACCCCTGTTCCCTATGGGACGGATCGGCCTGCCGGAAGACGCAGCCAGAGGAATCAGCTTCTTGGCAAGTGACGATTCCCAGTGGATCACAGGGCAGGTAATCCGGTCGGAGGGCGGTTTTTTGGGGAAATGATACATAATCATGCACGAATGCATATGCACTGCATCATTTCAATTCAGATCCATTCAGTTCAATAAATCAATACCTGGCAAAAGATCAGGGAATTTTTTTCTGCCCATCTCAACCATCTTTTTATTTAACTCATCAACTTCTCTTCCTACTAACTTGAAAGTTCTTTTGTCCAAAGTAATCGTATCGCCTATCCGAAACACCTTATCCTCCTGATAAATATCCAAAAAATATAAGTAGCCCGGACCAGGTAGGGACGCTTGTTCAGCACTCATCTGACGAAGCTTGTCTGCAATCTGATCGATCTCATTCATCTTATCAATGACCAGCTTATTTCCATCGCCATATGTCACATCGATTTTGCTAATATTCTCAAAGTCCGTTCCCATTAAATCCGTTAGAGGCATAACGCCCTGGTCCAGATCTACCTGTTCCGACTGATCACTGCAACCCACGAGGATCAATAATATCAGAGATATAAGAGCCATACTCCATGACTTAAACAACTTCACACCTCATTCCCAAAAAGTATTTTGAACTTCCGACCATATTTTCCCTACACATGAATTGTATAATTGATAAACGTTAAATGAAACTTGCGCAATCAAAAAATACAACTTTATCGGAGGTTAGTATGCCAGACCCGATTATTGTAGTACCTTATGATACTACTTGGAATAACGAATACCAATAATTGATATTCAGATTTCCGTTCGATCGTTAGAACCGGTAGAAACATATAAAACTAAGCTTGAGAACATCGGGTTTATTTATAGAGCAGGTAATCCTGATCTTACGAAACGGTATTTTCGGGAGAAACCAGGAAGGAAACGAACCCACATTCATGTAAGAGAATACGGTAGTTGGTCAGAACAATTTGCACTTTTATTTAGGGACTACCTTCGGGCTAATGAAAATGATTGCAGGAAATACGCTGAAATGAAATATAACTTAATGAAACTATTTCAAAAGGAACGGGATCTCTATGTAGAAGGAAAGGAACCAATTATTTGGGAAATTATGAGTAGAGCAAGCAAATGGAGTCAAATTACTGGATGGAAAACAGGAAAGTCGGACGCGTAGAAATCACGCAACAATCTGTTCTCGTATATAAACAAATAGAAAAAGAAGGTGAATCAAATATCCCCACTTGCTGTTGTATTTTTTATTATAGCTGTGATTCAATTTGCGCTGGATAAAATGATTACGAAGACAGATGAGAAGATATCGGACACAGATGGTTATATCCCATATAGATGGTTCATCGTGATTGGGGTTATCGTGGTCATCTCGTTTTTTATTTTTGTTAATGAGCCTTATAAATATGTTTGGAGCGGCGTACTGCTTATTCTATTGTTCGGTGTTCGATCTATCTTTGAATGGAAATATATCCGCAATTCACAAAAACACGTTATTTCACTATGGCTGATGGCCATATCTGTAGTGGGTACAATAGTTTACGTTTTAACTTAAGGCTGAAGCAGGTCTGTTAACTTAACTGTCATGTTTTCTGAAATGGTATAGATTGTGTTGGTATCCACCACGTGATATTAAAATGCTTTTCTGTCCTTTTTCACCTAGCCAGAAATGAAACCCTTGTTTCTGCCCGCTTGATTTAGACACTCTGACTTTGGTTATTTCCCCATCTTTTTGAGAACTACAACCAAAGAGAGCGATTAACATTAGAGTTGATGATAAAACAACTAACAACGCTTTTTTCATTAACAGCAGCCTCCAAAACCATATTATCTCTATTATTCATATAGACGACTTAATCCCTTATAATGTTCCAATTCAGTTTAAACAGAGCTTCTCGGTCTGGCAACTTGAACTGTATATCAATTTATTCGGATAATAGGTAGTTGTAATTAGAACGTTGAATTAGTAATACATAGAGACACGGATATTACGGGTCTTGGCTATTAAACTAAGGAGCAGTGAGCATTATATGTACTTAAATAATTATGCAAAAATAATTGTGAATATTGGAGTGACCGTTGAAGAGGGGGATTTAATTAAGATTAATTTTTCACCTGAACATTTACCTTTAGCACGTGAAATCTCAAAAGAAGCCTATAAGAGCGGAGCTAAATTTGTTTCCCTTAATCTAAGGGATCCGGAAATTGAAAAGAATCGAATACGTTATCTAAAAGATGATTTTTTAGAGGAATTCCCCAAAACTGAAGTTGAAAATGAATTGAATTATGCGAAGTCTGGCTATTCAATGATTACAATCATTGCACCTACGTTTTCGGATAAGGATTCGGATTGGGTCGAAAGATCTTCTAAAATAAATAAAGCAAAATCGATTGCTATGAGTCCTTGTCGAACTTACGGAATGGAAAATCATAATAAATGGGTAGTCGTTAATGCACCAACTATGGAATGGGCAATGCAGCTTTTTCCAGATCACCCTGAGAATGATGCCGTTGAACTTCTATGGAAATATATATTTGAGGCAACCAAATCAAATGAGCCTAATCCTGTATCAGCTTGGAAACAACACGATCTTGTTCTGAAAAGCATAGCTGAAAAATTGAACAACTATCAATTCTCTGCGCTGCGCTATGTTAGTGAGAAAACAGATTTAACTGTTTCGTTAGTCAAAAATCATGTGTGGTTAGGCGGTTCAGAAATAACTAAAGATGGAAAAGAATTTATGTCTAATATTCCTGTCGAAGAAGTCTGGACCATGCCCAATAAGCATCATGTAAATGGATATGCTTCCATTACAAAACCGATCATTTTGGCAGGGCAGACGATTAAGGATTTAAAGCTGTTCTTCGAAAATGGGAAAATAACCAGAGTGGAACCTAATCACCAAGTCGTTATTGATTTTCTTCTAACGGATGATGGTGCGAGAGCCATTGGTGAAGTTGCACTCGTTTCAGCAAGCTCGAGTATTGCCAAAACGGGAATCACTTTTAAGAGTGCCCTATTTGATGAAAATGCAGCTTGCCATATTGCATTAGGCCAAGCTTACATTGATAACATAATGGATGGTTTTTCAAAGACGGAGGATGAACTAAACGAGCTAGGTATGAATAGATCTGCAGTACATGAAGACATTATGATTGGCGACAGCTCCATGAACGTCTACGGATTATTAGAACAGGAAGAAATTCTAGTAATGGAAAACGGTGAGTGGAAAATATAAGCTTTAACCAATAAGCCCATCTCATGCCTTTGGCATCAAGCTGGTCTTTTCTTTGCACTTCCATGAGACACCATGAGGGGCCTGCACACCTACCCTGCAGAGGTGCGTGAAGCGGTCGGAGGAGCAACGCGTTCGCCTTTAAAATCGGGAAACCTCCTCAGCCTATTCCAATCCAGTTTCCCGATTTTAACAGCGACCGGAGACGATTCACGCACCGCCCAACCATCATCCAAAAGTGTGCAGCCCCCGCTCCCCGCCCTTGCCCTATCCTCCCATGAAAAAACGCGCGCAAAAAAAGCCCAACTCCCCAAAAGCAGGAGCTGGGCTTTTATCACCTATTAGTTTTGCTTCAAGTTATAGAACGACTTCAAGCCGTTGTACTGTGCAAGCTCACCCAATTGATCTTCGATACGAAGCAATTGGTTGTATTTTGCAACACGGTCAGTACGGGATGGAGCACCTGTTTTGATCTGACCAGCGTTAGTAGCAACTGCGATGTCAGCGATTGTGCTGTCTTCGGACTCACCGGAACGGTGGGAGACAACAGCTGTGTAACCAGCGCGTTTTGCCATTTCGATTGCATCGAAAGTTTCAGTCAAAGTACCGATTTGGTTAACTTTGATCAGGATGGAGTTACCAATACCTTCTTTGATACCTCTTTCCAGACGCTCAGTGTTCGTAACGAACAAGTCGTCACCAACGAGTTGAATTTTGCTGCCCAATTTCTCAGTGAGTAATTTCCAACCTTCCCAGTCGTCCTCGGAGCATCCGTCTTCGATTGTGATGATTGGGTACTTTTCAACCCAAGAAGCAAGCAGGTCAACGAACTCAGCAGGTGTGTAGGATTTGCCTTCACCTTCAAGAACATATTTACCATCTTTGAAGAACTCAGTGGAAGCTACGTCCATACCCAAGAATACGTCTTCGCCTGGCTTGTAACCAGCTTTTTCGATTGCTTCGATGATAGAAGACAATGCATCTTCGTTGGAAGTGAAGTTAGGAGCGAAGCCGCCTTCGTCACCAACCGCAGTGTTAAGGCCTTTGCCTTTCAATACGGATTTCAGGTTGTGGAAGATTTCAGCACCCATGCGAAGAGCTTCTTTGAAGCTTTCAGCGCCAACTGGCAATACCATGAACTCTTGAACGTCAACGTTGTTGTCAGCGTGTGCACCACCGTTAACGATGTTCATCATTGGTACTGGAAGTTGTTTTGCATTGAATCCGCCAAGGTAAACATACAGTGGCAGGTCAAGAGCGTCAGCAGCAGCGCGAGCAACAGCCATGGAAACAGCCAGGATTGCGTTAGCGCCCAGTTTGCCTTTGTTCGGAGTTCCGTCCAGGGAAATCATCAGCTTGTCGATGCCGAGTTGATCCAAAGCATCCATGCCGATTACTTCTGGAGCGATAATTTCGTTTACGTTCTCAACAGCTTTCAGAACACCTTTACCAAGGTAACGGGATTTATCGTCATCACGAAGCTCAACAGCTTCGTGAACACCAGTGGAAGCACCGGATGGAACGATTGCGCGGCCGATTGCGCCAGATTCTAGGTATACTTCAACTTCTACAGTCGGGTTACCACGGGAGTCAAGGACTTCGCGTGCGTAAACGTCAGAAATAATAGTCATAGTTTGGATCTCCTTTTAATGTGATTTATTTAAGCATTTTGGTAAAATGCCAGATTTCATAGTTCAACAAAACTATTTGCGTGATGCAATCATTGAGGTTCCTGTCATTTCTTCCGGCTTATCAAGCTGCATCAGGTCTAGAATCGTTGGAGCGATATCAGCCAAAATACCGCCTTCACGCAGGGTGATGTTCTCGTCTGTAACGATGAACGGAACCGGATTTGTCGTATGCGCTGTGAATGGACGTCCATTCTCATCGAATACCATATCCGCATTACCATGGTCAGCAGTGATGATAGCCACGCCGCCTTTTGCAAGAACAGCATCCACAACTTTACCAACACACTCGTCAGTGGTTTCAACCGCTTTGATGGTCGGCTCCAGCATACCGGAGTGACCAACCATATCCGGATTGGCAAAGTTCAGGATAATTGCATCATGCTTATCTGCTTCAATTTCCTTCACACAAGCATCTGCCACTTCATAAGCACTCATCTCAGGCTTTAAGTCATACGTTGCAACCTTCGGTGAGTTGATCAGCACGCGAGTTTCACCCGGAAGCTCCACATCGCGGCCGCCGCTGAAGAAGAAAGTGACGTGTGGGTATTTCTCGGTTTCAGCAATACGCAGCTGTTTCTTGTTGTTCTGCACAAGAACTTCACCCAGCGTATTGTCGAGGTTCTTCGGCTTGTATGCAACAAAACCTTCTACAGTTTCGCTGAACAAGGTCAAGCAGACAAAATGAAGTCCCTGAGGAAACTTCGGTCCACGCTCAAATCCGCGGAAGTCCTTGTTCGTAAACACCTGGGACAGCTGAATCGCACGGTCCGGACGGAAGTTCAAGAAGATAACGGAGTCTCCGCTTTCCACTGTACTTACCGGATTGCCCTGGTCATCTACGATTACAGTAGGTTCTACGAATTCATCATAAACCGATTTCTCATACGATTCAGTGACTGCTTTCAGCGGGTCTGTATATTTTGGACCTTCGCCGTACACCATCGCACGGTAAGTCTTCTCTACACGATCCCAGCGCTTATCGCGGTCCATCGCATAGTAACGTCCCGATACGGTAGCAATTTTGCCGACACCGACTTCCTCAATTTTAGCAAGCAGCTTTGTAATGAACTGCTTACCGCTGTCGGGAGCCACGTCACGGCCATCCATGAACGCATGGATGTACACTTCATGCATATCTTCTTTCTTCGCCAGATCCAGCATAGCGAACAAATGCTCAATGTGACTGTGTACACCGCCATCAGATACCAGACCGTACAGATGCAGCTTCTTGTTGTTGTTCTTCGCGGCACGAATAGCTTCTACCAAGGTTTCATTCTCATAGAATTCACCTTCGCGAATGGACTTCGAAATCCGGGTCAGATCTTGATAGACGATTCGGCCAGCCCCGATGTTCAGATGGCCTACTTCGGAGTTACCCATCTGTCCCTCAGGAAGACCTACGGCTTCGCCGCAAGCTGTCAATGTCGTATTTGGGTACTGCTTCAAATAACGATCATAATTCGGCTTGTTTGCCTGGGAAACCGCATTGCCTACAGTCGTGTTGCGAAGACCGAAACCGTCCATGATGATAAGCGCTACAGGTTTTGGTGCTGACATCTTACTTCGCCCCCTCAACGAGTTGAACGTAAGAAGCAGGCTGCAGGCTGGCACCGCCAACAAGCGCACCATCGATGTCGCTTTGTCCCATGTACTCAGCTACATTCTCAGGCTTCACACTACCGCCGTACTGAATACGTACCTGAGCAGCAACGTCATCACCATACATTCCTTTCACAAGGTCACGGATGTAGGAGATTACTTCGTTAGCGTCCTCTGCCGTAGAGGATTTACCTGTTCCAATCGCCCAGATTGGCTCGTATGCAATAACCACATGAACTGCTTGATCCGCAGGAATACCTGCAAAAGCAGCTTCAGTCTGTACTTTACATACATCTTTGGTTTGTCCTGCTTCACGCTCTTCAAGCTTCTCACCAACACATACGATTGGAAGAAGGCTGTGACGGAACGCAGCATGGACTTTCTTGTTCACGATCTCATCCGTTTCGCCAAAATATTGACGACGCTCCGAGTGTCCGATAATAACATAATCTACGCCCAGATCCTGCAGCATCACACTGCTGATTTCACCAGTGAATGCTCCATTCTCTTCAAAATGAAGGTTCTGTGCACCAATCTTGATGCTAGTCCCTTTCGCAGCTTCAACAAGCGCAGGAAGATTCGTAAACGGTGCGCAAATCACCGCTTCTACGCCTTCAATTTCTGCTTTGCCCTTTACTTCTTCAAAGAATGCTTTGGCTTCCGGAACAGTTTTGAACATTTTCCAGTTGCCGGCAATGATAGGTGTTCTCACACAGTTCACTCCTTTACTCACCCCAAACCATCAGGGTCCGCTTCTTTGCGTTAATTCACTCTATACAAGTAGAATCGACTGTTACCGAGCTTTCTCAAAAGGTAACAGCCCTTCCACAAAAATTTTACTACTTATCGTTCAGTGCCACAACACCAGGAAGCTCTTTGCCTTCCATGAACTCAAGAGATGCGCCGCCACCTGTGGAGATGTGGTTCATCTTGTCTGCCAAGTGGAATTTCTCTGCTGCTGCTGCGGAATCGCCGCCGCCGATAATCGTGTAAGCTTCTGTGTCTGCACAAGCTTGAGCTACTTCACGAGTACCATGAGAGAAAGGTTCAATTTCAAATACGCCCATTGGTCCGTTCCAAACGACCAGCTTGGAGTTTTTGATCACATCAGCATAAATCTCACGTGTCTTCGGTCCGATGTCTATGCCTTCCCAACCTGCAGGAATGCTGTCGATATCAACGATTTTCGTGTTAGCATCTGCACTGAAATCATCCGAAACCACAATGTCAACGGGGAGATAGAAGTTCTTGCCCAGTTCTTTTGCTTTCTCGATAAAGCCAAGTGCAGTGTCCAGTTTGGAATCATCGCACAGGGATTGACCGATTTCGTAACCTTGGGCCTTGAAGAACGTGTAAGTAAGTCCACCGCCGATAATAACGTTGTCAGCGAGTGTAAGCAGGTTATTAATCACATCGATTTTGTCTTTAACCTTCGAACCGCCAATGATAGCAGTGAAAGGACGATCCGGATTAGAAAGAGCCTTGCCCAGTACGGACAATTCTTTCTCCATCAAGAGACCAGATACAGCCGGAAGATGATGCGCGATTCCTTCAGTCGATGCGTGTGCACGGTGTGCAGCACCAAACGCATCGTTCACGAACAGATCGGCAAGCTCAGCGAATTGTTTCGCAAGCTCTGGATCATTCTTCTCTTCACCAGGATAAAAACGAACGTTCTCAAGCACGAGCACGTCGCCGTCCTTCATGTTAGCGATTTGCTCTTTTACTGCATCCCCAATCGCTTCATCTGCTTTAGCTACCGGTTTGCCAAGAAGCTCAGACAAACGTTCGCTGGCAGGTGTCAAACGCATGGATTCAACCACTTGACCTTTCGGACGACCCAAATGGCTTGCCAAAATAACTTTAGCGCCTTTTTCCACCAAATATTTAATGGTCGGCAGGGTTTCACGGATCCGAGTATCATCGGTAATCTTCCCATCCTCGAGGGGGACATTGAAATCGACGCGGACAAACACCCGTTTGCCGCTTACTTCTACATCACGTACACTTTTCTTGTTCATCTCCACGTTCCTCCTAAGAAACTATTTCCTCGCCGACAGCTTAGCTGCTCTCTCTTTATTCGAGTCCGGTTTTTATTTATTCTTCCCAGTACTCTGGCATGAAAACATATACAGGCAGAAACCTGTCTTTCTGTTAATCAGAAATGAACAGCGTTTCTTGTAAAAAATCAAAGAGGAGCGCCACAAGGAACCCCTCTTCGATTGGTAAATCAGATCAATTACAGACCTTTGCTTGCGATGTAAGCAGCGAGGTCAACAACGCGGTTGGAGTAGCCCCACTCGTTGTCGTACCAAGAAACAACTTTCACCATGTTGTCGCCTACAACCATAGTGGACAAAGCGTCGATTGTAGAAGAAGCAGGATCTGTGTTGTAGTCGCTGGATACAAGCGGCTCTTCGGAGTAGTTCATGATGCCTTTCAAAGGACCGTTAGCAGCTGCTTTCAGAGCTTCGTTAACGGACTCTTTAGTTACTGGCTTGGAAGTTTCGATAACCAGGTCAGTTACGGAAACGTTCTTAGTAGGTACACGCATAGCCATACCGTTCAATTTACCTTTCAACTGTGGCAGAACCAAGCTAACTGCTTTAGCTGCACCAGTTGTGGAAGGAATGATGTTCTCAGCTGCTGCACGAGCACGACGAAGGTCTTTGTGCGGCAGGTCAAGTACTTGCTGGTCATTCGTGTAAGAGTGAACAGTAGTCATCATACCTTTAACGATACCGAAGTTCTCGTCAAGAACTTTTGCAAATGGAGCAAGGCAGTTCGTTGTGCAAGAAGCGTTAGAGATTACAGTGTGGTTAGCTGGATCGTATTTCTCTTCGTTAACACCCATAACGATTGTGATGTCTTCGTTAGTAGCAGGAGCGGAGATGATAACTTTCTTCGCGCCGCCTTTCAGGTGAGCTTCAGCTTTTTCTTTAGCTGTGAAGATACCAGTGGATTCAACAACGATTTCAACGCCGTATTCTCCCCAAGGAAGAGCTTCTGGATTACGCTCAGCGAATACTTTGATTTCTTTACCGTTAACTACGATTGCACCGTCTTTAGCTTCTACAGTTGCATCGAGTTTACCGTGAGTTGTGTCATATTTCAAAAGGTGTGCCAGCGTCTTAACGTCAGTCAAGTCGTTGATTGCAACAACTTCAACTTCGCTGTTATTCAGCGCAGCGCGGAACACGTTACGTCCAATACGTCCAAAACCGTTAATACCTACTTTAACCATTAGTAATTCCCTCCATATAGTGAAGTTTTATTTATTCAAAACAGACGGTGAGGCCTGTCATGACAACAAATTGAGTACAGCTGAATTATGCTATATGCTTTCTTTCGTCCGCCGTTTAGTCCAGCCCCCTGGCAATTTCTAGGGCTGCAGCCTCGTCCGTTACAAGGATGTCCTCGTGTCCGAATTTGAGCACGGCGTGTATTGCCTTGGCCTTACTTCGTCCACCCGCAATGCCGATCACGTTCTCTGCCCGCATAATATCCTCAAGTCTCAGCCCAAGCGTTAACATACGGTGAACGACTGTTCCTTCTTCGGAAAAATAATAGCCAAAGGATTCAGCAATGGCTCCTTCTGCCTTCAGATTGTTAATAGAAGTTTCGTCAAGCTTCCGGCGCTGGGCCATCTCCATAGCATCTCCGATACCGTGAACAATAACACATGATCTGCGTATAACATCAACAATGTCCTTAATGTGGTGGTCCTGAACCAGTGACTGGTAGGCGTCGTCGCTCAGCAGGTCTGGTACATGCAGCAGCCTGTATTCGGCTCCTGCCTTATTCGCCATCTTGGATGCGATCGTGTTGGCTTGAATCTCCACACTCTCGCCCAAACCGCCCCTTGCAGGTACAAACCAAGAACCTGTTAACGGCCCCGCTGCCGGCGTTGTCATCTGCTCAGCCACTTCGGCTAGCGTTGACCCGCCTGTAACTGCGATGATGTCTCCACTATGGACAAAGCTTAAAAGTGCTCTCGCACCTGCTCTGCCAAGTTCACGTTTCACATCGGCTGAAGACTCACTATCACCCGGGACGATAACCACTTTGCGCAGCCCGTAAGCCTCGCGGATCTTCTCCTCCAGATCTGCTAATCCGAACAAGTCATTCATGAATGGCTCGAGCTGTTCCAGCAGACTCTGTCCTGATTGGCTGATCCTCATCCCCAGTGTCTCGATCTCAATGAGCCCCTGAGCTTTGAGCAGGTCGGTCTCAGCCCTCAGCACACGTTCAGTCATTGAAAGTGATGCTGCGAGTGTCCTGCGCCCAACCAATCCGGATAACATGATCTGATGAAGGATCGTATACCTTCGCTTGAGAATGTCCATGAGATCGGGCAGAAGCTGCTCTTGTAATTCCAATAAGTTACGCATGCTTTCCACTCCCGCAACTTCGTCTTGGACCTTCTACCGATGGTCGCAAAATGTCCCAGTCAAGCGTTTTAAGTCCCACCATTATTCTAACCAATATTTATGCAGGTTGCAAGTGCTCCGAATGTATATTTCTCAACTATTGGCATTCTTATTCATCCCACATAATCTTCCTTTTTAATAAATAAAAATCTTCCAAAAATTTTAACTAACAGGCCGGAAAAATATGAATTTTGGCACAGCAATGCACCAGCTTCAGCGATCTAAAAAAGGGACTGGAACAGAAACTTTGACCTGCTTCTTGTTTTTTAGGAAAAGATGCGGTATAATCATCTTCGTTGCTATTTTGCGCCCGTGGTCCAATGGATATGACGTAGGCCTCCGGAGCCTGAGATCGAGGTTCGATTCCTCGCGGGCGCGCCATAATTTTTCAAAACTTCTATATAATGTTTTACCCAAAAGTGCCCATGATGGCTCTTTTTTTTACCCAATAGTTTGACTTTCTTTGACTTTTGGATTGAAATTGTTTATGATGTGGGTAATAAGGTAACAGTATTTTAATGAGAATGCATTTAAGGGGAGGTTTTTCTATATGAGTTTTATACCTATGGTCGTTGAACAGAGCAACCGCGGTGAGCGGGCGTACGACATCTATTCCAGATTGCTGAAAGATCGCATCATCTTCCTCGGCTCCGACGTAAATGACGTGGTTGCCAATGCCATCATTGCACAAATGCTGTTCTTGGCAGCAGAGGACCCTGAGAAAGACATCCATTTATATATCAACAGTCCTGGCGGGTCGATTACCGCTGGTATGGCCATATTTGATACAATGCAGTTTATTAAACCTGATGTCTCCACAATCTGTGTCGGCATGGCTGCTTCCATGGGAGCGTTCCTGCTGAACGCCGGAGCTAAAGGCAAACGATTCGCACTGCCAAACAGTGAAGTAATGATTCACCAGCCGCTGGGCGGAGCTCAAGGGCAAGCAACGGATATCGAAATCCGCGCCCGCCGCATTCTGAAAATGCGTGATAAGCTGAACCACATCCTGGCTGAGCGCACAGGACAACCGCTTGAGCGCATTGAGAGAGATACCGATCGTGACTACTTCATGACAGCTGCTGAAGCGAAAGAATACGGTCTGATCGACCAAGTGCTGGAGAGCACTCCACCGCAAGGCATCTAAGCTTACTAGTCAAAGGGCTAATATCCGCGAGGCGCGGATATTAGCCCTTTTTTATGCGGATCATTAGACAGGGAACGCTCGAGGGGGACGGAATCAGCAGCTTCCACCATTGCCGTGTTTCTACCTATAGCTGCAGGAATCCTCGGCTATTACCTTGGTATATACCGCAACAAAAAAGCACTCTCCGCCGCCGGACAATAAGAAGCCTTATCGCTCCATTGCCGGCAAACGAAGAATGCCCTTAGCTTTCATTTTTGCAAAAAATAGTCCAGCCCTTACTGCTCTACTTCCATTCCTTTAAATTAAGCTCAAACTCCGGGAATCCATAAGCATACGCTGTGTACTCATACAACTGGAAGTACAGAACAGCAGCGTTGTCTTTCAAATAAAACTGGGCATCCGCAGGCACTCCCTTGAACTCTCCAATGTATCCGCCCTCTTGTTTCAGCTTCTTCAATACATGGTTATTCAGCTTCTGCTTGCTCTTGCCCTGCATATTGATGAAATCACCGAGCTGCTTCTGCTCTCCGTCTTCGAGCGAGAACGTGAAGCTGTTCCGATATGACATTCCATGCGCCCCGCCTGTATAGGAGAAGTCATGTGCTGTAATACTTAACAGACCATTGGCGTTGTATTGCACGACATAATCACCCTCAAACTCATACGGATAATTATTGCCGGACGGTGGAAGTTCGCTGGCACTTTTTTCAGCGCTCGAAATGACAAATTCTGCGTTCTTTTTCAAAACATCATTTATTTTGGCTTGTACCTCTGTATTCTTCAAACCGCTAATTACCGGATAATCCACGCTCGCTGTTACGTTCGAAAAATCCTTCTTCAAGGTTTGAGTCGTAATCGTAATCGGGTTTTTTTTCTTCGCGGTCATACTAAGCTGTTTGGCAGACGGGCTCCACTTCCCCTGAATGCCCATGTATTGGTTCAGCACTTTATATGGGATATACAGACGACCGTTCACAATTCTGCCTGCCGGTTCCCCCGCATAATATCCATTGACCGTTAATACAATCTCCTTCGCACTATATACTGTGGCGTTTAATATATTATAGCCCTGCCCCAGGGTATAAACTTTGCTCTTCGCATTATATTTTAGCGGAATACCAAGCGCATCCCGAACTGCAGTCGCAGGTACATAAACTGTTCCGTGATCCAGTAACCCTGTTTGCGATAATGTCTTTCCGTTCCACTCGAGTGCCACTTCAGTCTTCGCCGCTGCCTGCTGAGCGGATACCGCTGCTTTTGGTGAAGCCGCTGGCTTAGAATCAGCAGCTTGTCCATTAAAGCCGAGCCCTCCCAGCAGCACTCCAGCTGCAATGACTGCCGAACTATATTTCATTTTATAATTCATTTTTTGTCACTCACCTTCCATATTCAAGTATGGCCGTTTACTTTATTACCCAGTTTTATTATATGGAACACGTTAGCTAGAGAGGTAACAATGATGGTGACAATTTTGACTCTATTTATTTAGGCATCACTATCTTCTGTTAAGAGGAACGCCGGAAATTTCAATAAAAAAAGACCTGTAAGGACCGGGCACTTCTGTAAAGTGTCCGTCCTACAGATCTTACGCGTCCTGGCAGCTCATAAAGCCTGTCTGGGCGCAAGCCGGAGTGATAACCTGCTGCAAGCAGCTTCCCTTATCTTCCGCTCTTCAGTTCCGTCCAGTAACGGTCATAAATTTGGAGGCTCTCTCCGACATCGCCAAGCCATTCTGTGCGCTTCAGCTCGTCTTCCGTCAGGTTGATCATTTTGTCATTGCGATACTCTTCGCTATGGAATTCCATCGCTTTGCTGTTCGGATTGCTGTAGCCGATGAACTCATAGTTCTTCGCACTTACCTTCGGATCCAGCATGTAGTTAATAAACTTCTCTGCCAGCGCCTTGTTTTTAGCACCTTTTGGAATTGCGTAGTTGTCAGAGAAGATCGTTGCTCCTTCTTCCGGTACAACATACGCTACATCCGGGTTCTCCTTCGCAATAAAGGAAGCATCACCGGACCATACCGTAGCAATCCAGCCTTCTTCTTGGATCATCTTCTGCTTGATATTGTCTGTATCAAATGCCAGAACGTTTGGCAGAAGTGTCTTCAGTTCACCGACAGCTGCTTCAATCTCTGCTGCATCCGTGGAGCTGTTGGATTTACCCAGCTTCTTGAGTGCCATACCGATCATTTCACGATTGTCATCAAGCAGCAGCACTTTACCTTTGTATGCCGGATTCCAGAGATCTTCCCAACTCTTAATCTCTTCCTTAACATACTTCTTGTTATATGCGATTCCCGTTACACCGGTCATATAAACAACCGAGTATTTATTGCCCGGGTCAAACTCGGGATTTTTAAATGCATCTGAAATATTATCGATGTTCGGGATATTATTCTTGTCCAGCGGCTCCAGCAAATCCATGTTAATCATGGTCTTTACCATATAGTCGGAAGGCTGGATCAGGTCATACCCGCCTCCGCCTGCCTTAATCTTAGCCAGCAGATCCTCATTGTTCGCGTAATTGTCGTACGTTACCTTGACGTTATACTCTTTCTCAAAATCCTTCAGCACTTCTGGATCGAAGTTATCAGCCCAGCTGTAAATGTGCAAGGTTTCCTTATCAGAGCCTCCACAGGCAGCCAAGGTTGTTAACGACATTGCTGCGATCATACCTGCCAGCAGCAGACGGGTCCATCTCGATTTTTTCAATTCACTATCTCCTCTCTTTCCACCTAACCTAATATTTTAAAAATAAATATATCCGAAAAACGGTTCGCTCCGCTTAAATCGGCAGTGTCTTGTGTTTCTTCTGTCCCTTGCCGCGGTTAAGCACATATTGTGCTAGCAGAATCAAGGTCACGCTGACCAGTATAAGCAGCGTACACAGCGCGTTAATTTCAGGGGAAATGCCGCGTTTGACCTGAGCGTAAATGTAGATCGGCAGCGTGGTTGAGCTTGGCCCAGCCACGAAGAAGCTGACCATAAAGTCATCCAGCGACAGCGTGAACGCAATCAAGGCACCGGAGATAATACCAGGCGAGATCTGAGGCAGCGTGACATGACGGAATGTCTGCCACCGGGAAGCGCCAAGATCTTGCGCAGCTTCCTCCAGCTGCTTACCCATATTCGCCAGGCGAGCCGTCACTACGACGTATACATAAGACAAACTGAATGTGATATGCGCAATAATGATCGTGGTCTTGCCTGTTTCCATTCCCAGCTGACTAAACAGCACCAGGAGGGAAATACCCATAATAATGTCCGGAATGATGACCGGCAGGTACAGGAGTCCATTCATCCCACTCCGGCCTTTTCTCCCTAATTTGCGAAGCGATAATGCCGCCAAGGTGCCGAGAGCTGTCGATACAATGGTTGAAATGACAGCAACGGTTAAGCTGTTCATTAGCGCTTCCATCACATTTCGGTTGTTGAACAGCGACACGTACCAGTCAAACGTAAAGCCTTCCCAGTTACCGCTCAGACGCGTGTCGTTAAAGGAATATATGATGATCATAATGATCGGTATATAGATGAACGCCATCATCAGGAATGAGTGAATCCCGAGCAAGGGGTGATTTCGTTTCTTCACGCTCTCCCCTCCTTTACGCGTTGGTGACGGGCCTGCATAGCCCTGTTAAACAGTAAGACTAACACCAGCGAGGTAATCACAAAAATAACGGACAATGCAGCTCCGAATGGCCAGTTGCGTGCACCTAGGAACTGCGACTGAATAATATTACTAATCATCGCGGACTTCGCGCCGCCGAGAATGTCTGTTACGACGAACATCCCTGCCGTAGATACATATACCAGAATGGATCCGGTCATAATACCCGATTTGCTCTGAGGCAGGGTAATGTGACGGAAGGCATTCCATTTCGATGCCCCTAAATCACTCGCTGCATCCAGCAGACGCTTGTCCATCTGCTCCAGTGCTACATATATCGGAAGCACCATGAACGGAATAAAGTTATATACCATGCCCAGGAGTACTGCGCCTTTGGTATACAGCATCTGCAGAGGTTCATCAATCCATCCCAAATAGATCAGAAGATTGTTTACAACCCCTTGTGTCCGAAGCAGAAGCACCCAAGCGTATGTCCGTATCAAGAAGTTGATCCAGAACGGCACCGTAATCAAGATCAGTCCCCATGTCTGGATACGCGGGGATGCGTTGGCTATATAGTAAGCCAGCGGATAGCTGACCGCCAGGCAGATTATTGTAGTTAGTATGGATAAGACGAGTGTATCCCAATAAATCCCGAGGTACAGCGGATCAAAAAACGTCTTGTATCCTTCCAGACTGAAAGAAAACACAATGTTTCCTAACGCATCACGCTGCAGAAACGATATCCCGACCACGATCAGCATAGGCACAATTAGAAACAGGGAGAGCCACAGAAGCACAGGAGTCAGGAGGAATTTGGATTTACTCATGACCCGATAGCCACCTCATCTCTCGCGTCCCAATTCAGGCCGATTCTTTCACCGACTTCCCAAGGCTCATCATCTGTAAAATCCAGAGCAATGGTTACGCTCATCGGTTCATCCTCAAGCTGCACTTTAAGCTTATGCACGTTACCCAGATACTGAACATCCTCAATCACACCCGTCTTCTTGCCGCCCGGGCCGCGCTGAGGATAGATTTTTTCAGGACGAACAGCAAAAAGCCCTTCGCGCGAAGAGAAAATATTATTCTCTCCTACAAAGGTGGCAGCGAACAGGGTCTTCGGCTTGGCGTAAATTTCACGCGGTGTGCCGACCTGTTCAACCTTCCCGTTATTCATAATCACGATCCGGTCAGACAGCATCATCGCTTCTTCCTGGTCATGCGTAACATACACAAATGTAATGCCAAGTGTACGTTGCAGATGCTTCAGCTCAGACTGCAGGTTTTTGCGGAGCTGCAGGTCAAGTGCACCAAGCGGCTCATCCAGCAAAAGCACCTTTGGCTTATTGGCAATGGCACGGGCGATCGCTACGCGTTGCTGTTGTCCACCGGAAAGCTGATGCGGATATCGATCCTGCAGCTGTGTCAGCTGCGTCATCGCTACGGCTTCTGCTACGCGTTCTTTAATCTGGGATCGCGGCATTTTTTTCATTTTTAATCCGAATGCGATATTGTCTTCTACGGTCATGTGCGGAAACAGGGCATAATGCTGAAACACGAGATTCAAATCCCGCTTGTTCGCCGGCATATCGGTCACGTTCTGGCCAGCGAGCCATACTTCCCCTTCCGTTGGCTGTTCGAATCCTGCAATCATTCGGAGGATTGTCGTCTTGCCGCAACCGCTGGGGCCCAGCAAAGTCAGGAATTCTCCTTCCTTAATGGAGAGCGACAGCGGATGCACGACCGATTGCCCTTGAAATTCTTTCGTTATCTGGACAAGTTCAATCATATGCACCATCATCCCCTTTACGGTTAATATTAATATTCTTTCCTATAAAACGAGAAAAACGTCTTCCGACACATTTCTACAAATACAGACAGCGTTAAGCGGTTGTTTATTCTTGTGTCACCAGGATCCAGGGATTCATACCTTATCCTGACCCATTAAGAGAAAAAAGCCATATCCATTGGTATGGCTTAGCATCATATCTTGTACAGTTTTTTTGCATATTCACTATACCTTGTTTTGACCCCATACACAACACTTTTCTGTGGATTTCGACAGGCTGAGGCCTTATCCTGACCCGTTTTTGGTATTCCTGACCATGCAGGGTTAAAAGTGTAAAAAAACCGAGAGCTCAATTCATATAATTACCTTTATACCGAAAAATAAAACCGCTCCATTTCGCATTACTGCGAAGCGGAACGGTTTTCAGGTAACACAGAAGGTAGTTCTATTTCAGTTCATACTGGACATACAGCTGAGTCATCAGCTTGATTTCGCCCGGCTTCACGGAAGTGGAGGCTTGATCCAGGGCTTCACTTTTTGCAGCCGAATTCATAAAGCCGTAGCTGTACACATCACGGTTAGCGGCTTCGTCTTGAACCACACTCACCACGACACCCAGCTGGCGTTTAGCCGCCTTAGCAATAGCCTGTGCTTTCAGATCAGCATTTGCCATCGCCTTCTCGATTACCTGGGTTTCAAAAGCATCGCGGTTCTCAATAGAGAAGCGTGCGCTTCCGATATTGTTCGCACCTGCTTCGGCAGCAGCATCGAGCAGCTCGCCAACCTTGCTTAAATCACGAAGTGTTACTTCAAGTGAATGAGTGGCACTGTAATTTTGTACTTTGCGCCCTTCTTTTTCACTGTAGGAGTAGTTAGGCTGAACATAGAAATTTTCTGTTTTAATATCTTTCTCATCGATTTTCCATGTCTTTTTCAGCAGCGAGCTGATTTTAGCCATTTTCTGGGCATTGTGTTTCTGTGCGGAATTCGCTGTCTCTGCGAAAGACTCTACACCGATCGACAGGTATACGATATCCGGTTTAACCGAAATTTCACCCTTGCCAAGCACCGTAACCCGATTCTGCTGCTGTGCAATATCTGCCGCATGCACCTCACTCACGCCCAAAACGCCTGTCCATACGGAACCGCCTGTAAGAAGTGCGCCCGCAATCATTACTGACCCTAACCGTTTAGCCCAAACATTCATCGATCCAAGACCTCCTTTAAATTGGCTTCGCTATCACGCTTGCCTTACCCCTCTAACGTATATAAATTGGTAAATGTTTCATCTAAATAGCTGATTTATAAATTTTTCCTGTTTCATTTTTTCTCCAATTCTTAGATGATGGAATATAAACATTAATGCTCATTTAACGGGAATCAAAGTTAGCAACCCAGGAAATTGTTGTTAACTGCAGGAGCATAATGGGTAACTAACTAGAACAAGGCTTAAGAAAGAGGGGACAATATGAAATCACTACGGGTATTATTATTTACCATGTCATTGCTGCTCATCACTGCAGTCGGCTTACCTGGCTTATCGCTGTATGCTTCAGCAGAGCCCGTCTCTGAAAAAACCTATCAGATCGGAACGGACGTCACATTCCCTCCGTTTGAATACCAGGATGCAAGCGGAAATCTAGTCGGTATCGATATGGACTTGCTGGAAGCCATCGCAAAGGATCAGAATTTCAAATACGAGGTTAAACCGCTCGGATTCAATGCTGCCGTGCAGGCACTCGAGTCCAATCAGGTTGACGGCGTAATTGCCGGTATGAGTATCACGGATGAAAGAAAACAGAAATTTGATTTTTCAGAGCCCTATTTCGATTCCGGCGTTGTCATGGCTGTTCGCAAGGATGAGGAATCGGTCAAAAGCTATGAGGATTTACGGGGCAAGAAGGTCGCTGTGAAGACGGGTACGGAGGGGTATACCTTTGCGGAATCTATCTCCTCAAAATATGGGTTCACGATCGTTCCCTTCGACGATTCTGCTCAAATGTATGAGGATGTGAAAACCAAGAATTCCATTGCCTGCTTCGATGACTACCCGGTGCTTGCCTACGGGGCTAAACAGAACAATGGTTTAAAGGTTGTTAATGAGGATCAGAGGGAGCTCGGCGGCACTTACGGTTTTGCTGTCAGCAAAGGTAAAAGTCCAGAACTGATGGAGAAATTCAATGCCGGTCTTGCCAATCTTCGCGCGAATGGCGAATATGACCGTATTCTTGATAAATACATAGGCGCAAATGCAGAGGTTGCTGCACAGCAAGGCCGCATGGAACTCATAATCAAATCATTGCCAGCTCTTTTAGAGGGTCTTGGAAAAACGCTACTCTATACGATTATCTCCTTATTCTTCGCTTGTATTGTAGGGCTTATCTTCGGGTTTATGAAGGTAGGACGCAACAAGTGGCTGCGTGGTCTCGCCACGGTGTTCGTCGATGTTTTCCGCGGTATCCCGTTAATTGTACTCGCCTTTTTCATCTATTTCGGTATTCCGCAAGCATTTGATTTCACCATGCCCCTGTTCTTGGGAGCGGTCTTGACATTAACACTTAATGCCGGTGCCTATATGACGGAAATCATCCGCGGGGGAATCCAGTCCATTGACCACGGTCAGATGGAGGCTGCTCGTTCACTGGGTGTGCCTTACCGCAAAGCGATGCTCAAGATTATTATTCCACAGGCAATTCGAATCATGATTCCATCGTTTATCAACCAGTTTGTCATTACATTAAAGGACACATCGATTCTGTCTGTCATCGGACTTGTAGAGCTGACGCAATCCGGGAAGATTGTCATCGCAAGAACATTTGCATCCTTTGATATCTGGCTTACGGTTGCCCTTATGTATCTGATTGTTATCACCATTCTAACCAAAGTTGCAAACAGCATGGAAAGGAAGATAAGCCGTGGATAAAATTCGGGTTGAAGGTTTAAAGAAGAGTTTCGGCAGTAATCATGTGCTGAAAGGTATCGATATGCAGGTCACAGAAGGCGAAGTTGTATGTATCATTGGTCCTTCAGGCTCCGGCAAAAGTACGTTTCTGCGCTGCATCAACCGACTGGATGACATTACGGCAGGCAAAGTCATCATTCACGGCCGTGACATCAATGATCCTAAAACCGATATTAACAAAGCACGAGAAAATATCGGCATGGTGTTTCAGCATTTTAATCTGTTCCCGCATTTCAATGTATTGAAGAATATTACCTTCGCTCCCGTAGAACTCGGGAAGCTGAGCGAGAAGGAAGCCCGTACCACGGCTCTTCAGCTGCTTGAACAAGTGGACCTGTCCGATAAGGCGGATGCCCTGCCAAGCCAGCTGTCAGGCGGACAGAAGCAGCGGGTGGCTATCGCTCGCGCGCTTGCTATGAATCCCGACATCATGCTCTTCGACGAGCCGACATCCGCACTCGACCCCGAGATGGTCGGCGAGGTGCTGGGTGTCATGAAGAAACTGGCAAGCGAAGGCATGACGATGCTAATCGTCACCCACGAGATGGGATTTGCCCGGGAGGTTGCAGATCGGGTTATCTTCATGGATGGCGGCTACATCGTAGAGGAAGGTCATCCGGACGAGGTGTTCGGAAATCCGAAGCATGAGCGGACGATCAGCTTCCTGGAGAAGGTGCTATAACTTGCTTAGTTTAATAGAGGGCTCTCCCAAAAAATCTTAAGATTTTGCGGGGGGGCTCTTTTTTCTTGTTGGTGAGGCGCTACACGTACGAATCTTTCCTACCATCGCTGTTGTCTTCCAATTTCCCGAACTATATAACACAAGGTTGAAATTGGAAGACAAAGGCGACCGCTGCCGCTTGTCCGGAAACGCTTCGTCCGCTCCGCTGCTTCGTGGAATAATCATCTCTAAAAACAGTTATCGCATCTCCTTCGAGCCATATAATATCACTTACTTCCACCATGTGAGTTGACGTCGAACATCAACATCACCGACACCCGATTATTGTCCACGCCCACACGGCACTACCACCGTAAAGGTAGAGCCCTTCCCAAGCTCAGACTCCACCGTAACCTTTCCTCCATGAATATCCACGATCCGTTTCACGATAGACAGTCCGAGACCACTGCCCCCGGCAGTCCGGTTCCTTGATTTGTCTGCCTTATAGAAGCGTTCAAAAATATGAAGCTGGTCAGACTCCGCGATCCCCGCGCCGGTATCCGTAATAGACACCTCTATTTCGGGCCCGTGCTCTTTCAGCTTGATCGTTATTAAACCGTGATCCGGTGTGAACTTGATGCTGTTATGCAGCAAATTGATCCATACCTGGCTCATTAGCTCCTCCGCAGCCTCGATCTCAACTTCGGTCAAGTCCATGACAATCTGTATCTGCTTCGCCAGCCACTGCGGTTCATTCGCCAGCACGACCTTACGAAGCTGCTCATCAAGCCGATAGCGTGTCATCTCAAATTGCTGACGATCCCCCTCCAGGGAGGAAAGCTTGAGCAGATTATCGCTTAGCTGTGACAGCCGGCGGCTCTCCCCTTCGATGATCTCCAGGTAGTGATTTCTCCGCTCCTCAGTCAGCCTTGGATTGCGGAGCGCCCGTGCAAATCCCCGTATGGACGTGAGCGGGGACTGAATCTCATGCGATACGTTCGAGATGAAGTCCTGCCGCATGTTCTCCATACGCCCAAGTTCCCCGGCCATGTCATTAATACTTGCTGCAATCGTCTTGAACTCACCGCGCAGCATTTCATCATCCATCTTGACACTGAAATCCCCTTTAGATATCCGGCGCATGGCGTCTGTAAAAGTATTCATCACAGCGATCTCTTTGTACTTGAACATCAGCCCGATCAACAGCATGCACAGAAAGAAGATGATTACACCCAGAATAAGATCAATGAGCTGCGTAATGTAATCGGATGAGGGGGCTCCTGTCTTCGTATAAATCGCCTTCGTTATATAGGTTGCCCCCGTCCATGATACGGCCAGCAGTGCAAAGACGGCTATCGTCAGCAAGGTTTCGCGTATGATCTTCCAGCTGATCCGAAGCACCTTTTTCATTAAGCCTCACCTGCCTCCAGCCGGTAGCCGAGCCCGCGTACGGTGCGAATCCTAAACCGGTATTTCTCCTCAGGGAACCGCTCCCGCAGCCGGTTTACATGAACATCCAATGTTCTCTCATTCCCCTCAAAATCATATCCCCATATATCTTCGATCAGCCGGTCCCGAGTCAACGTACTCCCTGGATAGCTGGCTAACTTAAACAGCAGCTCGAATTCCTTCAGAGGCAAGCTGAACTTCTCGTCAGCCGTCTTAACTTCAAAAGTTTTACGGTTCATCTGCAGGTTGCCGATCGTGACGGTCTGGGAGGATGCAACCTGGTATCTTCTTAGCAGGGCCTTTACACGCACAACAAGCTCCGCCGGCTCAAACGGCTTCACAAGATAATCGTCAGTCCCCAGCTCAAATCCCTTCACAATTTGCTTCGTCTCCCCGATCGCAGTCAGCATCAGAATCGGTATTCCTTCATATTTACGGATTTCCCGGCATAAATCCCATCCGTCCATATTCGGCATCATGATATCCATGATTACCAGATCGACTGCGTTTTGCTCCATGGCAGATAATGCTTCAACGCCATCGCAGGCTTCGATCACCTCTTCCATGCCCGCCTCTTCCAGAAATACGCTTACAAGCTCCCGAATGTTCGGGTCATCATCGACTACCAGTATTCTCGCCATGAATATCCCTTCCTTACCGACATATGGGTCCGGCTATGCATCCACCGGCTCAATCCCGTCATTCATCTGCAACTGCTGAACTGCAAATTCCCGGTACATCTCATGCTGCTGTATTAATTCCTCATGTGTGCCGCGGCCGGTCACCGTCCCCTTTTCTATAAATATGATCTGGTCGGCTCCAACCACCGTCGATAAACGGTGCGCAATCACAATGGTCGTTCGCCCGGCCATCAGGTTATTCAGCGCTTTCTGCACCGCTATCTCCGATCGGCTGTCGAGACTTGATGTAGCCTCATCCAGCATCAGAATTTTAGGGTTTCGCAAAAGTGCTCTTGCGATTGCAATCCGCTGTCGCTGGCCGCCGGAAAGCTTCACTCCCCGTTCGCCCACATCGGTATCAAATCCGTTCGGCAGCTCATCAATGAAGCCGTCAGCATATGCCATTTCAGCCGCTTTTCTAATCTCATCGTCACTGATCTCGCGATCCGTCCCGTAACATATATTTTCCCGGATCGTACCTGCGATCATCGGGCTTTCCTGCGAAACATATCCAATCAATCCGCGCCAGGAACGTAAAGAGAACGTGTCAATCGCAGCCTGCCCAAGCCGAATCTGCCCCTTCTGCGGAAGATAGAAGCGCTCCAGCATGGAGAACAAAGTGGTCTTGCCGCCTCCGCTTGGACCCACGACAGCCGTTACAGTTCCGGGCTCCATCTGAAAGCTGACATCTGTTAATACAGGTTCATCCTCTTTGTAACCGAAGCTGAGATTTTCAATAGAAACGCGTTGATTTGCATCTGCTGCATCCTTGCCGTTTGTAAGGGATTCCTCTTCAGCATCCAGGGTTTCGAGGATTCGTTCCGTGGCTCCCTTGGCCTTCTGCAGTTGAGTGAAAAATGTTGTTAACTGCGTCATCGGCATCACAATCTGAATCAAATACAGAATAAAGGCAACGAGTTCACCTGCTGTAAGCGCCCCGGTTGAAACCTGCAACCCGCCATAACCGATCACTACGACAAGCAGCATCATCAGCACAAAAGACATCAGCGGCGCAATCCAGGCAGAAACAACGCCTTCCTTAATGCCAAAGCTCAGCAGGCTCATAATTCCCTTACGTCCATTCTCATACTCTTTATCCTCTGCATTTGAAGCTTTAACGAGGCGGATCTCCGACAGCACCTGACTGATATTGGCTGTAAACGAGGCGGTTTCATCCTGCATGCCAAGTGAGATTTTGTACATCTTCTTTCCAAGCGGCACAAGAATCAACACCGCGATGGGAATGACAACAAACATCGTGAGTGTCATCTTCCAATTGAGGTACAGCAGCACGCCGACAGAGCCGATAATTGAAATAATTCCACTGAAGAAGCCTGCCAGATGATCAGAGATCAAGCTCCTGATCACTCCGGTATCATTGGTCATCCTGCTGACAGATTCCCCGGATCGATGATGATCAAAATATCGGATTGGCAGCAAGAGCAGCTTCTTCCATAATCGCTCACGCAGGGCCGCAACCATCTTCTGCCCCGTATAACTCAGCAAGAATATTGAGAATCCGGATGCAACCGTCTGCAGAATAAACGCAATCCCCAGCCCAATGATATGGGATCGGTTCATATCCGTTAATGAGAAGCCGTCCACCAAGCTCTTCGTAAACATCGGAATCACCAGTCCAACGAGTGTGGATGCCACACTAAGGAGGATCGCGATAACAAGCAGAACCATCGGCGGCTTTGTTTCCTTCAGTAACCTGAAGAAGGATTGGAAGCCCGGCTGTTTCCTCTCTGTTATTTCTTCCCCGGTATCTATATCATTTAATTGATGATCTTTAGCATTCATAAGACTCTCTCCATCTCCTTTTATGGTTTTTTATCTCTAAGAAGAGGATACACAAACAATTTAAACTGAAGTTAAACAACTGCTTCGGTCTGGCTGAACAAAAAAAAGGCGGAGATTATCTCCACCTCTCTATGCTGTCATCTGTTTATGTATTAAAAAAAGCCTTGATTGACAAGACTTTTTCTAATGATTACTGATTCTCCAATTCCTCTTTGCTGACCAAGTTCACTAAAGAGGTAACCGCCTGCTCAGCATCAGCACCTTCAGCGCTAATGTAAATCTCTGTACCTGTGCTAATCGCAAGGCTCATGATTCCCATGATGCTTTTAGCATTTACTTTTTTATCATCTTTCTCCACAAAAATTTCAGATGAGTATTTATTCGCTTCTTGAACGAAAAGCGCAGCCGGTCTTGCATGCAAGCCTGTTTTTAACCGAACGACTACTGGGTGCTTTGTCATGGAAAGTTTACCCCCTATTATCAAATCTCTAAACACTAAAAATCTACGCTATTTTTTTAATATTATACCATTTTACCATACATGACACTAGAATAAAAAAATTTACCTGTTTCTAACCTTTTCAGCAAGCTCATCAATTTTGCGAAGCCGGTGGTTGACCCCGGATTTACTCACGGTCCCCTTTAGCATTTCCCCGACTTCCTTCAGATTCATATCCGGGTGGGCAAGGCGGATCTCCGCTACCTCACGGAGTTTGTCCGGCAAGCTTTCAAGTCCGACTTCCCTCTGAAGCAGCTTAATGTTCTCAATCTGCCGTACAGCAGCACCGATCGTCTTATTCAGATTCGCCGTTTCACAGTTCACAATCCGGTTGACGGAGTTACGCATGTCACGCATGATTCGAACATCCTCGAACTTGAACAATGCCTGGTGTGCACCAATCAGACTAAGAAATTCAATAATCTTCTCGCCTTCCTTGATATAGAAAATAAATCCCTTTTTCCGCTCAATACAACGAGCATTCAGATGGAATTCATTCGCAAGCTCCACCAGCGCCTGACAATGCTCCTCATACATCGAAGCAATTTCCAGATGATACGATGATCCCTCCGGATTATTGACCGAACCTCCTGCCATGAAGGCCCCGCGTAAATAAGCCCGTTTACAGCAATTTTTGCTGACGATCTCATCATCAATCCGGGAATTAAACAGAAAGCCTTCTGATACAATCCGGAGATCTTTCAGAATTTCCTGCACTCGGGCTGGAATGCGGACGATATATACGTTATTTTTCTTCAAACGCATTTTTTTACGCACCAAAAGCTCCGTATGGGCCTGGAAATGTTTCTTAATTAAGGTATAAATGCGCCTTGCGATCGCGGCATTTTCCGTTGAAATATCCAGCACTATTTTTTTGCTCGAAACCTGAACGGATCCATTCATTCGAATAAGCGCAGACAACTCCGCTTTCTCACAGCAGCTCTGGCTTTCGACCATGGTTAGTTCTTTCTTTGTTTGTGCCGCAAAGGACAAGGGTCTCACCTCTTTCGTTCAATCCAATTTTGCACCAATTGGAAAATATGATTGCTCAGCTTGTCGGCATCGTGCCGCAAATATGTGCGGAACAGCACCAATTTATCTGCGATAAGCTTGTATCCCTGGTTTGTAACCTCATCCCGGTCAAGCCGAACGGGCTTTGCGCCCTTCTCAGCATATTTATCTTGTACCTGAGGCGGAATTTCGCCGTCATTAACAATGACATAATCAAATAAATGATGACCAATATGATCATAAATAGCCTGTAAATGGTCACCAACGGTATAGTTATCGGTTTCACCCGGCTGTGTCATAACATTGCACACAAAAATTTTGATCGCTTCCGATGTTACAACGGCATCTGCCAGCTTAGGAACGAGCAAATTGGGCATGATACTGGTATAGAGACTTCCCGGTCCAATCAAAATCGCATCAGCCTGCTGGATCGCTTCCAGCGCTTCCGGCAGTGGCTCCACATTCTTGGGCTCCAGAAAAATGCGCTTGATGCGGCCGCCAGCCTCCGGAATTTTAGATTCTCCTGTGACAAAGGTGCCATCCTCCATTTCAGCATGGAGAATAACCGATTCCCCGGCAGCAGGAAGAACCTGTCCTCGACAGACAAAAACCCGGCTCATCTCCTTAACCGCCGTGACAAAATCACCGTGCATATCCGTCATGGCAGCCAGGATTAAATTGCCAAGGCTGTGCCCCGCAAGTCCTGAGCCGGTGCTAAAGCGGTACTTCAATATGTCGGATAACAGCGGCTCGACATCCGCGAGCGCTGTTAATACATTTCGAATATCTCCCGGGGGAGGCATCTGCAGTTCACTTCTTAAAATGCCTGAACTCCCTCCGTCATCGGCCACAGTGACGATTGCCGTGATGTCCAAGGGCTTTTCCTTCAGACCGCGCAGCATGACAGACAACCCTGTTCCTCCACCCATCACAACAATGCGAG
The DNA here is from genome assembly GCF_001373415.1 of Paenibacillus dakarensis. Lineage (GTDB taxonomy): Bacteria > Bacillota > Bacilli > Paenibacillales > Paenibacillaceae > Paenibacillus_AQ > Paenibacillus_AQ dakarensis. The sequence goes on along the minus strand of NZ_CDSE01000007.1, from coordinate 51,777 downwards.
GCTTCCTAGCTTGCTCAGCCACGTTTATCACTTCCCCTTATTAATGCCGATCCCGATCAGAATCACGGTGGCTGACCGATACTGATTCTGTTTCACTCGCGCCAAGCATTTTTCCAATATATTCTGCAATGGCCACAGAGCGGTGCTTTCCGCCTGTACAGCCAATGCCGATGATTACTTGACTCTTTCCTTCTTTCCGGTATTGCGGGATAAGAAAATGAAGCATATCCAATAATTTGGTCAGGAAAACCTGGGTTTCAGGCCATTTCATTACATATTCGTACACATCGCTGTTTTGGCCTGTGTTGGGGCGCAAATTCTCAACATAGTGCGGGTTAGGCAAAAACCTTACATCGAATATCAGGTCAGCATCAATCGGTATGCCGTATTTGAACCCGAACGATGTAATATTCACAGATAATGTATTCGTCTCCAGATGCGTAAATCGGGAAATGATTTTCTCTTTGAGCAGTGCCGGTTTCATATTGCTTGTATCAATGACTTGTGTCGCTGAGTTTTTCAGCTCATCCAGCATCTTGCGTTCCAGACGGATACCGTCAAGCGGCATGCCTTCCGGAGCGAGCGGATGACGCCGCCGGCTTTCCTTGTAGCGCTGAACGAGTACCGAATCGGTCGCATCCAGAAACAGGATTTCACTGTGGATTGTAAAATGATCCTTAATATAATTGAGTGATTCCGACAATGCAGTGAAAAACTCACGACCACGCAGGTCGATAACCAGTGCTACCTTGCCAATCTTACCCTTGGACTGCTCAATCAGCTCCGCAAACTTAGGAATGAGTACGGGCGGCAGATTATCGACGCAGAAAAATCCAAGATCCTCGAGGCTTTGTACGGCCAAGGTCTTCCCGGCTCCCGACATACCGGTAATAATGATCAGGGTGGCCATTGATGTTGTGTTGCCGCGATCCGCTGCTTCCAGCATCAGCTTCTCCTCCCTTTATATTAGGTTTAATTCACATTCAAAGTCACATTCATATCATTAAGAACGCAAATGCAGACCCGCTGCACCCACGACTCCAGCATCATTTCCAAGCTCTGCCGGAACGATGCGCACGCCGCGCTGCAGTGGTTCCGGTGTCAGCTCACTGAACACAGAACGAACTTCATCAAACAGAATATCGCCGGCCTTGGACACACCGCCGCCAACAATAAATACTTCCGGATTCAATATAGCCGCTACGGCTGCCATGGATTTTCCAAGGTAAAATGCTGCACGCTTCACGATCCGCAGTGCAACTTCATCCCCTGCTTTCGCAGCATCAAACACTTCTTTAGCCGCAATGTTGTCAACAAGCGCCAGGGAAGTGCGATCCCCGCGTTCAACCGCATCCTTCGCCATACGAATAATGCCTGTCGCAGAGGATACCGTTTCGAGGCAGCCCATTTTACCGCAGCCGCACTGAATAGCTTCCAAATCAGGTACAACCGTCGTATGGCCGAGCTCACCAGCCATACCGCCGAATCCTTGATATATCTTTCCATTCACGATAATGCCGCCGCCTACCCCGGTACCGAGCGTATAGCAGACGCAGTTATCCACGCCGCGTCCCGCACCGCTCCAAGCTTCGCCCAGAGCCGCAACGTTTGCATCGTTATCTATTTTGACTGGCTTGCCGAGCCGTTCTTCAAGCATTGCTCGAATTGGTACATCTTTAAAGCCTACGTTAGGTGCCAGAATAATGATTCCTTCGCGGATGTTCGTAAAGCCTGCAACGCCCGCTCCAACGCCCGCAAGCTGGTCCCAGCTGTAAGGGGATTGCTCCACAATATAGCGTACATATTTCTCAATATTGTCGATTACCGTGTCAACGCCCTTGGACGTTTCCGTCGGTCCCTCATACTTCTGCAGCAGCTGACCCTCTTGATTGCATATTCCGACTTTAATTGCAGTTCCACCCAAATCGACACCAACGTAGATGTTCTCAGACATGTTACAAGCCACCTTTTTCCCTCTATAATAGAATGCTCCTACAGTACCCACTATAATTGAAGGCACCTTATCGGTCAAGAGAAGGCAAGGCTCAAAAAGCCCGTTAGGATGAGCTGAAAAAACCTTATAAATACAGCTTCCGCCTCATCTTCCACCCCTTGTCAAATGAAAACAAACCACCGGCTAGATTATGGCTTTGCGCATTTGCCCTCCAGCAAGTACACTCTTGCCTCATACGGCCTTAAGGTTAAGTGGTATACATCCTCATTCTCTTGGGGTTCATAATTCGAGATCATCAGCTTTTTCTCGTCTGTTCTAAGATCCTCCGGCCAATTAAATACAGGCGTATTATCAAAAAAGTTCAATATCACCAGCAGCTTCTCGTTCTCTACGGAACGAACAAACGCATAAATATCGGTATCCAGGGGAAGCAGGAGCTTATAATCCCCATATACAATCGCCTCGCATTGTCTCCGGATCGAGATTAGCCTGCGGTAATAGTGAAAGATGGAGTTCGGGTCGTCGAGCGCCTGTTTTACATTGATCTCCTTATAGTTCTTGTTCAGCTGGATCCACGGATCACCATCCGTAAAACCTGCATTTGGAGTGTCATCCCATTGCATCGGCGTACGGGCGTTATCCCGGCTCTTTTTGTGAATCGCATTCATTGTGATTTCCTCCGGCTGCCCTCTGAGCCTCATCTGCTCATAATAGTTCAGCGTTTCGACATCACGATATTCATCAATGGAGTCAAATGCCACATTCGTCATGCCAATCTCTTCACCTTGGTAAATATATGGCGTTCCTTGAAGCATATGTGTTAAGGTTGCCAGCATCTTGGCCGATTGCTCCCGGTATTCCTTATCGTTCCCGAACCGCGATACGGGACGCGGCTGATCATGGTTACTCATATAGTTGGCGTTCCAACCTTTGCCATGCAGTGTCGTCTGCCACCTGCTCATGATCTTTTTCAGCTCAAGCAGGGTCCAGGAGCAGATATCCCATTTGCCCGAACCGCCGGAGGCAGCGTCCAGATACATATGCTCGAACTGGAACACCATGTTCAGCTCACTGCGGTTCTCACCGACATAATCGAGCGCCTGTTCCGGACCAAGACCGGACGTTTCCCCAACCGTCATAATGTCGAATTCAAACAAAACCTCCTCGTTAAGCTTCTTGAGCAGATCATGCACCTTATCCAGGTTCGAGAAAAGATGGTACGCCTGGACGACCGGCAAATTATCAGGGTTATCCGCATTGGGCAGGCCCACGGCCTTCACGATGTGTGCGATGGCATCGAAACGGAATCCATCCACGCCTTTAGCGAGCCACCAGCGGATCATTTTGTACAATTCCTCAGTCATCTCCTGGTTCTCCCAGTTCAGATCCGGCTGCTGCTTGGCGTAAAGATGCATGAAGAATTCATCCGTCCTGGCATCATATTCCCAGACCGACCCGCCGAAGTATGACTCCCAGTTATTCGGGTACAACCCGTCCTTACCCTTACGCCATATGTAATAGTCCCGCTTCGGATTATCTTTGGAAGACCGCGACTCCAGAAACCATGGGTGCTCATTAGATGTATGATTCAGCACCAGGTCCATCATAATTTTCATTCCCCGCTTGTGCGCTTCCCCAAGCAGTTGATCGAAATCCTCCATCGTGCCGAACTGACTCTTAATCGCATAATAATCGCTGATGTCATAACCGTTATCGTGGCCCGGAGATTCATAGATTGGACACAGCCAGAGGACATTAACGCCTAAGTACTGTAAATAGTCCAGCTTGGAGATGATTCCGCGCAGATCACCTACTCCGTCGCCATTTGAATCCTTGAAGCTAATTGGGTAAATCTGATACACTACACTTTCTTTCCACCAGGCTTTTTTCACTGGTATGCCCCCTTCCATCTTCATGATAACAACAATCCTTACCCTCTTATATGTACTTGATGACAATTGTCACCTCCAAATCCTGACAATACTTACTAAATCCTTTTATCCGATTTCGATAAGCTGGAATCAAGGAAATTTATTCGGAGGTGGAGTCATGTTACAACAACATAAAGAACCTGCAGCCCAGCTCATACAAGTCACCAAATCGTATGGAGCTAAAAAAGCAGTGGATCAGATTTCATTCAGCATTGAGCAAGGGTCGATCACAGCGCTTCTGGGCCCTAACGGAGCCGGCAAGACAACAGCCATATCCATGATGCTCGGTCTCATTGATCCCAGTGAAGGGGAGATCAGGCTGTTCGGCAGAAGTCCTAAAGATCGGCAAGTGAAGGAAAAGATCGGCGCCATGCTGCAGGAGGTCAGCGTAATGGACGGCCTGAAAGCACGTGAGATCATTGCTCTCATTCGGGGTTATTACCCAAATCCCATGGGAATGACCGAGATCGTTGCCCTAACCGGACTCACTGATGAAGAACTAAACAAACGGGCAACCAAAATGTCAGGCGGACAGAAGCGCAAGCTGAGCTTTGCTCTGGCGCTTGCCGGTAATCCGGAGCTGTTGTTTTTTGATGAACCGACCGTAGGACTGGATACAAACGCCCGGCGTCTATTTTGGGGGACTATTAGAGGAATGGCTGACCAGGGTAAGACCATCGTGTTCACCACCCACTATCTGCAGGAAGCGGACGACATGGCTGACCGTATCATCCTGTTCAATAATGGAGCCGTAGCCGCCGACGGCAGTCCAGAGGATATCAAGGCCAAATTAACACGCCGCTTGGTATCATTTGTTGTAGAAGCAGGACAGCGCCTCATTAAAGAACGGTTCGATCAGCTGGACGGTGTGACGGAAATATACGAGCTGGAAGGCAGGCTGCATGTCGTGACCGAGAATACGGATCAGGCGCTCAGGGTGATCTTCCGCGAGGAGATGGCTGTGCGGGATGTAAGGATTGAACAGGGAAGTCTGGATGAAGCGTTCGACCAGCTGACCCAAAGACATGAGGAGGCTGTTTAAGATGACAGGACGACTGATAACACTGCAGTGCAAAATGGAGCTGCTTCGGATCGCGCGCAACCCCTACTTTATTTTCTGGTCCCTCGCGATGCCGATTCTGTTCTATTTCATCTTCACCAGAGTGGTTGATACCGGAGCGCCCGATGCATCCATATGGCAGGCACATTATTTGATGTCGATGACCACATTCAGCGTTATGGGCTCTGCTATTATGTCGCTTGGAATCCGGCTTGTGCAGGAGCGAACGCTGGGCTGGTCCGTGTATATGCGGGTAACACCGCTTCCGGGCAGCGTTTATTTCTTCGGAAAAATGTTCGGTCAATCCGTCATGCATCTGCTCTCGATTATCGTTATTTTTATTGCGGGCTATCTCATTAACGGGATTCATATGCCAGCGTGGCAGTGGATAACGAGCGGTCTGTGGATCATGCTTGCCTCTACCCCTTTTCTTGCTGCAGGCACCCTGGTCGGGGCGATGAAGCGCGTAGAAACCGCAAGCGGCGTCAGCAACGGGATTTATTTAGCGCTGGCCATTATGGGCGGCATGTGGATGCCAATGGAGATCCTGCCTTCGTTCCTCCGGGCGATCGGAGAGTGGATGCCCTCTTATCATTTTGCCAGCGGCGGATGGGAGATTATCCGCGGCGATATGCCGCAGCTGAAGTCCATCTTGATTTTAGCAGGATATTTGGTGCTGTTTATGGTAATATCCACCTATATTCGAAAGAAGCAGCAAGCGATGTCGCTGTAAAGATGAGAGTGGGATGAAGTATGAAGTTTCAAGTGTTTCCGCGTCATTTGGGGTTCTTTCCTTATCTATGGCTCGTCTATCTATCCCTGCCAATCTATAATCTGGCAGCTAATGAATCAGGCTGGAAGCTTTATATCGGATACATGATGGTGGGCGTGTTCCTTGTCACTTATCGGCAGCTTTATTTTGCAGAGGATAAACGGTCTTTCTTCCCCTGGCTGCTGCTCCAGATGCTTATTATTTTTATATTCTGCATGAGCTATAGTAGCGCTTACTTGCTAATGGGTTTTTTTACGGCCAATTTTATCGGCTGGTATACCGACAAGCGAGAGTTTATGACAGCATTCGTGCTGTTCATGATGGTCGAGCTCATTCCGCTAATCTACCATGTGGAAGACATATGGAATTCAGATCTCCTGTATACGCTGCCCTTCATGGTCATTATGCTGTTGTCACCATTCGGCATCCGGTCCATGATCAGCAGGCAGAAGCTCGAGAAGGAGCTCGCTCAGGCTAACGAGCAAATTCGCAATCTTATTAAAGGCGAAGAGCGGATGCGGATTGCCAGGGATTTGCACGATACGCTTGGCCACACGCTGTCTCTCATTACACTCAAGAGCCAGCTTGTGGAGAAGCTTGTTGACGTCAACATCGAGCAGGCCCGGCTTGAAGCCAAGGAGATTCAGAACACCTCCCGCGCTGCGCTGCGTCAGGTCCGTGAACTGGTATCGGACATGCGGACAGCCACCCTTGCGGAAGAACTGAGGGAAGCCCAGGTTATCCTGCAGAGCGCCAATATTCAACTGACGCACGAAGGCAATCCGCGGTTTGAAGGCATTCCTGATACCGCCCATAATATTATGAGTCTATGCCTTCGGGAAGCGATAACGAATGTTGTGAAGCACAGCGAGGCATCCAAATGTCATGTCAGCTTCGAGCAGTCCGAGGGTGAATGGCGTCTGTCCGTAAAGGATAACGGCATCGGAAGGCCGTCCAGTGCCGAAAGCCAAACTAGAGAGAAGAACGGATTGAAAGGCATGGCTGAACGCCTTGCCCTGGTAGACGGGAATATGAGAATTATGGCTAAAGAGGGTATGCTCCTCACCGTGAGAGTCCCGATTGTTATTACGAACCGGAAGGAGCGTGAAGCTTAGTTGAGCATCCGGGTGTTGATTGCCGAGGACCAGCGTATGCTTCGCGGGGCGCTGGCCCTGCTGCTGGATTTTGAAAAGGATATCGAAGTTGTAGGTCAAGCCGGAGACGGTAAAGAAGCGCTATCCCTTATTACCAAGCTGACTCCAGATGTATGCCTGCTCGATATTGAAATGCCGCTAATGAGCGGTCTTGAGGTTGCAGAGGAGCTGCAGCGTATGGATTCACCCTGCCGCGTTATGATTCTTACCACCTTTGCCCGGCCCGGTTATTTCGAGCGTGCTGTACAGGCTGGCGTCCAAGGCTACCTGCTGAAAGACGAGCCAAGCGACCGGTTGGCCGAGGCTATTCGGCGCGTTATGGATGGACGGCGTGAGGTCTCGCCGGAGCTCGTCTTCGGAACGGTACGTGAGGTTAATCCGTTAACCGAGCGTGAACGCGAGATCCTTAGGCTGGCAGCGGCCGGCAGCAGCTCGAGCGAAATTGCTTCCAAGCTGCACTTGTCCTACGGAACGGTACGCAACTATATGTCTGAAGTGCTGAGCAAGCTCGAAGCCAAGAACCGGATTGAAGCCATTGCGCTGGCTGAGGAGAAGGGCTGGATATAGCTTGAACGGGAAGAACGGAAACAGGGCAGTCTCACAAGGTCAACGGACCTGGGACTGCCCTGAAGTTCGTTTTGTATATGCATTAATTCTCTGTTACTGAATATTTGATCCTCAGCACATACTCGCCCGTCTCAAGCTCCACGCTCGAGGCATGGCTCAGAGCCTTAATTATTTCTCCATCCTGTTCAATCGTGACCACTCCGTTTGCTTGCTCCGGAAAGGCAATAACGCCGGTTATGCCGGACGGAATCGAGCAGTTCAGCTTCAACCCTCGCTCTTCTTTATACCAGCCTGCCTTTATAATTCCATATGGTGTTGGTACAGCAGACTCCGCGTAAGTTAAATCATCCGGCAAATACGGTTCAATTGCCGTGCGCTTAAAACCTGGAGCAAGAGCGCGTATCCCGACGATGTATTCTGCCATGAGTCTCGCCGGATATCCGTTCCATGCATGGCAATGGGACTCTATATCATCGAAGCCCTCCCACACGGTTCGATCCCCTTTGGATATCATATATCCCCAGCCGGGAAATGCTTCTCGGCTTAATATCCGGTAAGCAGATTCTTTATAACCGTTCTCAAACAGTACCTGAAGAAGATTCAAGGAAAGCAGTGTTCTGCATGTCCATTCCTCCGCTTCAACTGCAGCCAGCAGAGAGCGGCGGGCATCTCCCTCGATCAGACCGAACTGCAGAGCTAATACATTGACTCCCTGGCTGCTGCAATCAGATTCAGAGCTATCGATAAAGCGCCCCCGTTCATCAAGGTAGAAACCTTTAATAACAGCGTCTCTCAAAGATCCGGCAGTGGCCTCCATTCGGCCAGACTCCTGTTCCAGCCCGATGATCGCTGCCATCTTCGCCGTTCTTAGCAAGGCATCATACAGCTTCATATTTTGCACAGCCAGGTATTTGCCGGAATGATCTGCCTGTCAGAATAAGAAGTGCAATATATAGCGGAATAAGAATAAATACCACAAGCAGGGCCGGATTGCCGTTGCCTGACAGATGACCGTTCCACCGCAGGCGGAAGGTCATCATGTCGACCATTCCGGTGAGTGAGGTTGTCAGCAGAAACAGAACGATCATGCCCAGAAACAAGGAGCGCTGCTGTCTGGTGAGCGCCGGAAAGTGCTCATGGCTCGGGCTGGTGTGAGGTCTCTTTTTTAACGGCGGCAGCTGAAATCTTTTGACATGAACGGGGCTTGTGATTTCAAGATGCTCCATATTTCGCGCTTCAAGCTCCTTAAGCATTTCCATGAATATCTGTCCAATTAGCAGGCTGTCTCCCAATGCATCATGCCTTTGTATCCCTTTACTCTCCAGTCTGTAGTAGTTCAGGAGGAAGTCTGTTGAAATGATATTCTCCACTTCAGGATGAAGATATGTAAACAATGCCTTCGTATCGATACAAGGGTTGGCTGGTGCCGCAAGGCCCTGACGAGCACATTCCCGCTGCAGCAGCGGCAGATCGAACTCATAGCCTGCATGGGTAACCAGAATAGTTCCTTCTGCAAAATCCAGAAATGATCCGTAAACCTCTCCCAGCCCCGGCGCATGCTGTACATCACCATTGTATATGCCGGTTAAGGTTTCAATCTCTGGCGGAATCGGCTTGGCTGGCTTGACGTAAGTATTGAAGGTTTTACCCGGAATTAACCCATCCTTAACCATCAGGACGGCTCCGATCTGGATAATCCGTTCTGTCTCCGCCTGAATGCCCGTCGCTTCCAGATCAAATACGCAAAATTTCCGGCTCAGTATATGCTGAATATTTAATCCGTTCACCTCGTAAGCTTGTTCCGACAACATGGTTACATGCATCTGGTCTCCCCCCTCTATTAAGGTTACCTTTCACTTGCTTTCCCTTCACAATTGTCTATGAGCCTGATGAATGTTCTTAAGCAATTCTATATCTTATGAGAAAGCTCCTTCTCCTATTAGGGAAGCGGACTTATTACTAAGCATAATCCTTACATAATCCATCAATCCAACTGCTCATATTCATTAGATAAAGTAGGTATTAACAAATGCAAGAAAATTATGGTACAAATTAGTTAACGCTAATAGGACGCTAATGGAATTAGGAGGATTCCACCCATGCGATTCATGATGATTGTTAAAGCTACGCAGGACTCTGAAGCTGGCATTGTGCCTGATCAAGAGCTGCTTGAAGCCATGCTGCGTTATAACGAGGAGCTAGCAAAGGCAGGTGTTCTTCTTGCTGCCGATGGTCTGCAATCCAGTTCAAATGGTATCCGAATATCTTATCCCAAGCCCGGCGAAAAGCCGGTGGTCACCGACGGCCCCTTCACAGAGACCAAAGAGTTAATAGCAGGCTACACGCTGATTGAAGTCAATTCGAGAGAAGAAGCCATTGAATGGGCGATGCGGATGCCTGACCCTCATGGTCACGGAGCAGGAGTTATTGAACTTCGTCAAGTATTCGAGGCAACAGATTTAACCCAAAATCCAAGGACGCTCGCGATGGAAGCCTCTTTTCGTGAGCAGATGAAGAGGACGTCGAAATCATGACTTCGTCAGCAACGATCGATGCTATTTGGCGAATGGAGTCAGCCAAGCTTATCGCAGTACTGGCACGCATGGTACGCGATATCGGACTAGCTGAAGACCTTGCTCAAGATGCACTTGTGATTGCACTCGAACAGTGGCCGGATCACGGCATGCCAGATAATCCGGGTGCTTGGCTAATGACAACAGCGAAGCGACGTGCAATTGATCTGATGCGAAGAAATAAGCTGCGCGATCGTAAATATGAAGAGTACGGCCGCAGTAACGACTTATATACCGCTTCCGATCAAGAACTGGAGTTTCAGCTGGATGGCGAGATTGGCGACGATCTTCTGAGATTGATTTTCACCACCTGCCACCCGGTCCTATCTCGGGAAGCACGCATAGCCTTGACCTTGCGTCTGCTTGGAGGACTCACAACAGATGAAATCGCACATGCCTTTCTTGTTGCTGAATCTACCATCTCACAACGGATTGTTCGTGCCAAACGAACTTTGAGAGAAGCGCAGATTTACCTTGATTTGCCGGAGGGAAATGAACTGAAGGAGCGCCTATCCACTGTTCTAGAGGTTATCTATCTGATGTATAACGAAGGCTATAACGCTACTTCAGGCGGGAACTGGATACGCCCTGTGCTATGCCAAGAAGCACTTAGGCTCGGCCGGGTCCTTGCGGAGATGATAACGAATGAATCGGAAGTGTATGGACTCGTTGCTTTAATGGAGCTCCAATCGTCCCGTTTCAAAACTCGGGTGAACGCTACGGGTGAACCCATCCTTCTCATGGACCAAAACCGGGCACTTTGGGACCATCTGCTGATCAGACGCGGATTGGCTTCCCTCGAAAAGGCCTACAAGCTCGGGCAGCCGAATGGCCCCTATACCCTGCAAGCAGCCATATCCGCTTGCCACGCCCAGGCGCGTACCGCATCTGAGACCGACTGGATTCGAATCGCTGCCCTCTACGAAGCATTAGTACGGATTGCACCTTCTCCCGTCATCGAGTTGAATCGTGCGGTTTCCATCGCTATGGCGTTTGGCCCTGCGGTTGGGCTTCAGCTGGTAGATGAGTTGAAATCGGATCCATCGCTGAAGAACTATCATCTTCTCCCTAACGTGCGGGGAGATCTGCTTGTGAAGCTTGGCCGTCTTGACGAAGCTCATAAAGAGTTCCTCCGTGCCTCAGCGCTGACGCACAACGAGCGTGAGCGTGATTTTCTCCTCAAGCGTGCTGATGAGTGTTCGCCTGATCAACCAGGCAATCGTTAAAAAGGGTATGCTTCACCAGGTTATGGGACCGAAGAAGAAATAAAAATTTATTTGAATATTTTTTTCGAGTACCTGTCGACTTCACCAATCCTCATTCGTTGTATTCATAGAGACCAAAGTTAACGGTCAATATATTCCTCAAACAATGGTCCTACTACATTAAACGAATAGAAAGAGGTTGTTAATTATGAGCGCATATTTGAATTCATATCTGATGTCAGCAGATGCAAGAGGTCAGGCTAATTTTTATATCGAGTCACTCGGTGGAGAAATTCAGTTCCTCACTACGTTCGGTGAGATGCCGGGATCACCAGAGGGGTTAAAGGATAAAGTTATGCATTTGGCGCTTACTGTGGCAGGGACCAATACATTAATGATTTCCGATTCCTTCGAACCCGTGTCGTATAGTCGCAGCATCAGTCTTTCCTTGACCTATGACGATGTGTCAGAAGCTGAAACAGCCTATGCCAAACTCAGCGAGGGCGGCGAAAGCAAACATCCTCTCGCTCTGCAGCCATGGGGTGCTTATTATGGTGAAGTCGTTGATAAATACGGCGTGACGTGGATGATTACCAAGCAGTAACCAAATAAAAAATATAGCTGTTTAGGAGGATTTAGAATGAATCCAGAGGTACCAGAATTTATTGAAACGGTCAAGGAACCATGGCAAAGGGAGCTCTGCTTCAGCCTGCGAGAGACGGTCCACCAAGCCGTGCCAGACGTTCAGGAACGCATTCAGTACAAGAAGCCCCACTTTTTGAAGAATGGAAAATACGCTGCCGCGATCAGCACATCGAAAGACGCTGTTAGCTTCACCATCTTTAATACAAGTGAGCTTACACTCCCTGAAGGATTGTTCGATGGTCCTCCCGAAAGAAAAACCATCAAGCTGAAAAAAGACCAACCTGTCGATCTGGATCAATTGTCATCCCTTATGCAGCAGGCAGCTGCATCGTTATAAACGATCCTCTAAAAAGCCGATACCCCTGTGATATAAGGGGTATCGGCTTTAGTTTCATTTAAACAACGTCAGGGAGCGCTCCTCAGCCGCCACGGCTATCCAGTATTCCTAAACAAATGATACCTTAACCTCTGTCCACTCACACTCTTGATAGGCCGCATGGATCCCAACTTCGCGAATTCGTTTCTTCGGAACATGCTTGTTCCGTAGCACCGCTGTCCATTCTTGTGCGAACAGACCCGGGGTGATGCGGATCTCCTGCCGGCTGACCCACTCCGCGATAAACCGCTGCCCGTCCACCAAGCTATTAAAGCCCTGTTTAAACCACGGATTCTCCTGCTCCTTTGATACACCTTCCTTGTTCATGCAGACATATAAGGAAATATCATCACATAATTGCAGCAGTTGAAAATGTCTCGCAATCAGCATTTCATCCGGCTCTTGCAGCACCAGCTTCAATCTTGTCTGGCGCGCAAGCTCCCGGTGATAGAACTCCATCTCAGCTTCATGACCGGCACCCTGAACCGACTTGAAAAATGACGCATAATGCATACTGCAGAGAAGCGCCGCGTAAGCGCTCATCGCCTCTACTTCATCCACTCCCCGTTCGTACATTACCAGCTTCGGCAAAACGGGGTAATCGATGAACGAAAACGGTACATGAGCGTGATCATTCCAGATCGGCGTATCGTCCAGGCGAATCCAGCTTCGGTCGTGCTCCCGAATGGCAAGCATGCAGTCCTCCATGTATTTATCGCCTAAAAACCATTCCTCCCGGAATCCCTGGGCTACCGCCTCTGAGAAATGTGCATGTTCATCCTGTGCTGTCATCACAAAACTTTCTTCCGTCTCCCGTATAATCAAGCGGTTTCCCTCCTTGGCCTTAGCTCCGGCTTTTAACGTCCTACATAGGCCTCTCGTTTGAATATCATAATAATGTCCCTTGACTGCCCTTGAGATAGACTCGTATCGAAGCATGATACCAGCTCCCAGCCTTCATAACCATATTGATTCAGCAGTTCGTCCAGCTCTTGCTCTTTCACTTTTCCGCCTAAAAAACCGCCAGTCTGATATTTCACCGTTCTATATTCCCACTGACTCATCCAATTCGCCCCCCTCATATATAACGCCATATCGTTAATTCGCGCTCGTCACTTACTAATTTTACTATAATATTGGCGGGATTTTTGACTCTTTCCTTCCTGATTCATAAAAAAAGAGACGCAGCATCACTGCGCTCTCCTCATCACATACACTCTATTCCTCGTTTCTTATATTCCAGGGGGCACATACCGACTCGGCTTTTAAACAGGCGGCTGAAATAATATTGATTCGTATAGCCTACCTTCACAGCCAAATCGCCAATCTTGATATTATGCATGGACTGATCCAGCAGTTCCTTCGCCTTCGAAATGCGCACCTCTGTCAAATAATCGAGAAAGGATGACCCCAATTCCTGCTTCATTCGTTTGCTTAAATATGTCTGGTTCATATGGAACAATGCCGCGATCCGCGTGACAGTCAGCTCAGGATCATAGTATTGATTATCGATATATTCTGTGATCTTGCTTATCATAATGGAGCCGTCTGGTGTCCTGTTATTCTTCTGCTCTGAGACCGTTTCGGCTGACAAATCTCCTTGGTCATGAATGCTGTGCAAATGCTGATCGAGCTTCTGCAGCAGCCGCTTCAGATCACTCTTCGGAACAGGCTTCACCATATAATCGAAGGCGTTCAACTGCAGTGCTTGCCGTGCATATTCAAATTGATCATAACCGCTGACCATGACGGCAACCACTTGATGATAACGGCTCTTCACCAGCCGCAGCAGATCAAGACCGTTCATATCCGGCATATTTATATCTACAAACAGGACATGGGGTTCAGACTGCTCCATAAGTTCGAGCTCCTCCGCTGCGTGACGTGCACTTCCCACCACTCGAAAAGGCAGCTGGCTCTCTTCAATATATTTCGTTAAACCATGCCGGATGGTACTTTCATCATCAACGATATGCACATTCCACATCTTCGTTACTCTCCTCTAACGGTAATTGCAAAACCATGCTGGTCAATCCCTTGTCGCTATATATACGTAAGCCATACGGCTCACCGTATGCGAGCTTTATTCGATGGTTCACGCTGTATAATCCAAAACCAACTTGATCGTTTCTCCATACTTCACTCTTCAATGATTCACGAATCTGATTTAATCGCTCAGGCGCAATCTGCTGTCCATTATTATCGACTCGAATGACTAAAGCTTGATGATCTTCATACGCCTTAATCGATATTTTGCTCTTTCGGTCACACAACGGCTTGATTCCATGATAGATCGCATTCTCCACGAGCGGCTGCAGCAGAAACCGAATAACGCGTTTATCCCCGAGATGCTCATCATACATGAGCTCATACTCCAGAATATCTTCGTAACGCACGCATTGAATATGCATATAGCTCTCCACGTGGTAAAGCTCCTGCTCTAAAGTTACATACTGACTGCCGCTTCCTAGCCCTAGCCGAAAATATGTACTCAGTGACTCCACAAGCTCTACGACATCATCCGCCCCGTACGCATCTGCCTTCCATTGAATCGTATCCAGCGTGTTATATAGAAAATGCGGTTTAATCTGTTCTTGAATAAGCTGAAGCTCCATCTCCTTCTTCTCCTGCTCATAGCCGTACAGCTTCACGAGCATCTGATTAAAGCTCTTACTAAGCTCGCCTATCTCATCCCGTTCCTGAACACTAGCCCGCAGGCTCCGATCCCCTTCTTCCACCTGCTGCATAACAATTTGAAGTGAACGAATCGGCCTGACAATCGACTTGGCCAGTAATAACAGCAGCGTTAGAAGGAACAAGCCCATGACAGCGCCAACGATGAGAGCAGACCGTTGTGTACGCTTCGTCCCTTGCGAAAGCTGTGACTCAGGCACCTGGAACATCAATTCCCAACCTGGAACCTGAAGTATCGGTGATGTAAATGTAGCCAGCTGCGCCTTCTTATTTTGAAGCGAATCATCATGTTTGCCTTCAGCTGTCTCATATTCATCCAAAAGCTTGCCCATGCCGTCATAGACATGAATCTCTTGTGCAATCTCCTTCATCTTCGCAATCGGAACAGCTGCTGCGATATATGCCACTTCATCATGGACTCGCGGCTCTACCCGCTGCAAAATAACAACAATCTCCGCTCGATTCACAGCATGTGAACGAATCATATTGCTGACCACACTGCTTGAATTGCCAGTCAAGAGATGCTTGTAGTAATCACGGTCCACGATCGAGAATGGCTCATCCTCCCTTGACCATGACCAGCCATCCGCATCGACGATTCGAATCGATTCATATTCATCCTTCCGCATCAGCTCTAATTCTTCTGCTTCTCTAAACATATCCTCCTGCTGCCACCCATGTTCAGCAGCTAGTGCAGCCAGCAGTTCAACTTCACCCATACGCTGCTCAAACCAACTGGAGATCTGCTCTCCGCGCGCATCAACAATTTGCTGGGTTAGACTTTCATTAAGCGGAGCGACCGTCCGTTCCATCTCAAGATGAATCGCAATAAACAGGGCAATAAACAAACAGATGAAGCATCCTCCAGCACATAACGTGATCTTTCGTTGTATGGTGTTCTCCTCCTATTACAGCATGCTGTACAATTGAATGTTCAAGATCACTTGCAATAGCCCGAAATAGATAAAAAAAGACTGGTTTGTGCAAATACAATTCACAGCATGCACTCTATAATTCATATTGTACCTTTTTTCACAAAGTAGGTGTTAAGTAATGAATAAGTGGGATTTTCTCCTTATCGGAATCATCAGCTTATTTGCCGTTAGCCTGCTTGGGTTCTACTCGGACAACACAGCAGATGCCGGGCAGGGCCCCAAGCTTCTCCAGATATATCTTGAGGACAAGCTGTATAAGGAAATCGAGATTCCTAATGAGGATTATACACAGACATTCAGTGTTCTTTCCGAGCGTGGCATGAACACGATCAAGATTAAAGACGGTACAGCGTTCATGCTGGAAGCCGATTGTCCTGATCATCTCTGTGAAGACAGTCATCCGATCAGCAAGCCTAACGAGATTCTCGTGTGCATGCCAAATCGGGTCATTCTTTCCATAGTAAGTGAATAATTTCACTATACTATATACTAATTTCCTTATCATTCCTTAGCGGCTCCCGCGCTCATAAGGTACGGAGTATATTATCTCAACATTTTTAAGGAGGCACTATGCGAAAATTTACTCAGAAGACCATAGCTCTTGTATTAACTTTTTGCTTGGTATTCACCATGGCAGCTTGCGGATCTAAAGATCCATCTTCTGCAGAAGGAACGGTAAAGGCAACAGGCGTTGGTAATGGTAAACATGGGGATATCAAGGTCGAGGTAGCTTTCACAGATGGGAAGATATCGGATGTCAAAGTACTGGAACAGAAGGAAAATGAAGTGCTAGCAGAGCCCGTTTATACAAAACTGAAAGACAGCGTTATGCAGGCAAACAGCGCCGAGGTTGATGCGATCAGCGGCTCCACTGAAACAAGTAAAGGTTACCTGGCTGCGATTGCTGATGCGATTGCAAAGGCAGGCGTAACATTAACTGCCGGTTCTGCAAGCGGCGGAAACGCTCAGACGGAAGAAGCAGTTCAGAACTTTGACGTTGTCGTTATCGGAGCAGGCGGCGCGGGCTTCAGTGCAGCAATCGAAGCGAAAAAGGCCGGCTTTAATGTTGTGATTCTGGAGAAGATGCCTACAGTTGGCGGTAATACGCTGATCTCCGGCGGCGAGATGAACGCTCCAAACACATGGGTACAGGAGGCAGTCGGTATTACCAATGACAGCGTGGAGCTGTTTTACGAAGATACGTTAAAAGGCGGAGACAATGCAGGCAGTCCGGATCATGTGAAGATTTTGGCTGAAAAAGCCCTCAGCTCTGCTGAATGGCTCCGCGATGAGATCAATGTTGAATTCATTCCGGATCAATTATTCCAATTTGGCGGTCATTCTGTGAAGCGCGCTTTGATTCCGGTTGGTCATACGGGTGCTGAATTGATCAAGAAATTCAATGCAAAAGTAGCTGAGCTTGAGATTCCTGTGAAGACAGATATGAAAGCTGACAAGCTAATTACAGATGACAGCGGCCGTGTTGTCGGTGTGGAAGCAACAAGTGGTTCCGGTCAGAAAATTACGTTCAACGCAAGCAAAGGCGTGATCATTGCATCCGGCGGATTCGGATCGAACGTTGAAATGCGCAGCAAATATAACCCGGTTCTGGATGACAGCTACATGTCTACAGATACTCCTGGTACAACAGGTGATGGTATCGTGATGGCACAGGAGATCAATGCAGACATTACGAATATGGAGAACATTCAAACGTATCCTGTATGTAATCCGAAGACAGGCGTAATCTCACTCGTTGCAGACTCCCGCTTTGACGGTGCTATTCTGATTAATCAAAACGGCGAGCGCTTTGTCGAAGAGCTTGAGCGTCGTGATGTAATCTCTCAAGCCATCCTTGCACAAGAAGGAAAATATGCTTATCAGTTGTGGAACCAGGACCTGGAAGCAATCAGCAAGACCATTGAAGCTCATCCAGATGAGTATGATCAACTCGTGAAAGATGGTCTGCTGTATAAAGCAGAAACCATCGAAGATGCTGCAAAGTTCTTCAACATCGATCCTGCGAAGCTTCAAGCAACGGTTGATAAAGTGAATAAGTATGCGAAAACGGGTGAAGACCCTGACTTCAACCATCGTGCCGGTCTGGCTTCCCTGGAGAAAGGCCCTTATTACATCCAGAAGGCTGTACCTTCCGTTCACCATACAATGGGTGGTCTCGTGATCGATACCGAAACTCGTGTATTGAATACGGATGGCAAAGTCATCGACGGTCTCTATGCCGCTGGTGAAGTTACAGGTGTTATTCATGGTACGAACCGCCTCGGTGGTAATGCGATTGCCGATATCATCACTTTCGGCCGGATCGCAGGTCAACAAGTCGGTAAGTAAGCCTAACTCACTTTAGAAAACTCCCAATCTCCCTATAAATACAATAAGGCTGCACGCAGCGCAGATGATATTTAATCACTGCCGCTGTCGTGGAGCCTCTTTATTTGTACAATAGATTTACATTTTAAATCTTTTGATGAGATATGCTTCAGTCAGTTTTAATTCCTGATAATCATAGAACCTTTTTCATTTAATGGTGTTTATATCAGTGAAGATACAGAAATGACGAGTAAGATCGATCCTGATACAAACCGGAGGCTGCTATGTGTTATTTTATGCATATTGTAATAGATCATAATATTCCTGATTCTATTATTGAGAAATATATCAATATGGATATCTATGTTAGAGATATAACAAGGAGTGTGGGACATAGATATTCAGAGAAGTATTATTATGATATTACTAACCATTGCTCTTGCGATTTTGTATCATCCGATTCAAAAAGAAATCAGGCTGCAGTGATAAAAGAGTTATTTCAAGTTTTACATCTAGATACGAATATAACCTTCTGCATCATCTTAGATAACAATAAATATTACAATTTACAATTGGAATTACAAGATATCATCTCTTCACTACCAAATAAAGAACTCGATTTTAATACCTTTATGGATTTATATCCTGACCAATTGGAAAAAGATAAAGTTTATCTGATTGGTGTAGGTAATTAAGACGGACGCATCTTATATTCTGCGGTTCTTAATAACGACAGCGGATATCGTAATAAACAAGGTTACAAATGCGGTTAAAAGTACAGCTAGAACCATACTATAATCCTTCTTCCCCATCTCGAAAACCTTCTCACTATACGGTTCAGGTTCAGGCTGATTCGAACCCTGACTGCTGCCATATTCCCGCTCAAAGTAAGCCTTAATGTACTCCCCTGCTTGCGACTGAACAGCAATGACCTCCTCCGAAGAGTATCCTTGAATGGCATAATACTTCGTCCCTGCTGGATATATATTAGAAAAGTTGCCACTATAAGATCCCTCCTGCGTTGAATAGTACTTGACTTCCCCAACATTCTCCTCTACCAGCTCCTCTTGGACAACATCGTCAGAGACGACAAATAATCTGCCATCATTTACAACGAACGCATAGGCCCAGCTGGAATACACCGGGGAGTTAAGCAATAAGAACACTAGACAGGCCAACAATGGTACTTTCACATGACGCAATGCAGTTCCCACCCTTCTTACCGGGCCTCCAGCCAATTCTCTGGCTCACCAGGTGGATCAACAATGTGGATGGACTGGGGAATTTGCGCAAGCTTGCTCAGCGACATCGTAACAAATTGCCCTTTTTCAAGCCTCTGAAGCACTTCCGGCACTGTAACTTTATACTTCCTCAGCTTCCCGTCGGTTCGGCTAATATGTATGGTCCGTCCTTCCTTATGTACAATTTGTCCGTGAACTTGTCTGGTAGCCGACGTCATTAGATCTACAATGAGGGCAACAAACACACCTGCAAAGCCCAAAACAGCGAGAAAATATAAAAAACCGAAGCTTGAAGGCGTGAAACGAGCGTGATGCAGCGCAAATACAACAATGGAAAGAAATAAAAGGATTCCATTCAAACTTAACTGCAAGATCAGCCACTTGTTACCGTTCAGATTCATTATTTTATCCCCCTACTCGAACGTTTTCTTGTAACCGTTTACCTCAATCTCCACACTAACATCGTTATCCCACACTTGAATAGAACTGTCCTTCATTTGATCTTCGTAGAATATCTCATTCACAAATGTTTGGGATCTGGGAGGCACTATAACCACCTTGGGCTCAAGGTTTGCCTGCAGCATCTCCTGATTTATAATCGGACGCAGAGTTACCTGCTCCAGCTTGCCGTAATTGTAAATATTCAGCTTACACTCTGCCTTTACCTTCTTGTCTTCGGCCGTATAAGTACACTTGCTGTTCTTTTTAGAATAGGCAACAGAAGAAATATCGGTGGAATTATATTTTGTTAGAAAGAAAAACTGTTTTGACATGAAGGGAAAAATATAAATAAAAACGATACAACCGATAAGGAGATAGCTTCCGATTTTACGATAACGAGGACTATATATTTTCCAAACACCAATGCATCCAATCGTGAGCAATAGGAGACCCATTAGAACCGGCAGATGAAATCCGTATGTACCCCAATTTGACCAAGGAGATATCCCTATCCATCGAAAAAGATCATCACCGACCGAGTCCCCCAAATGATGAACAGGCAGGAGTATGAGTCCTAATACCGCAGCCGAAATATAAAATATTCTTTTCCCCAGATCCAATCACCATCCCTTAATTCCATATTGTAACAAATAATACAATATAATTGTCTGCAATATGGAATTTTCCAAGGAGAAAATCATAACTTTTTTAGGCTATGACATGACGGGTTCCGCTTTTCTGTTCATAAAGCAGTGGACGCTTGCGATCTAGCAGGCTTAACATGACATTCATGAAGACATACATATCCATGAGAAATAATCCAAGAAGAAACACCATACCTATGATTCCGGAGATGTTCACACTCATATACAGAACATGAGCCCCTATAAACACCCAGTACAGTAATCCCGTCCGAATGACAAGCTCACGCAGCTTCAGCCGTTTCCCCTCACCAGCAATGCGAATGCGCACGAATGATTTGCCGAGCGTCTTCCCTTCTTTCAGATAAGGAATGATAATGAAATACACGCCAGTTACTACAAAATAGGCCAGCGGTACTTGCAGGGCATAGAGCAGAACCATCACAGGCAGCAGCACCATCCAATCCACGCCAAAAGCAATCACCCTGCGCGTGTAGCTGACACGTTTTTGTGAGAGGTCAATTTCCTCATGCAGACGGTTCAAGCGCGGTATATGTGCCGACATCCAGGCTGCCACCGCATATCCGAGCATTCCCCCTGAGGTGTTCAGCAGTAAATCGTCCACATCAAACAGCCGGTAAGGATAATCATAGAAACCGTAAATCCCGGTCACCTGCGTCAACTCAAAGAACAAGGATAACCCGAAAGAAGCAGCAAGACATACAAGCCAGCCCTTCCGTAAGTAATAGCGGACAAACATCCCGAAAGGTATTACCAGTGCAATATTAAACACCACCTGCAAAAATGCTCTTTCCTTAAATAAGTGCACATATGTGGCCGGTTCAGACCACACCACCTTCGTCTCCGCCACAATATCTCGTATAAAATTAAGCGGTATCCACTGCATATATGAGGTCACATTCATGGGCTCATTATGTCTCGAGGCCGGTAAAGGCAGGATGACCAGATACAATGCGTTCATTAAATACAGCAAAAACAGATACAGCAGCAATCCCCGAACCTTACTGAAATAGCCATACTTCCGGTACTGCAGGATCAGGATTGGCAGAGCACACAGCAGTGCAGCTACAGGAAAGGTCAGAAACGCATACGATATCGGAAACAAGTAGTAATCAAGCATGTTCATCACCTATTCTAATCTGGATATTCATATATCTTAAACGATTCTGTTTAAAGGAAGTTTAGGCTCTGTTTAAATCGAGATTATAAAAACATCGCTTCTTAATATGTCCTTGCCAACGTTCACTTAGACACGAATCAAAGCTGGCTGCTAGGACGGTCCGCCAATCTTCATCGCAAAAGAACCCGTGCCTGACGCGGCACGGGTTCCTGGTTTATTCTATAATGATGAGTGATTGCGAACAATTATGCTTCTTGCACACATTTCTGAAGTGTCTCCACAATCGATGCGCGGATATCTTCCTCGTTATATTTCAGAGTTGGCATGGTATCAGCCGGATCAAGATAAGCATCCCGGTCCTGTCCTCTTACAGCTACGCTCAAATGAATGCCATGCTCTTTACCTGCTGCAGCGGTTTCCGCATCCATTTGCTCCATCGCAGGGATCATCTGTTCTAATGGCACCACTGTTATCGTGGTGTCTGTCTGACCCAGCGCATCAGCAATCATCTGGTGGAACTCGCTATGCTTCATATTCATACCGCAGATCGCATATTTGCCCCGATGTGTTCCATACTCGATCGCTCCGATTGTTGCTTCAGCCACCTGCTGAGCGGTTACCATTGCAGTACCCCCGCCAAGAACAGGAACAACCTCCTTACCCTTAACCCGATCCACGAACATCGTCCACAGCGGCATACGTCCAGGCATCACGCCGAAGATGTAAGGCAAGCGGAGCGTCATTACGTCCATTGCACCTTCACCTTCCATACATGCTACCTCTTCTTGCAGCAGGCGAGTGCGCGGATAAGCGTTATCCTTCAGCGGAAGGTCTGTCCATTGTTCAGCAAAATGGGCAAAATACGAGCCGTACAGCACGAATTTTTTCACACCAGCCTGCTTGGCCAGTCTAGCCAGACGCTGTGTTGGAAGCACGTTTGCTTCATAGAAGAATTTCTTCGCCGGAGCGTCCGGTACCACCCGTTCATCAGCACCTGCCCCATATACAAATGCATCAACCCCTTGCAGCATATCCAGTACTTCTTCGTCTGTCATTTCATTGATATTACCTAATTTGCATTCCACTTCATGGGGCAGAAGATCTTCTGTTGGCATAGGAGGCAGCGCTGCCGTCGATACGTTGTATCCTCGTTTTAATAATTCCTTAATTGTAAAATATCCTAAAAATCCAGTTCCACCTAGTACGAATACTTTTTTCATGAAGTTCATCCTCCAAGTTATATGAATTAGTACATCTAATTTTTTCCTCAAATTTATTTTACCTAATTTTTAACTATGTGCACGGATATATTAAGTACAATTTGTGAAAATTTTAACAAAGTTTCTTCATCTATATTTTTTATGTGTAGTCACACGCTCACACAAAAGACCGGTATATTAGTTTTATTAGGGGAAATCATGGATAATTCATAAGCAGTTTACTATAATAACAGGTTAGTACCACATTTATACATTTTGACTACAGGGGGGAATATAATGAAATTTGCTTATCTGTTAGTAGTCTTACTTACTCTGAGTTCATGTGCACCGTCAATCTCGGATGAAAGCAGCTTAGGTCGTGTTAATAACAATGAAATTAAGCCAAGCACTGAAATGAATTTATTACAGGATTCTCCCAGATATTTAGCTAAAAATGAAGGGAAACTATCTATTCAAGATTCTGAAACAGCTTATGAAATGTGTGTACGAGCGCTGAATGACTATTATAAAGCGATCTGGAACGGCACGGATATTGAATTGGATACATTTATACATAACGAATACCTTAAACAGTATACACAAAAGAAAATTCAATCCCAGTATGATACGTATGCCCAATTTAATGAGAAGGTGCAAAATATTCAGATTGGCACTTGGGAAGCGGAGTATACCGATGATGTGAAGGGGGGGGTTCTCTATTTAAAATTACCTGTGGAAATTATTAATTCTGTAGGTAGCCGTGGTGAAGTTACTGAGTTTCTTGTACGTAATGTAAACGGCAAGTTAGTCATTGTTGATTGGTATACGGGTACAAAAGATGGTTATGATTTCATAACTCGTGGAGAAAATATAGCCATTAACAACCCCGATATTTGGAATGATAGTGAATGGGTGAGGGAGTTAGATGGTAAAACAGACTAATTTTTAGGATCAACTTCATAGTCACCTATTTTTGCAAACCACCGATCTTTTTCTCTAATCGCTCATAAGCAACTAAAGAGCCTGGCAATGAGCCAGGCTTTATTCATTCTACATTCGTTTTATCGTATCCCTTGCCAGCCGATGGGCTTTCTTTTAGCTTATGTAAAAAAACTTAAATAAACTGCTTCTTGGCGTACTGCTCCACCTGCTTTACAAACTCCTGTTCTTCAGCAGCGTTAGAGAACGATCTTTTCGTAACGATGGTCGCTTGAATGTTGTTCACAAAAATATAAAGGTTGTCCTTGTCCTGCCTCAGCTCATGAATGCCATCCCAGTTACAATGCGAATTCGCTCGAAGTGTAGAATCATACAATCCCTTCTCATTGACTTCAATGATATGCTCGCCTATCACGCCATCATTCGTCTTTACCATTTTCATCGTTCTGCTCTTGATTCTGTAAATGAACAAGACATCCGCCAGACCGCCGATGATCACTCCGGATACAATGGAGAACACCCAGCTTGCGCCAAGCAGCTTCGAGATAATAATACAGCTGACTGGAATACTCAGCAGGCTGAGAATCATCGATATTCTATACTTCGGCATATTGAACATGACAAACTTATTATAATTCCAGAAATCCTCTTTCTTTAAATCCATTACAATTTTCATAGGTTGGAATTCCCCCTGACTTCATAATCAATCGTCTCTAGTATAACAAAAAAATAATTATTCTTCGTGGCTTTTTCTGCCTTCCCGGTGTCTAATGAATTGTAAGGCCAAGAGGAGGTTCAGGCGATGTCAGGAGCTCATGACAAATCACACCCTGCATATCCGGATATGCAGGGCAGCAAAGAGAATATAGAAGACATTTTTCAACAATATCATGAAAAAATCCGTAAGTATTTCTCGTTCAAGTTAAATCCAGAAGCTGCTGAGGACTTAACCCAACAGGTTTTTATAAATGTATTCAGAAATATTCACTCGTTCAACCAAGAGTCCAGCTTATTTACCTGGATCTTTAAGATTGCTCAAAACACACTGAAAAATGAGTACCGAAGGATATCCCGCATCCTCGAAAGTGCCTCGGACCCTACGGCTTACGAATCGCGTCTGATTTCTCTTGATTTTACGAAGCATGTTGAAATTCAGTTTGACATTAGTACCGCTTTGAAAAAGCTGAGCGCTTTGGATAATCAGATCATTATGCTGCGTTTTTTTGTGGACTGTACTTTTTCAGAAATCTCTGAAATTACGGGGATGCGTGAAAGTGCCGTTAAGAATCGGCTGTATCGTACTTTAGAGAAACTAAAGACAGAATTAAAAGAATGGGGTGACATTGCCATTATGTCTATTCAGAATATGATTTCGATCGTCAATAAGAATGAAGCAGGCGGTCAGAAGATAGAAGGCAAGAACAAACTGCACCATGACTTGTTTAAGGAGCTTCAGGAGAACGTTGAGCGAATTAATACGAAATACGAACATGTCCCAACCGCCAAAATCACCATTGAAATCTATTCGGATCTTAAGAATTTTCACCAGGCTGTGGGAGAGCATGATGCCCCGAACTGGTTTATGGGAACGATGGAGAACAATACATTGAAGATCGTTTCTCCGCTTAACCCGGGACCTGAGCATACGTATGAATCGATTTTAAAATCTACGGTGCACCTCTATGCCATGTGGCTAATAAGTGATATTAACCCGGCCGCTCCAAAATGGATTCGTCAAGGGGTTGGCAGCTATGAATCGAAGCAAATGGCGGCTGATTTTATTAAGAGCTCCATAGCAGAGGTGATTGAGCAAGGAAGAGTGCCATTCTTCCATGAATTAAACAACGATACTTGGGACTTCGGGACGATGAAAGGTTTTCAACTATCCTATACCATCATCGAGTTCATTATTTTGGAATACGGGATCGAGGGCCTTAATAAACTGATTCGGAATTTAGATGGATTTCAGGAGATTTTCCATTGTACTGAGGCTGAACTGTATGAGCAGTGGGTTCAGTATTTGAAAAAGCTTGTGTGATCGAAGAAGACCCGGATAGTTTACCGGGTCTTCTTTTTTGGAGCAACCTTCTCAGCGAATATCGCCCATTCACGGGTACTCTCTATCATTGGTTAAGATATTCCTTTAATCGAAGTGTTGCAAATTTGCTAATACCATCTACTAGAATTAGATTTTCTACATCTTCCTTCTCAAAATCCGCAGGTGCGCCAAAATATCCAAGAGGCGTTATATTTCTGGCGGTTTCCCCACCGGCATGCCATCTTCTCAGATCCTCGTAGTTAAGATTTGTTGGCTCTAACTCCCTTGCAGCTTCAACATTTACTAACTTCGGGAAAAATTTTACTGGTATTTCGTTATAATGAGACTAAATTAAGAACAGAGCGAAAGTTCGTAAAAAAACCGTACTTCCCCGTTAAGGAAAGTGCGGGTTTTTTTCATCTATATAGAGAAGGCGTAAGGCAATGCCAGAAATCAACGGATAAAGGTTGTTGGATCACTACTTATAATTGTCTCGGTAGTGCGGGTCTCCTTCTCCATCAAGCGTCCAGCCTCTTGACCTGATCTACAATATCCTGCCGCCGATTTTCGATATACGAACGAATCGTATCCGGCTCACCATCAAATACTCCCGTGCTCCATTTCCGGTTCGGATCCTTATAAACATCTTCAGCAATATTGTTCACCATCCGGTATACAACAGGAAGCTGACGCCGCACCGTGAATACCGTATCCAAAAAGTGAAGAAGCAGTGCTTTATACTGCTGGCGGTACACCCGATAGGATAATATTTTTTCCGTTAGTTTGTTATATCCATGAATTTTGACCAGATTGGAATCTACCAGCTTGCCATAGCAATTCCTGCCCCAGGTGCCCTCGTAATCCCACGGCATGATACGGTAAACCTTGCGTATACGGTGTTCAAACAAGGTGTAATTATGATTGAATCCGTCGTAATTGCCCGTAAGTACAGCCCCGCATAACCAGCGTAAGTAATTGTCGATATCAAGACAGCTTTGTAAATGCTGCTGCAGCTGTTCTCCCTCATAAATATGAAGGCTGCGAATGAACTGGGACAGTCTGGTACGGTCCTCCTCTCCGCCTTTAATGAGACTATATCCTGAAAAAAAAGACTTCTTAGACAAGCTTTTGTCCGAGAAATCAGCGTTATCGTTAACCGCATAAATAATACTTCGCACCGGAATGCCCCGCCTGCGGAAAAAAGAAGACTTTACCCCGTCAATCCTCAGATATACACCAGCATTTTTCCCATTTATATGAAGTACACAATGCCTTGTCCCTGGACTTGGTACATTTATAGAATCAAAGAATTGAAATGATAGAGCATTCCGGATCATCGAGGGATCATCATACTCTGCATTAAAATGATAGGTTGCCTGTGATGTGCGTATTTCATAGGACTTCTTCGGGTATTCGCGGGTATGTCCACCTCTGTAACGGATGCGGATGGGGATTCGCTTTCCCCCTTGCAGCATCTGTGCTGATACAAAACTGTCAGACCATATATCGCTTTTTAGAAGCTCATGTTCTTTACTATTAATAAATATTTGGTAAACCGGCAAACCCACAGGACTTACCTCCTTATGGCTGATCTACTTCCGCCTGATTTATCCGTTCGATTATATTGAACCAGTCCCTTTCTAGTACGGGATACATATAAATGCAATATAGGTAGAGATGGGAGACAACTGCCAGGGATCCAGAAATCAGCATTCCATTCGACTCGTTATACTCTCATACTCTACCTAAATATAAGGCTCAGGGAAGGGGAATGAGGCATGGCAGTTAACATGTACAGCATTGCTAGCCTGATTGGTAGAAATGTAAAGATCAATCGTGGGGGACCGGATTCAGTGGAAGGCATATTACGGTCAGTAAACTCTGATCATCTGGTTGTTCAGACACAAGATGGATCTACCGTCTATGTGAACAATGCTCATATTAAGAGTGTAACGGATACCGGAACCTCAGCAGGAGCACAAGAAAATGCAGCTAATCCGATTACATCGGATGATTTCATGGGCGTAATGCAAGCACTTCGTTACAGATATGTCAAAGTCAATCGCGCCGGCCATGAAAAATTAGAAGGCATTATCGTTGATGTGAATCAGAACTACCTCCTAATGACCGTAAAAGGTAAGGAAGTTGTTCATATTCCAGTCATGCATATCAAATCGATTACTGTAGCTCAGAGTGAAGGAAATAAAAACCGAAGCAGAGGCAATAACCAAGGTAACCAATCCGGAGGTAACAATCAGTCTGGTGGCAGTAACCAATCTGGCGGAAACCATTCTAAAGGCAACCGCTCTGAGGGCAACCGCTCTGAGGGCAACCGTACTGGTGGCAACCGAACTGGCGGTAACCGCACTAGTGGCAACCGCACTGGTCGCAACCGCATTGGCGGCAATCGCACTGGTCGCAACCGTACTGGCGGCAATCGCACTGGTCGCAACCGCACAGGTCGTAACCGCACTGGCGGCAATCGCACTGGTCGCAACCACACAGGTCGTAACCGCTCCTCACACGGCGAATAACACTCCCTTCAATCTGACTTTGTCAGGAATACGGATTGCAGTCTGCATTCCATGCTCCTAGGCAAAGCAGCCTTGCAAATAATATATGCTGAAGCCTGCTTGGTGTGAATCATTGAACAGGCCCCAAACATACATCCATCCTAGGCCTCTTTGCAGCAGCAATATGTTCAGCGCCATGAAAGGAGGGCAGCTATGGAACAGATCATCTCTATGTTAAATAGGCCAGTGGAAGTTGAGCTTTCCGGGCATAAAATGCAGCTTCGCGGGCATTTTGTGGATATCGGGAACGATGTGCTCGTCCTTTTTTCCAAGTCCAGGTATTATTATATTCCTATCCACCATCTTCAACACTTGCGGCTGGCGGATGAATGGGATACACCCGTATCAGATGAACCGGCTCCCCTGAAAGAACATACTCACATCTCTTATCGCAAAATGCTGATGAATTCACGTGGAACCTTTTCGGAAATGTATCTCGGAGGACAGCATGCACTACACGGATATGTAACGAGCATTATGAATGATTACTTCGTGTATTTCTCCCCCTTATATCGAACGGTGTATATTCCCATCCATCATGTCAAATATTTAGTGCCCTATCCGCCAAATGTAACCCCCTATACCCTAAGCCAAGAACATTTCCCCATCCAGCCCGCTGTCGTTTCGCTTTCCAGAACGTGGGACCAGCAGCTGCACAAGCTTCAAGGACAACTCGTTATATTTGATCTGGGCGGCCATCCGCAAAAAACAGGGCTTCTTCAATCGATAGACAATAATCTAATCGAGTTGATACAAGCCGATGGCCGTTCGAACTTCGTTCATGCCGATCATATCAAGTGTGTTCACCTTCCTTAATCCGAAACGATCATAAAATCCCCTCCCCTTATGCCAGCCCATACAGTCAGCCTGACGATGGGTTGGCTTTTTCCTTCAAGTCTGGATTGCAGACAGTCCGTGGTACAATATATGGACAAGCACCATACTTGAAATCAGGAGTTGTATCGAATATGAATCCTATTAACATACGCATGCTTGAAAATAATGAACAGCCACCGATGGAGCTGCTGCTACTGGCGGACCCTTCAGAGAAACTGATTCAAGCCTACCTGTATCGCGGACAATGCTATGTCGCTGGATGGGAGAAGGAGATGATCGGGGTTTATGTATTGCTGCCTACAAGGCCAGATACTGTAGAGCTTGTTAATGTTGCCGTGGATCCATCCTATCAGGGACAGGGTATCGGCAAAAAGCTCGTTCTCCATGCCTTACAAACTGCCCGGCAGCTTGGATATGCCACCATTGAAGTCGGAACAGGCAGTACAGGCGCTAATCAGCTGATGCTGTATCAGAAATGCGGCTTTCGAATGACAGGCATCGACCGCGATTTTTTCATTCGGCATTATGATGAAGAAATCATGGAGAACGGAATGCGGCTGTACGACATGGTACGCCTGTCTCAGGATTTATAATTGTTCCCGGCAGTTATCGCGTGAGCATATATCGGTAATCCCGGCGTCCCCCTGAAACATTAAAACCGCTCATATCCGAATGGCCGCACAGGCTACCTCCATTCTTCTTAAGAGCGGTTTCTTTATGTGTTTTATTTCGATGAAGAATTCTTCCCTTTCACCGTCTGATAGATAAACCCTATCGTGAATACTACGAGCATGACAGCATACGAGATTAAGGTAATCTCTACTGGATCGATCTCCACCGCATACGTCAGGTGAATCTGCGTTCCAATCATAAGCATAAGCAGCATATAATACTGTGATAAGCCTGCGATGGCCAAGTTCTGAGAAGCCCCATCCAGTGCAACGGACTGCCATAAAAACAGTAGCAGTGATAATAGCCATAACGAATTACCCAATAGGTAACTGTACACCTTGTTCATGGACAGTTTCGCAAACTGCCTGCCTCCCCAGAACCAGAACAACACAAAACCGATGTTCAGGGTCCAGAGTAACATTCCGGAGAAGGGTATACTATACATCAATAAGTAAAAGAGCCAGCCTGCAATGAATGGCGCCAGCACAATCAGTATGTGTTTATTTTTCGCTATGTAATTACTCAAAATCTCTCTCCTCACTCAGCAGCATATTCCATGATCCAGCAATCCCGATATTCACCTTCATGCCATTCATGGCGCTGAATATATTTCTTTTTTACAAAGCCGGCCTTTTCGTACACTCTAAGCGCCCGCTTATTCCATGCCTGGGGGTCCATGACAACCTTCTTCGCTCCTGCATAAACTGTCAAATAACGAACCATAGACGTTATCAGCTCGGTTCCAATACCCCGGTTCCATATCGACGCTTCTCCAATGAACTGATCCATGCCGAAGATTTCCCCTGAAAACCCGGCGTATCCATACTCTTTCCGTTCCTCATCTGTGATCCTATAAAACTGGATATATCCTATATCCTGCCCATCATACTGAATGATACAGCGGGTATTTGAGTCATCATCGTCAAAAAAGTTCGCTTTCACCATTTCCAGATCATGAGGGCGATCCCGTCCCTCGTAATACATCAGCACCCGGGGATCACTCAGCCATTTCACCAGCAGAGATGCATCTGCCTCTTCCAGTTGACGAACGATCAGCTTGTTATGCTCGTATACGATCATGGATCATAACCCTTTCCTGTGCTTTCTTCGAATCATGGTAATCAGCACAACCATATGCCCGACCGTAATAAACAGTGTCAGCAGCGTTAACCATATAAGTGCATTTATACTGCTATGATTGCTATCCACTCTGAACAAGTAAACAGAAGTAACAGCCAGCACCACTCCGATCAGCCCAAACAATGCGGTAATGGCCGCTCTAAACCTGATCGCTTTATTCATCTGCCAAAACCCCCGATTCTTCTAAAATTATCCGTTTCGCAAATCTCTTACGATTGTACCATAAGGGCTTTAGTCCGGGGGAAACAAAAAAAGAAGCCGGCTGCCCGGCTCCTTCAATTTAACCCTGCTATTATTCGTTCAGTGTTTCGCTCCAGTCATGAACCATATGACCCTCAAGGTACTTCTCACAGTCCATCGCAGCCATACATCCGGAGCCTGCTGCTGTAATCGCTTGACGATAGCGGGTATCCTGTACGTCACCGCATGCGAATACACCTGGAATATTCGTCTCCGTTGTGCCCGGATTAACGAGAATATAACCGGTCGGATCCGTCGTAATTTGACCACCGAGGAAAGCGGTATTCGGTGTATGCCCAATGGCTACAAATACGCCCTCTGCTTCAATCAGTTCTTCCGCACCTGTCTCGTTGTTGCGGACTTTCAAGCCCTTCACACCGGTTTCGCTCGCAACCACTTCAAGCGGTGTGCGGTTAAGCGCCCACTGCACCTTCTCGTTCTCACGAGCCCGGTCCTGCATAATCTTCGATGCACGAAGCTCGTCCCGGCGGTGAACGATCGTTACGCTGGAAGCGAAACGAGTAAGAAAGCTTGCCTCTTCCATCGCGGAATCGCCGCCACCAATGACAATAATCTTTTTATTACGGAAGAAGAAGCCGTCACATGTTGCACATGTGCTTACACCGCGGCCCACATTCTCCTGCTCTCCAGGAATGCCAAGATATTTAGCCGAAGCACCCGTTGATATGATCACTGACTCAGCCAGCAGTTCTCCCATACCTTCAACGTTCACCTTGAATGGCCGCTTGGAGAAATCAACGGACTCCACCCAGGCACTTTTAAACTCGGCTCCGAAGCGTTCCGCTTGCTGACGCATGTTATCCATCAGTTCCGGTCCCATGATTCCTTGCGGAAATCCGGGGAAGTTCTCCACTTCAGTTGTTGTTGTTAACTGGCCTCCCGGCTGCATTCCCTCGATAACGAGCGGCTTCATGTTGGCGCGAGCCAAATAAATGGCTGCCGTCAAGCCTGCCGGTCCTGTTCCGATTACGATTGATTTGTACATATTGAAGGCCTCCTTCTAACGTCATCACTATCCATGCCTATATATATATCTTACCCTATTATTATATATTTTCTGTAAAAGGACGAAAGTTCTCATCATCTTGCTTGTCATTACTGCATATCTGTTCTATTTGACGCACATATCGTCGAACTGTAGATGATGAAATGCCGTAACGGACCGCTACCTCCTCATACGTATATGCACGGCCCCGTCTTTTCGCCGTCATATACTCAAGGGCTGCCGCCCATCCCGCCGTATTGCGGATATTAGGAATGTCAGGATAGAGCTTGCTCAAAAACTCCGACCACAGCACCTCTAGTTCCCTTTTCCAAAAATGATCAGAACGTTTGTCCATCATCTGGGTGGCTTGATCTAAGACCTTCTGCCAATCAGGATGCCAGTCAGGGAGAACCTCCTGCGTCTCACGTTCCTGATTGCGGCTCCGCTTGCTCTCCAGCTGCTGAAGCACAAGGCGTGCTGCATCCTTCAGATCCGCATCCTCACCTGGCTCTTGCAGGAAGGATTGAAGCGCATGCTGAACCTCATCATCTGCAATAAGCTCAAGCGTTCGAATCACCTGCAGCTTGATATGCGGATCACCATGGCGAAGTGCCCAGAAGAAAGAAGACCGGATTAGAGGGTTCTGTCTAGCCTCCTCCGTCATCACTTCCCCATCATATTCCCAGCGCTTGAACTGCTCCTCAAAAGGAAGATGATAATGATAACTCACTTTCATCACCTTCGTTCCTGTCGCCTGACGCTGCTGCAGCTGGGCAAGATAAAAGTCCGGAATAACCGACTCCTGGTCAAGTTTTTTGGCGTAACGCCAATACTTCTCAGCTGCTTCATAATGCCCGCTGTTACATGCCGCCGCTGCGGTATAATGATACAGGCTTGGATCGCTGCTGAACTCTTCGTCTTTGGATAACCGGCGGAAATGACCATAGGCCTCCTTATGCTTGCCAAGGATGCCCATCGTTGTCGCAAGCTTGAACACATGCTCCTGATGAAATGGAACGGTGGCAGCGAGCATTTCCACAAGCCGGTTGCGCTCCTCCATCTTTCCTTCATGCTGAAAGAAGATGGCTAGATTACACAGTCCGTGCAAATTCCCCGGCTCCTGCTCGAGCACTTCTTCAATCGTCTGCTTCGCCTTGGCGAACCGGCCCGTATAATAATAGGCAAGCGCCAAATTGTTGCGTGCTGCAAGGAAATCCGGGCAGTCGGCAACGATCTCCTCGAGCATTTTTACAGCCTGTGCGAACTTTCCTTCTTCAAGCAGCTCACGGGCACGTTCGTGTTCTACCATACCCTCACGGCTCTTAATGCGATTTACCTTCGCAGGACGATTCAACTCATAATGGAGAAGCTCCATTAATTCTTCAGCCTCGTCCATAAATTGACCGCTGGAGTCTTCCTCCAGATACGTAACAAGTGCCTCTTCCGCTTCCTCGAAACGCTCCATATTCGCATAGTTGTTCGCCATATAGAAATAACATTCGGTCATCGATGGCTCAACTTTATCCAGTATATGCTGCAGTACTGTGTTCGAGCCTTCGTAATCGCCGGTTTCCGACAATATTCCCGCCATATTGCAGTGATTCACCGGATTGTTCGGCTCATATTCAACCGCCTTGCGAAAATATTTCAATGCCTTTTCATATTGGTAACGATCGAGCGACTTCACTGCACGATCAAAGAAAAAGTTAGCATTCATTTCGATAGGTATAATATTGTGAAGGTCATCTGACCCTGATTGAAATCTATTCACGGAAGCAAGACACCTCCTTTAACTTGCTCCTCTATCCACAACAGTATAACACGTTACACCGTCGTTTGCAGATAAAAAGACGCCGGTTTTTTACACCCCGGCATCTTTGAATAATGTTGCTATGGATCCACCCTCAGTAATAATATTCGTGGCCTGTGCCAGCATCGGTGCTACAGATAATACTTTCACAAATCCTTTATACTGATCAGGCAATGCAATCGAGTCTGTAATAACGAGCTCCTCGATATGCGCATGGTCAAGCCGGTCCAGTGCCTGACCGGAAAATACACCATGTGTAGCACACACAATAGCATCCCTGGCCCCGCGTTCCTTCAATCCCTCAACCACATGGACAATGGTCGAACCTGTATCAATCAAATCTTCAATAATAATAGGAGTTCGGCCCGCTACATCCCCAATCACATGCGTAATGACCGACTCATTGTGCGCCGGACGCTGCTTAATCATGATAGCGAACGGTGAACCCAAGCGGTTAGCCAGCTTTTCGGCAGTGGAAGCACGACCAGCGTCTGGTGAGACGATGACCGGATTTTCGATTTGTTTGCTTTTTAGATAATCCGTAATCAGGTCAAGTGCCGTTAAGTGATCCACTGGAATATTGAAAAAGCCTTGAATTGCCGGTGCGTGCAGGTCAATCGTGATGACGCGGTTCGCACCTGCGGTTGTCAGCACATCCGCTACCATTTTTGCCGAGATGGGCTCTCTTGGTGCCGACTTACGCTCCTGCCGGGCATAGCCGTAGTAAGGAACAATAATATTGACCGTCCGTGCTGAAGCCCGCTTGGCCGCATCAATCATTACAAGCAGCTCTACGAACATCTCATTAATAGGATGAGAGAATGACTGGACAAGAAATACATCACAATTCCGGATGCTTTCCTCATAATGAACATAAATTTCACCACTTTGAAAACGGGAAATTTTCATTTTCCCCAATTCAATACCTAGCCGATCAGCTATACTCGCAGCAAGCTGCGGATTGGATGAGCCGGCGAACAATCGAAGTTTATGATACATGGGTTCCTCCTGGATACCGAAAATGGTTAGGAATAGTTTATGAGTCTTACAGATACAGCCTAAGAAATCGCTGTCGCTAAAGCAGGCTGTCCCCGTACCTGGATCAACCCGCAAAGAGGGTCTCACAGTAAACGAAGACAGCCGTATTGACAATAACTCATTATACACTATCTCTATTATATATCGGTTTGCCCTATTCTTTCAAAAGCACCATTTTCCTGATCCGATTTTCAAAGGTTGCAACCTTTTCTACTCCAAGTTCCTCTAACAAGGAGCGTGCTGTGTCTAAATGCTCTCCAAGTTTCTGCGGCTGGTGCGCATCGGAGCCAAGCGTCAGCGGAATGCCGAGTCTGATCGCCCCTTCAAGCATACGGCGGCTTGGGAACATTTCTTCGCAGGCTTTCGAAAGGCCTGATGCATTCAGCTCCATCGCCTTTCCGCTGCGGCTGACAGCTGCAAGCGCGGCATGCTCCATCGCGATTACTTCATCGGCATGCTCTTCTCCCGGACCGAAGCCGAACCGTTTAATCACATCCAGATGACCCATGATATCGTACAGACCGGTAGCAGCCGCCTTCTGTACAGCATCATAGTACTGACGATATACCGTGAGCGGGTCCTTGCCTTCCCACCCATGGGTTTGGCGGAAGTCGGTAATGTCCCATTCTCCCAGAAAATGAACAGAGCCAATTACATAATCCCAGGGATAATCCTGAATGATTTTCTCGATCTGCTGTTCATAACCTTCAATATAGTCTCCTTCAAGGCCAATACGCACTTCAATCTGCCCCTTATAACGCTCCTTCAGAGCCAGGCATTCCTCGACATAACGGGGAAGCTCCTCCATGGGCATGGCCATTTCCGGATAGTAATCCTCAGGTTTTACATGAATAAGCGGCATATGATCGGATAAACCGATTTGGTGCAAGCCCATCTCGATTCCCCGCTTAACGTATTCTTCCAGCCCTCCAACAGCATGGCCGCAGCGCGCATGGTGGGTATGATAGTCGATATACATAAAACTTACGCCCCCTAGTCGCGGCGAGGCCGTTCATGCCGGCGGCTTAACTCGTTCATAATATCATCCAGCGGCAGCTTGCGCTCCTGGAGCAGAACAAGCAGATGATAGATCAGATCACTCACTTCGAGACGCAGTTCATCGTTATCCTTATTTTTCGCAGCGATGATCGTCTCGGACGCTTCTTCGCCGACTTTTTTCAGGATCTTATCAACGCCTTTATCGAACAGATATGTCGTATAAGCCCCTTCCGGGCGCTCGATTTCGCGTTTCGCGATTATCTCCTCCAGCTCAGCCAGCACCTTAAAACGATTGCTTAACGCCGGCGTATCGACAACACCGGATAAACTCGGTTGTCCCGCAATCGTAATCTCGTTAAAGAAGCAGCTGACTTCACCGGTGTGACATGCCGGACCCTTCGGATTCACCTGCACCAAAAGTGTATCGCCATCACAGTCATACGCCAAGGATACAACCGACAGAATATTGCCGGATGTCGCTCCTTTATGCCACAGCTCTTGCCGTGAGCGGCTCCAGAACCATGCTTCCCCGCTCTCGAGCGTAAGCCTCATGGATTCCCGGTTCATATAGGCCATCATCAGCACTTGTTTATCCTCAGCATCCTGGATAATTGCCGGCACAAGCCCTGCTTCATCCCAGCGAATATGCTCAATTATCTGCTCCAGCGAAAGATTCTGCTTCATAAAGTCACTCACCGTATGTCCACTCCTTTTAGCTTTAAGTATTGTTTGAGATCCGGGATGGCAATTTCTTTATAGTGAAAAATGGTCGCCGCAAGTCCTGCATCGGCTCTTCCCGCTGTAAATACATCATAGAAATGTTCCTCTCGCCCGGCTCCGCCCGATGCGATCACCGGAATGCCCACCGTGCTGGATACAGCAGACGTCAATGCGATGTCAAAGCCATCCTTCGTGCCGTCTGCATCCATACTCGTCAGCAAAATTTCTCCCGCACCAAGTGACTCCGCCTGCTTCACCCATTCCAGCGCCTTTAGTCCGGAAGGGGTACGTCCGCCATGCGTGTATACTTCCCACTCATCCCAAGCCTCATTGTATTTAGCATCTACAGCCACCACAATGCACTGGGACCCGAATCTCCGGGCACCTGCCGAGATCAATTCCGGCTGCCGTACAGCTGCTGTATTAATCCCGATTTTATCGGCTCCGGCACGCAGTATCCGCTTCATATCTTCCACCGATGATATTCCGCCTCCTACCGTGAACGGAATCGCGATCTCTCCCGCCGTGCGCCGCACGACCTCTTCCATCGTGGCACGGCCCTCAACGGATGCCGAGATATCCAGGAAGACCAGCTCATCAGCCCCTTCCCGATCATACAGCGCAGCAAGCTCCACGGGATCACCCGCATCACGGAGATTAACAAAGTTAACTCCTTTTACAACCCGCCCGTCCTTTACATCCAGACATGGAATAATCCGCTTAGCCAGCATATCGCTCGCCCCTCTCCCCCTATATCCTCATCCACTTCATAACCTCTATCCAATAACGGTTACCGCTTCATTCAGATCGATGCTGCCTGTATAGAGAGCCTTACCGACAATGGCTCCGCCAACCCCGTCTGCATGATGCTTACTGAGCGCCTTTAGATCGTCCAGCCTGGTCACACCGCCGGAAGCGATAACCGTACGTCCGCTTGCTTTTGCTAAAGATACAATAGCCTCCACATTCGGCCCCTGCATCATGCCGTCACGGGAAATATCCGTAAATATAAACGTCTCTGCGCCTTTTGATGCCAGCTCTTTCGCAAGCACTTCCGCCTGTACTTCAGAAGTCTCCAGCCATCCGCGAGTGGCAACGAAGCCGTTACGGGCATCGATCCCGATCGCAACCTTGTCGCCATACTTGCCCAGAACCTCTTCTGTAAAAGCACGGTCTTCAATAGCAGCTGTCCCAATGATGACCCGGCTTACGCCAAGGGAGAGCAGACGTTCAACATCAGCAAGTGTGCGAAGTCCGCCGCCTACCTGCACGGGCACATTCAATTTCGATGCAATTTCTCCGATGATTGCATCATTGACAGGATGGCCTGCCTTCGCCCCGTCCAGATCAACCAGATGAACATATGTGCCGCCTTGCTCTTCCCATGAACGAGCGACCTTCAGCGGACTATCATTGTAAATCGTCTCCTGACTGTAGTCTCCTTGCACCAGTCTTACACATTTGCCGCCAAGAATATCGATGGCCGGATATATGATAAATGATGACATATTCATCCCCGCTTCCTAAATTTTATTTACTCTCTGTATCGGTTAGCTTTAAAAAGTTACGCAGCAGACTCATACCGAGCTCTCCGCTTTTCTCAGGGTGAAACTGCATGCCGTACACGTTGCCGTCTCCAACAATCGCTGTCACGTCTTGACCATAGTCTGTTACTGCGAGCAGATGCGACTCTGCCTCAGGAAGGACATGATATGAATGCACGAAATACACATGCCCTTCCTCAAGCCCCGCAAACAGCGGATGATCCGGATTTTTGAACTGCAGACGATTCCACCCCATATGAGGCACTTTATAATCGCCGCCAGGAAACCGCACGACCGATCCGGGCAAAATATTCAGCCCCTCATGGCGTCCATGCTCCTCGCTATCCGTGAACAGGAGCTGCATCCCCAGGCAAATGCCAAGTAGCGGCTTCGTGCCGGTTGCGGCCTCCTTCATAACCTCATCCAGTCCCGTCTCCCGTAAATGCTCCATCGCATCACCGAATGCCCCTACGCCAGGCAAAATAATCCCGTCTGCCGCGAGGATTTCCTCACGCGAGCCGGTGACAAGCGGCTCATATCCGAGCCGCTCCACCGCTTTACTTACACTGTGCAGATTGCCCATGCCGTAATCCACAATCGCAATCGCCATGGCTTACAGCACTCCCTTCGTAGATGGCACACCTGTTACGCGCGGATCAATGCTTGTCGCTTCATCAAGCGCCCGCCCGAGCGCCTTGAACACAGCCTCAATCATATGATGCGTGTTACGGCCGTAGTGCACAATGACGTGCAGCGTAATTCGGGCTTCCAGCGCCAGCTTCCACAAGAACTCATGCACCAGCTCCGTGTGGAATGACCCAACCTGCTGGGAAGGGTACTCGGCGCGATACTCAAAATGCGGACGGTTGCTGACATCAATGACAACCTGGGCCAGCGCCTCATCCATCGGCACGAACACGCTCGCATAACGCTTGATCCCTTTTTTGTCACCCAATGCTTCACGAAGCACCTGACCGAGACAGATGCCAATATCCTCGACCGTATGATGATCGTCAATCTCGATATCCCCGCTTGCTTTCACACTCAGGTCAAACTGTCCGTGCTTGGTGAACAGGTCCAGCATATGATTCAGAAAAGGAACGTCTGTCTCCAGCTCAGATACCCCGGTCCCGTCTACATTAAATTGAAGAGATATGTCCGTTTCATTCGTTCTGCGGCTGACACTGGATGTCCGCCCTTTAGCCTCAAAGCTGCTCACGATGATTGCCCCCCTGTATTTGATTCCTGCTCCAACCGAACAGCGATTGCTCGTGCGTGTCCTTCGAACCCTTCACGCCGGGCCAGCTCCATAATCGTCTCGCCGTTACGGAGCAGCGCCTCCTTGCTGTAGTAAATCATGCTTGATTTCTTAATAAAATCATCCAAGTCCACCGGTGATGAAAATCTCGCCGTTCCGTTCGTCGGAATGATATGATTCGGTCCTGCGAAATAATCACCGACCGGCTCTGAGCTGTACTTCCCAAGGAAGATCGCACCCGCATTTTCGATCTGGCCTGCAAGCGCCATCGGCTCTTCTGTCATGATTTCCAAATGCTCCGGAGCCAATCGGTTAACCACATCGATCCCCTCCTGAAGGGTATCCGTCACGATGGCAGCTCCATAGCTGTCTATCGATGCCCGGGCGATATCCCGTCTTGGCAGCAGCTCCAGCTGACGTTCCACCTCAGCCGACACCGCCTCAGCAAGAGCCTGCGACGGGGTTACGAGAACAGCCGATGCCATCTCGTCATGCTCTGCCTGTGACAGTAGATCTGCCGCAACGAAAGACGGCTGCGCCGTATCATCAGCCAGCACCACAATTTCGCTTGGTCCTGCGATGCTGTCGATATTAACGACCCCGTACACTTCACGCTTAGCCAGAGCGACATAAATATTGCCCGGGCCGCAGATTTTATCTACAGGCGCGATCGAATCGGTTCCGTAAGCCAGCGCCGCAATCGCCTGCGCACCTCCCGCACGGTACATCTCTGTCACACCTGCTTCGGCAGCTGCAACCAGAATATAAGGGTCGATTCCTTCCACCCCGCGGGTTGCCGGCGGCGTAACCATTACGATCTCCGGCACGCCGGCTACCTGCGCCGGGATCACATTCATGAGCACAGAGGAGGGATAAGCTGCCTTACCGCCAGGGACGTAAACGCCGACCCGCTTCAGCGGCCGGATGATCTGACCGAGAATGCTGCCATCCGGCTGAAAATCCATCCACGAGCTCCGCTTTTGCTTCATATGGAATGCACGGATATTATCCGCAGCAGCCCGAATAGCCGTCACAAAAGATGCCTCCACACGGTCATAAGCTGCCTTCATTTCCGCTTCCGTCACACGAAGCTGATGTGCCTCAAGCCTTATGCTGTCGAATTGCTCGGTATAACGCAGCAGCGCGGCATCCCCCTCAGCACGTACCGCTTGAACCACAGCCTTTACCGTTTCATTCTGCTCCGGTGTTCCGTAATCGCTCTCCCGCTGCAGCTTGAAATCCCGTACCGATACCACTTTCATCCTAGATTCCTCCCTACCTCTCCTCTTCGTGCTTGGTGCTAGCCATTCAATTTCCCTATCTATTCGCTTCTTCAGCCACGATCACCTTTTGCAGGCGGTCGCACAGCTCCTGGATTTCTCTATTCTTCATTCGGTAGCTCACCCGGTTCGCAATCAGCCGGCTCGTAATCTCGAACAGACTGTTCATCTCCACCAGCCCATTCTCCTTCAGCGTCTGTCCTGTCTCCACCATATCGACAATTCGATCGGCCAGCCCGATCAGCGGTGCAAGCTCAATCGATCCGTTCAGCTTTACAACCTCAACCTGCTGCCCCTGCTCCCGGAAATACTGTGATGCTACATTAGGATATTTCGTCGCCACCCGCTGCTGAATGCCCGGGGTCCAATTCGGCAGCCCGATGACGGACATCCGGCATCTCGCAATGCCGAGGTCAAGCAGCTCATATACGTCCTTATTCTCTTCCATAAGTACATCTTTGCCTACGATGCCGATATCGGCTACACCGTATTCCACATAGGTAGGCACATCGACCGGCTTAGCCAGAATGAATTCCATGCCTGCTTCCGGCAGCGAAATAACCAGCCTTCGAGTATCATCCACATCCATCGGAATCGGAAGTCCTGCCAACCGGAATAACTCGGATGCCTTCTTATAGATTCTTCCTTTAGGCATAGCGACTTTTAATATTTCTGCCATGCTCCGCACCTCCTTATGTCAAGATATCGTTTATGAGAATCGGATAATCTCCGAATACCCTTGATAAAGCAGTCCGCTCTCTGAAGCATTATCGTGTATAGCAAAATGGTCTTCCTCACCATCTCCGCTAAATAATGCGGTAACTACAACGTTCCCCTGACTCCTTAGCCGAGCTGCCTCGGCCAAGCCTTCCTTACGCTTTTGTGCTGTATATTCAATCCGTACCGGAAGCGGCCCGGATGCTTGCTCCACCTGCACCCCATCCAGAATCCGGTTCGTTTTTAAGGCAAATCCCGTCGCCGGCGCATTCCGACCAAACTGCTGAAGCAGCTTATCATAACGTCCGCCGCTTGCTACAGGGGATCCGATCTCAGCCGCGTATCCTTCAAAAATCATTCCCGTATAATAAGAAAAGTCTCCGATCATCGTCAGATCAATCAGCACATGCTCCGAAACACCATAAGCTTCAAGCACTTCCCACACCTTGCATAAATGGTCAATCGAGGAATGAGCCAACGGATCACCGCTAAGCTCCAGCGCTTGTTCACAGACCTCTCGGCCGCCCCGCAGCCGAAGAATACCTTCCAGCTTCGCTGCCTGGCTGTCTGTCAGTGCGAGACCGGAAATGGTATTTCGATACCCGACATAGTCCCGATTGAGCAGATCATGCTTCAGGTTCTCTTGATCCTGAGGTCTTTCAGTCAGTACTTCCTCCAGTAATCCGTTCAGGAAGCCTACGTGTCCAAGAGCGATTTTAAACCTCTCCACACCGGATGCCTGCAGTGATTCAATCGCCAGCGCTACAACCTCTGCATCAGCATCCGGCGAGTCATCTCCTACAAGCTCAACACCGGTCTGGAAGAACTCCGCCTCCCTCCCGGCCTCCTCTTCAATCGCACGAAATACATTGGAGTGGTAAGACAGACGAATCGGCAATCGTTCTTCTTTCAGCAAGGATGCCACAACCCTGGCAATCGGAGCCGTGATATCAGAACGGAGGACCATCGTTGTACCCCGGTTATTGAGCAGCTTGAACAGCTTCTGGTCTGACGTCGAGCTGGCGACACCAACCGTATCGTAATATTCGATCGTCGGCGTCATAATCTGCTGGTAACCCCAGCGGTCCATGCATGCTAGGACCTGCTGTTCAATTTGGCGCAATCTTGCTGCCGCATGAGGGAGATAATCCCTGACACCAGCCGGTTTTTCAAAGCCTTTAGGTTTGGACATGACGTACACCTCAAGTCTATAATGATCTCGTTAACCATACCTTCATCACATTAAAGTGCTAATACGATAACAAATTAAAGAATATTGGATATGTTACCATGGATTCACTCTTATCGTCAATCGGTTAACAAGCAAATCCTTATAAAGTCTATTAACCAATTTATTTAGCAGGGAAATTAAACCATTCTCGCTTCCTGTCATTATAACCTACCGTCGCCTGACAAGGTGAGTAGAAATAAAACAATCTATTCCGAAGAAGCTAAAAGCTTTCCAAAGGAAAGCTGCATCGGAAGGATAAGCCTTTGTCCTCCAATTTCCACCTTACTTTGGAGGACAACAGCGATGGGAGGAATGATTCGTACCCGTAGCGCCCGAGCAACAAGAAAAAAGGGGCCCTCCCGCAAGATACCAGATCTTTTGGGATAGCCCCTTGAATATGACCCTAACGCTAGAGTCATTATGAAATTATACTTACATTCCCGCCGATTTCTTCCCGGTGTCCGGCTTCGTTTGAACTCCTTTTGCCGGATCTTTAGGCTTCAAGGAACGCGGAACGCTGCCGAGCAGCATCCATGCTCCTGGAATGCGTCTTAGAATAAACTGAACCACCAATGCACTCACGATCAACGCAGACAGCATACCACCGTAGATCCAGATCAGATAATCATCCGTAACCGGATTAAGATTGAAGTCGAACATACGGTAGAACGCAAGCCATAGCGGGTGAACCAGATAGATGGCAAAAGACAGCTCACCAATTCGGGTTAACAGAGCAATAATCTTCTTCCATCCGCTTTTATACAGCCAATTCGCAGCCTGCATCAATACGATGGCCGAGAAGATCGTGTGCATGTTCCACAAAAATTCATATAATAATGAGTCATATTTTGCTCCATGAAGACGTGAATTATACCAGATCTGCACATGTGTCAGTGCAAGCAGCAGCCAGCCGCCCCACAGTCCAATGGTAGCCATCTTTTGACGGTTCGTTTGATTCTTCCACGTTGAGGTCAACCATACTTTATACTTGTCATAGTTAATCGCCAGATAAGCACCCAGCATATAGTAAGCCAGGTAGGAAATCGAAAGACTTCCTTTCATTGTGATTTTCCATTCAAGCTTATTCATGATAATAAAGCCCCATTGGAGCAGGAATCCAATCGGCACTGCCCAGCGCACCAGAAAGCGGGATGACTTGAACAGCTTCAGGAATATCGGGAACAGAATATAGAACTGTAAACTGATAAACACAAAGTATAAGTGCGTATAGTTCTGACCTCTAGCCAATCTCTCCAGGAACACAGGAATCTGTGCACTAAGATCTAATGAACTGTTCAGCATTCCGTTCTGATATAACCGGACAAAGAAGTAACCGATCGAGATCAGCAAATAAGGCAGCAAAATGTACAACAGCCGTCTTTTATAGAACGTACCGATCAGGTTCTTCGTCAATGGACGATCATAGTAATTGTAGAACAGCACAAAGCTGCTCAGAAAGATAAATGAAGGTGTTCCATACTTAAAAAATATGTTCAGAAAGTTAATAATATAGTAGAAACGAGAATCGATCGCATCCACTGTTGCAAAAGATGTCGCATGCAC
Source organism: Paenibacillus dakarensis (assembly GCF_001373415.1). GTDB lineage: Bacteria > Bacillota > Bacilli > Paenibacillales > Paenibacillaceae > Paenibacillus_AQ > Paenibacillus_AQ dakarensis. The sequence goes on along the minus strand of NZ_CDSE01000007.1, from coordinate 7,315 downwards.
ATGCAGCACGCCCAGAATAGCCAGGGCCCGGTAAATATCCAGCTGCGGCAGCCTTTCCTTCCTAATTTGAGGTGTTCCCATACTTTTAATTTCTCCTTTAGAAAATAGAGTAGAAACAGACCCGCAAACAGCAGCATCAAAATACGCTCGGCTTGTCGTTCATAACAATAGAGCGCAGCGGCTGATAACTGAATTGCTCCTAACAACATGAATAGCTGTGATTGAAGTACTCACTTTCCTGCCAACGAAAAAGCCCCTCAAGGAGATATACCAAGGGGGACCATTCATTTTTTCACCTGTTGTTTGCCCTACTTATTTTACAATAAAACAGACTCTATTGGAACCTGTGACAACATATTGTCTCAAATTGACTCGTCTTCCGGTGTTGCCCGTTTGAGCTCCCGCAGCGGATTCCCTCCTACAAAGGCTCCCGGGGCAACATCCTTATGTACAACCGCGCCGGCTGCAACCACCGCTCCGTCACCAATCGTAACGCCTGGAAGAATGGTTGTGTTCGCTCCGATCAGTACATTTTCACCAATGACAACTTCGCCAAGTCGGTATTCCTTTATTAAATACTCATGAGCAAGGATTGTCGTGTTATAGCCAATAACCGAATTCTCGCCCACCGTAATCTTCTCCGGGAAAAATACATCCACCATAACCATGAGTCCAAAAGCTGTATGCTTACCAACCTTCATCCCGAGGATATTCCGATAGATCCAGTTCTTCATTGGCAGTACAGGGCAATACCGTGCCAGTTGAACAAAAATAAAGTTTTTAACTCCCTTGATCGGACTCACCGTGCGATAAATATGCCACAGCGCATTATGTCCGTCTATGGGGTGGCGGGTCACATTTCTAGCCATGGCACCCGGCTCCTATTCCTGTTTCTGTCCTACAATCGTATAAATATCTCGCATATCCTTCAAAATATAATCTGCTCCGTGATCACGCAGCAGCTGCTCGCCCTTCAGCGACCAGGAAACCCCTGCAGCTAACGCACCGGCAGCCTTGGCTGACTGAATATCTACGGTACTATCGCCTACCATGAGCGTTGTTGCCGGATTGCAGCCAATCTTTTCAATTGCCTTGAGTACCGGTTCAGGATGGGGCTTTGGATGCTCCACATCATTCACGGTGACCACCGCAGACATATACTTATCCAGATTGAATTTCTCTAGAGTCATGAGTGTGCTTGGCCTTATCTTGGTCGTAACAATCCCCATAGAGATACCCTTGCTATGGAGCCATTCCACTACTTCGTTTACGTAAGGAAACGGTCGAACCATGTCATCATGATGCTGTTGATTATAAGCACGATACATAGGAACCAGTTCAGTTACGTCCTCCACTCCAGAGAAAGTTTGAAGCTGGTGCTCCAGTGTTGTGCCCATATGCGGTATAATTCCTTCCCTCGTTAAAGGGCCTTTTGGCCCCTTTTCAAATACATGCATAAACGAGGCTATGATTAATTCATTGGTATCAATAATCGTGCCATCAAGATCAAATAGTACGGTTTCTATCATGCTGCCTACTCCTTTTTGTCCTCCGCCTCTATCTGTTTACCCTCATTTCCGGTGGAACCCCCGGCTTCTGCCGCATTCACTTTATCGTCTTTCCACTCACGGACTGCGCCTTGGTCTGGGGCTGGCCCCTGATGATTCTTCGGCTTACTTCCTTGCTGTGATTTGCGGTCAAGTGCCGCTTCCGGTGTTGGAGCAGAACCTGGTTTGGAGCATACGATCGGGTCCAGATAACGTACATTCGCCCTTCCCGTAACCCGTCTTACAATAATCCAGATCACTCCCGCAATGACAATCAGCACCGGCAACAGCTGCGAAATCCGTATATTACCATAGGCTGGATCTAAATAACCCTGCTCAAAGCCGAGCCATTTCATTGGACTCCACAAGCCATTAATGATCGCCTCTACGTACGAAGCTCCCTGAAATGCCAAGCTGTCTGTGCGTACAGCCTCAATATAGAAGCGGCCGATGGAATACCAGATGAAGTATCCGATGAACAGCTCACCCACACGCAAAAATTTCTGTCTGCGAAGTACTAGTAATAGAATGAGTCCTAACAAGTTCCACAATGATTCATATAAAAAGGTTGGATGATGGAATACTCCCTCAACATTCATCTGATTTACAATAAAGTCCGGCAGATGAAGATTATTACGAAGGAATGACTCCTCCACAGGTCCCCCGTATGCTTCCTGATTCACAAAGTTGCCCCAGCGGCCGATAAGCTGTCCTACCAGCAGCGAAGGCGCACATAAATCGGCAATTCGCCAAAAATTATAGCCTTTATAACGTGTGTAGATAATCGCACATATAATGGCTCCAATCAGGGCCCCGTATATTGCTATACCGCCGTTCCATATTTTAAATACATCCAGGAAGTTATCCTTATAATCTTCCCATTTAAAAGCCACATAATAAATCCTCGCGCCAATAATGGCTGAAGGTACACCAAGCAGCAGAAGATCCATGAAGAATTCCTGCGGGATGCCAAAGCGTTTCCCTTCACGGATTACAAGCAGAAGCCCCGCCAGAGCGCCCAATCCCAAAATAATACCGTACCAATGGACGCGAAGCGATCCGATTGAGAAGGCAACCGGATCGATCAGCAATGTAGACATTCAATTCCCCCCTTAGTCTAAATCATCCATATCGTCAGCAATCGTAGCCGTTAATTTATTCGTGAACTGTAAAGCCGCATTAAGACCCATTTGTTTCAAACGGTAGTTCATAGCAGCGACTTCAATAATAACAGCCAAGTTTCGTCCTGGACGAACCGGAATTGTAACCAGAGGGACATCCGTATCAATAATACGAGTCGTTTCTTCATCTAGGCCCAGACGGTCATATTGTTTATCCTGCTGCCAAGCTTCCAGACGCACGACCAATGTGATCCGCTTATTATTACGAACTGCACCCGCACCGAACAGCGTCATGACGTTAATAATGCCGACACCGCGGATTTCCAGCAAGTGACGGATTAATTCTGGTGCTGTACCGTGCAGCTGAAAATCTGACGTCTGACGGATTTCAACCGCGTCATCCGCGATGAGTCGGTGTCCTCTTTTCACGAGTTCCAGTGCGGTTTCGCTTTTACCAATACCGCTCGAACCTGTAATCAGCATCCCCACACCATATACATCACACAGAACGCCGTGAATGGTCGTAGTCGGGGCAAGCTTGCGCTCTAAAAAGCCCGTAATCCGGCTCGTTAATATCGTTGTCGCCATACTGCTTCTCAGTACGGGCAGGTCTTTCTCACTGCTGACCTCAATCAGCTCCTCCGGAACCTCCAGCGAGCGGGTAATAATAATGCACGGTGTTTCGTCCGTGCAGAGACTGCGCATGCGATCCCGGCGTTCCTCCGGCTTCAGCATTGCAAAGAAAGCTAATTCTGTGCGTCCCAACAGCTGAACCCGTTCGCGTGGGTGATATTCGAAATATCCTGCCATTTCCAGACCAGGACGGTTAAGATCGTCTGTTGTAATTTGGCGCTTCAGACCTGCTTCCCCTGAGATCACTTCCAGTTGGAATTGCTGCACCAGCTCAGAGACTTTCACTTTTTTGGCCATGGTTGTACCCCTTTTCGTTCGTATGTTAATCATCATTCGCTTAGCCAGCCAACTGCTGACCTCGCTCACACATGTATTTTGTAATGGATTATAATGGATAGCTAGCCGGCCGGTCTTTCTCTCCAGATAGACCAATAGCTATAGCCATAACACTCCTTCATTTTCTTCTTATTTAAATATTTAGATACTCATTCCGGATCAACTATGTAAGCTTTCTTCCTGATATCTTAAAGGATAATGGCACTAAATGCAATGTTCCCCGTTTCTTCCAACTAGGAGATTTTGACTGATTTCCAGCCCTGCTTGTCTCCTAAATTAATCTTGATTGTCACCTTATGCAATAGAGAACAACCACAGGATCTCCTTACCGGGTCCTATTAGCGATTAATTGTTGTATTTTCTTAAACTGCCCTTCAATCAAACAAAAAAACCGCCCCAGAGGGCGGTTTTTTCTAGAATGCCGACTGCCTGGGAATTATTCTCCCAACAAAACATTCTGTTCAGTCTCTTTATCAAAGATATGAACTTTGTTCATGTCGATTGCCAATTTAACATTGTCACCTTCACGAGTTGTAGAACGTCCGTCTACACGTCCGATAACGGTATCAGCACCCAGACCGCTCAGGTACAAGAGCATTTCGTGACCCAAGTTCTCGGTAACATCAACTTTAGCAGTAAAGATTGTGTTCGGAGAAGCTTCCAGGAACACTGGCTCTTCATGAATATCTTCTGGACGAAGACCAAGAATTACTTCTTTACCAATATAGCCTTTGTTCTTCAGAAGCTGAGCTTTACCACCTGGCACTTGAACGTTCAAGCCTTGAGCTGTGAAGTACACGCCGCCGTTTTGCTCAGACAATTTACCGTGGATAAAGTTCATTGTAGGAGAACCGATAAATCCTGCTACGAACAAGTTGCTTGGGCTATTGTAAAGCTGTTCTGGAGAATCAGCTTGCTGAATGATACCATCGTGCATTACTACGATACGGTCACCCATTGTCATAGCCTCAGTTTGGTCGTGCGTTACATAGATACAAGTCGTTTCAAGACGCTTAACGAGCTTCGTAATTTCAGCACGCATCTGACCACGAAGTTTAGCATCCAAGTTGGAGAGAGGCTCATCCATCAGGAAGACTTGCGGATCACGGACAATCGCACGGCCCAAGGCAACACGCTGACGCTGACCACCGGAAAGAGCTTTCGGTTTACGGTCAAGCAAGTGTCCGATATCCAAGATTTTAGCTGCTTCACGTACACGCTTGTCGATTTCTTCTTTCTTAACTTTACGAAGTTTCAAGCCGAAGGCCATGTTCTGATACACATTCATGTGCGGATACAAGGCGTAGGACTGGAATACCATCGCGATGTCACGGTCTTTAGGTGCTACATCGTTAACTACGCGGTCACCAATGTAGAGTTTTCCTTCAGTAATTTCTTCAAGTCCTGCGATCATCCGCAAAGTTGTGGATTTACCGCAACCTGAAGGTCCTACCAATACCAAAAACTCTTTATCTTTAATATCAAGGTTAATATCAGCTACTGTTGCCTTATCTGCTCCTGCATACTTCTTGAAAATGTGCTCTAAACGTACGCCTGCCATGCTTTTTTGCCCCCTCATAAATGTTATGAAATCGAATACATTTTATAGACTTAATATTAACCTATAGACTTCTGACTGACTATACACAAACTGCACAAAAATCTTATTTCCTTTTCGTCACTTTATACAATAGGAGAGTTATTTTCACCAAAACCGCATCACCAAAGCTTCGAACATCCAGCCCAGTCTCTTGTTTAATCTTATCCAGACGATACAAAAGCGTATTGCGGTGAATATACAACTGCTTGGCGGTTTCACTCACATTACAATCTAATTCAAAAAAGCTTTCCAACGTCGACAGTGTCTCTGCATCTTCAAATATTCCTGCATGATGGCCGGCATACTCCTCTAAGAACCGGTTCCGCTGTACTTCAGGTATACTAAACAATAAGCGCTCCAGATGAAGCCCATTTGATAGATGAATACGCTCTTTCACTTGAAATGTCCGACCGATAACCATCGTTTCACGCAGCTCTCTTAGCCCATTTGGAAGATCCTTTTGAACATTGATTGTCGGCATGGCCGCAATATGAAAGTCTCCCACCCATTCGTTAGAGACCAATTCGTACAGCCCCATACAAAAGAGCTCCAGTAAATTTTGGTCTCCTTCACCTGCGATTTCATCTTTATCATCCACCAGGTCATCCAGAAGGTGCGGATCAGCAAGAATAATCCATACCTTATCCTGCAGTGGAATTAACACAATCTCACCGCCAAAATAACTGCGGAGCAGCCTTTGCAGCGATTTAAATGTTGTCTGTGCCGGATGCTCGCTTTCATTAACGAGCAAAAAGGGAGTCATATGATCCACTAAGGAAATATTCCCTTTGTATTCTTCTGGCAGGCTGGCGTGATAATCATCAACCTTTATGCGTTCTTGCAGCCATTCGCCCAGCATTTGAGCGTATTGCTCCTCTTCACCCTTGCTATTATGGCGCGGGTTTTTGGCAGATGCGTCTGAGTCAGATAAATTAGAGAGCAGCAAGCCAATCAATTTAACCTCGGTCTCTGTAACCTGATCAGCTGGTGCTGCTATTACAGTAAGAGGCTCATGTCTTTCTGGTGTTGCGAACCAGACCTCTCCCTGCTTAGTAATATAAAAGGCCCCTGGTGCGGGCAGTACACTTACTGATTTTTCTTTTTTCGTTATATCGGCAGCCATATGTTCATCCACGGTCATGGAGTTCAAAAACATTCTGGCTTCTTTCTCATTCAGCGATTTAAGGGTCATAGGAATATCCAGCGTACTCTTCAAACTCTGTAGTATCTGCGCTATCTCCGTCATTGCTTGACTCCACCACTTTGTCTTTTTTTATTATTTTAGCATATCTATTACAAGGAACTGAAATTTTCGAAGAATTGAAATATTCATAGAACTGAAATATCCAAAGAACTGAAATACAAAAAAGCCGCCAACATTGTTGACGACTTCTGTGATGAGCCATGAAGGACTCGAACCTTCGACACCCTGATTAAAAGTCAGGTGCTCTACCAACTGAGCTAATGGCTCTTAAAACTGGTGGAGGATGATGGATTCGAACCACCGAACCCGTAAGGGAGCAGATTTACAGTCTGATGCGTTTGGCCACTTCGCTAATCCTCCAGAGTTGAAAGGTGGCTCGGGACGGAATCGAACCGCCGACACGAGGATTTTCAGTCCTCTGCTCTACCGACTGAGCTACCGAGCCATATTTAGTTTTTGTTAAAATAAATGGCGGAACTGACGGGATTCGAACCCGCGATCTCCTGCGTGACAGGCAGGCATGTTAGGCCTCTACACCACAGTTCCGCATTTAAAATAACTGGTGCCGGCGAGAGGACTTGAACCCCCAACCTACTGATTACAAGTCAGTTGCTCTACCAATTGAGCTACACCGGCATATTCATTTCAAAAAATCCAATGGTGGAGGCTGAGGGGTTCGAACCCCCGACCCTCTGCTTGTAAGGCAGATGCTCTCCCAGCTGAGCTAAGCCTCCAGGTATGTATGGTAGCGGCGGAGGGGATCGAACCCCCGACCTCACGGGTATGAACCGTACGCTCTAGCCAGCTGAGCTACGCCGCCATAACAACATTGGAATTTGCAATTAAGTTATATGAATGGCGGAGAGAGAGGGAT
>NZ_CDSE01000006.1 GCF_001373415.1 Paenibacillus dakarensis | reverse complement strand
AAAACCGCCATATTGCAGCTCCTCGCCAGCTCTATTGCGGGCTGCGCTATTAAACCCGGTTCCGCAGATGAGGGCTGCACCATAGGAACGATCCGTTCCGGCACGCATACCGATCATCGTATCGCAAGCAATCTCATACTTGGGATAACCCATGCTGCCAATCATGGGACGCAGGATGTCATAATCGGGCTCGCGATCGGCCCCGGCCAATCCAAAATAAGCAAAGCTGATCTCTTCCTTCGTCATTCCAGACTCCAATAAAGCTGCGTCGCAAGCAGCCCCGATATTCCTCTCCGCTCCATCGCGGTCAATCTGATGGTTCCCGTTACCGGCTATTCCCTTGCCCAGCACGTTGCCGCGCTCATCCACCACGACGGCATGAGTCTTGCTCCCTCCGGCATCTACGCCAAGGTACCTCCTCATGAGCTTCCTCCTCTTCCCTGTTTGCGGGGGTCATACTGTTGCCATATGTCCAGAATAGACTTTTGCAGCCTTCCACACTACTGTTATGCAAGCAAGAACTGATACAATCTTACTGTGTTCTAAAGAGGTCCTATTTTCTTACGACTGCCCTCTCAGCTCACTTGGCGATAGACCAATATGAAGCTTAAACAACCGATTGAAATTCGATAAATTACGGAATCCGCACTCCTCGGCAATGCCTGTAATTTTCATATCTGTCGTCTCCAGCAAATGCATGGCCTGCGTCAGTCTTAGTTGGATTAAATAATTCAGAGGGGAAGTGCCGACCGTCTGATGAAACAAGGCACTGAAGCGGGAAGGGCTTAAGTGAGCCAGGTCAGCCAGTTCATTCAGCGTCCAGCCGTAGCTGAGATTAAGCTCCATCGTATGCAGCACCTTCCGCAGCGCATGCATGCCGCGCTGCTTGACCTGCAGTTGAACCGCCTGCTGTGGTGTTTTGTGCAAATAACGATTGGTAAGCCCGAGAAAACGAATCAGGTCCGCACGGACCAGGCTCATAAATGCAGCCTCCCTGTTTCGGTTCTCCTCCATCATTCGGTGAAACAATGGGACCAGCTCTGATGTAATCGGCTCATCATGTTTGATGACGTGGCTCAAATATACGCCGGCTTCACGGAAGGGCCGCATCAGATCCGGATCGTATTTCAGATCAATCGCCAATAGTGAAGGCTCGAACATCATAATATCCATCTGCAGACTCTTCGTTTCAAAGGCCCGATGTAAGTCATTACTGTTAATAAAGAGAAGGTCTCCCTCTTCGAAAGGAATTTTCATTCCGTTGATAAGATAATAGCCGCTGCCGCTCCGAATGTAGTTGATCTCCAAAGTCTGATGCCAATGCAACCGCTGAAATCCGGGGTGTACCCCTTCCGTCGTCGAGGCCGTAAACGGAAAAGACGTATCCGGAAAAAGGATACGATCACGCATGACCATCTGGGGCCTGTCCATATTCGCAAATCCACCTCCAGCAAGTGTCTTTAAGCGGGATAGAAAAGTCATTTTTGAATAAAATAGTATCACCAAAATATTACCATGGCGGAATGTGGCAGGCTATCCTCCATGCATGACTTTAAATCGGCTCAAAAGAACATATTGCTTGACCAAGAGAAAAAAGGTTGCACCCTATGGTAAAGGTTACTATAATGGTGGTAACTTAAATGAAATACTCTAATGAAATAAGGATGTGAATTTTTGAATTTTCGAGTCTATATACTAGCCATTGCCGCATTTGTTGTCGGCATGGTTGAGCTGATCGTTGGCGGAATTCTGAATCTCATTGCTGACGATCTTCATATCTCCGTCAGCTCTGCAGGTCAATTTATAACCATCTTTTCTGTTTCCTTCGCAATATCAGGACCGATCCTGATTAATCTGACCTCCAGAATGGAGCGGAAGAAGCTCTATCTGTACACCATGGTTGTATTTATGCTCAGCAATCTGATCATAACCTTCACATCCAGCTATGGGGCCATTATTGCTGCGCGGGCCATATCCGCGATGAGCGGGTCCGTTATTGTTGTGTTGTCCGTCACGATGGCTGCTTCACTTGTACCGGCGTCTCACAAGGGACGGGCTATCGGGATTATTTATATGGGGATCAGCGGATCACTGGTGCTCGGCGTTCCGCTCGGCATCATGATCGGTAATGCTTACGGCTGGCGCGCTCCGTTTCTCGTCATTGCGCTGCTTAGCCTCCTATCCATGGCAGGCATTGCATTATTCACGAAGCGAACCGCCCCAAGCCCGGTTGTACCGCTGCGCGAGCAGCTCAGCCTCTTGAAAAACAGTAAAATCATCAGCGCTCAGCTTATTGTCTTCCTGATGCTCACCGGTCACCTTACCTTGTATGGATACCTGCAGCCCTATGTAGAGTCAACATTCAGCGTCAGTCCCGGTATGATGAGTGTCGTTTACTTCCTGTTCGGCATCGCTGCCGTATCCGGCGGCGGAGTTGGCGGCTGGATATCTGACCGCTTCGGAACGAAGCGCTCGATTCTCACGATTGTTGCTTGTTTCTCGGTATCCATGTTCCTGGTGATGCTGACTGCACAAATCTCAATCTGGGTATTCCTTATCGCCATGATGATATGGAGTGCGCTCAGCTGGGCCATATCTCCGGCGCAGCAGGCTTACCTGCTTCAGCTGGCTCCGGATCATGCCGAGACTCAGCTCAGCCTGAACTCATCCATGCTTCACTTGGGCATTGCGCTTGGCTCCGTAATCGGAAGTACGGTAATCAGCCAAAGCTCAGTCGCAAACAATCCTTGGGTTGGCGGCATCATCGCTGCCTTTGCCTTTGCTGTCGCAGCCTTCTCACTGACTCGCCGTTCCGCTTCCGCCAAGGAGCAAGCTGCTCCAGCCTCGTCCCAAACCGCAGATCAGCTGTAGCAATTACGCAAGACGATAGAAACAGTCTTCAGAAACAGCTTATATAAGAAAAGCCCCCGGCCTTAGAGCCGGGGGCTTCTTCGTCGTATTTTGTATTAATAACGCAATCGAAGCAGCAGGGATTTGATCTCATCGTCTTTCTGCATGACTTCCGGATATTTACGGCTGAATGCGGTCAAGGCCATATCATGATAGAAGAATTCAGCAAATACCTTCACGAACGGCTGCGCCTGTGTCCGGATCGCCTGCCAGCTCCCCTGCTCGACGCCCGCGAACAGCAGCTCCTTCGTGTCTGTCACCAGAAGGATAAACTGCTCCAGCTTATCATGGTCAGCCATAGGGTTCAGCACATACAGCTTGGATAAGGCCGCTTCCGGGTGGTCGTCACCTGTCACCAATGCTTCTACACGCACGCCTTCCGACTCTTTACGGTTCAGCAGATCCGTGACCTCGCTGAATTCATCGCTCCACATGGAGATGAGAATGGATCCTTTCGCCTCCTCAATCATCTGTCTGCAGGTCGCCTGAATAGAGCTGTGAGATTTCAAGCTCCATACCTGATCATCCGTCACTTTTTTACGGACACCGGCAGAACGAAGCTTTCTTATATCGCTCTCAAATTCATGCGTCAGCTTATCTATAATCGCCTCAACAGGCAAGGCTGCATAGGTGCGCTTCTTACCTGAGACGGTATCCATTACAATGCCCTTGTCTACCAGGCGGTCAAGCACTTCATAAATTTTGGCCTTGGGAACACCGGACAGCTTCACAATGCTCGATGCATCCATCGCCTCGCCGCTCGTGACGAGCGTCTCATATACTTTACTCTCATACTGCGAGTAACCGAATTGTAGAAGCATAGCTCCTCCTTGTACATTTCACTTGTTACTCTCTATGTTACCGGAGCGGGAACGGCTTGACCAGTCTTCTGCATCGGGGAAAAACGGCTTTCTCTCTCTATTATTTATTTTGTTAGAATAAAAACATACATATCATGGAAATCAATACCTCTATCACGCTGCTGGAATATCGAAAAATAAAATGAACCCTTTCAATAGGTTATCTGTTTATATTACATAACACGATAGAAAGGAGCCCTTTCATTGACAACGGAACGTGAACTATTCGATTCATACAACAAAGATGTGTACCGTACATGCTATTACATGCTGCGTAACACTCAAGATGCAGAAGACCTCTGTCACGATGTATTCGTCAGCGTATTTCGCCAGGATTGGAGAAGTGTTGAGCATATGCGTGCCTGGATCATGCGTATCACGGTGAATCACTGTCTGAATTTTCTTCGAAAACAGAAAACCAAACAGGAAAAGCAAGGCCAGGTTCAGTGGCTCTACGATCAGGCCATAGCATCTTCCAAATCCATAGACACCCTTGTGCTCGAGAAAACGGACGCTGCCGAACTGGATAAACTACTGAATCAGCTACCGGAAAAGTTCCTGACAGTCATCACCCTCCGCTACATCGGAGAGTTGTCGGTCTCAGAGATCTCGGAGACTCTAGAAATTCCCGTCGGTACCGTGAAATCAAGACTTCACAAGGCACTGAACATCATGCGAAAAAAGCTTGAGCGCCAAAATCACCGATTTCATTTGAAGGGAGAGAAGCAATATGGAACGCATTGAGAAGGTTTTAAAAAATCAGATGAAGGGCTCCAATCACGCATCTTATCCCGACTTCGACAAGATGTGGAACAGCATCCAGCAGAATGAGATGTTGATATTAGATAGTGAACCAGCAGCCCAGCGTACTCGGAAACGAAAAAGAACAGCCATTATCGCCGGATTATCCGTTGCCCTGATGGCTACGCCTGTGTATGCAGCAATTCAATACGATTGGTCTGGTATCCTCTCCTATAAATCGGGTATTAAGTCGGCGCTGGAGCAGGGTCTCGGGCAAACCCTCAACCAGTCCATAACGAAGAACGGAGCGACATTGACGCTGCATACCGCCTTCACCGATGAGAACCGGACCTTCCTGCTCTACAGTCTGGATCCTGGTGCGGAGCAAGAAGGGAAGTATGTGAGATTTGATAATATGGGTCTAATAGATCACAAGGGCACGCTTATTGAAGGAAACTATTCACATCTATGGAATGAAGAGCTTGGTGTATTCCAAGGCTTTTTCGAAACCGATTGGGTCATGGATGGAAACCAGGCCGACATGGAGTTTACCGTGGAAAATCTTATTTTTATCGGGGATGGCAAGCAGACGATTCATTTCAATTCGGATGACGCCAAGACACAAGAAATCCAAATCCATAAGGATGGAATCGAAAGTGTGAAGCTGCAATCATTCGAACAAGTAGACGGTAAAGTGATGCTTCAATCCGCTGTTACCTTTACGGACCCTGAACAACAAGCGAGCAGATGGATAAGGATTCAGGCTTTAAATGATAAAGAAGAACCAATTAAAGAGGCGGAGACTCCTGTAATCGGAACACCGGGAGGAAAGAATGAATTCATAAGTCAGCAAGTATTCGAATCAGGACAATTACGTGCCAAGGGTACAACGTTCCAGATTACCTATGAACGTACCTCGGGAATAACGGAGGGGCCATGGAATATAAATCTAGCCCTTTCCAAGAAACAATTGGAGAATGGGTCATTCAAGGAGAACCTGAACATTCCGCTGGATCAGGTTGCTGCCGGGACTAAAATCAGTCAAATGATCGTTACACCGACGCAGGTCCGCTTAATATTAACCCATAAAGAGAAATACAGTCGTGTTCCATATAAAAATTATCAGTTGGATGCAGGCGGCAAACTGCTCGACGGAGGCATCCAATATGGTACGGGAAAACCGGGTCAGACTGAACTGCGATTTGAAGTGTCCGGACTTGAAGTATCCGAGCTCGCAAATAAGCCTCTATCCTTGGTTGCAAGTTACCGTATTGATGAACATAAGGGCAGCAGCGATCCGATCCGCTTAACGGATATTTCAGAAAAACGCCAGACGATCAGCACCAGCATTGGCGAATTTCCGATCACATGGGCTTACTATATGAAAGACAACAATCTTTACGTAGAGTCCTCAAGTACAAATCCGGCGTTTGGCGGCGTGAATCAGACCTATTATTTGAAAGGGAACGATCCGGAGTACGGGAAACCGGTGATGGTTGGCTTCCAAGGCGACGGAAACAACAAGCAGATCGACGTATATAAGAATTTTGATAAATCCGAGCTGGAGATTTACACATGGAGATATACGACAGAGAAACCGAATGATGAGCTTCGCGTCCCGTTGAAAGAAGGAAAGTAAATAGATTCACCTTTTATAAAAAACAAACAAAGAAGGACGCCGAAGCCGTAATCCCTCGGAAGTCCTTCTTTGTGCGTTAATAATCATCTATCCAAATCTTATATCCGAAATCTTGCCCGCTGCGATAAATTTTAAATAGTTTATACCTCCTATTTTTTTCCGTCAAGACTATTATTTATATCAAAAAAATTCCATAATTACTATATTCATATATAGATGTTCTAAGTCGATATATTCCTTATGGCACCATTTATTTCAGGGAGAAAGTAGGAAGAACTCAAGTGCTGTTTAATTCTTATGTGTTCATTTTTATGTTTTGGCCGGTCACTTTAATGGTTTACTTTACGCTGAACCGCTTCAGGTACACAGAGCTGTCCAAGTACTGGCTTGCCCTCTCTTCTCTCTTCTTCTACGGCTGGTGGAATGAGAAGTATATTCCGCTGCTGCTTGGATCAATCGTGTTCAACTATATGATTGGACGCCTTTTAACCTCCCGGGGTAAGGAAGCCGGTCAACGAAGACGTAAGCTCATACTTACCTTCGGAATCACCATGAACCTGCTGCTGCTTGGATACTACAAATACGCCGACTTCTTCCTGGACAATCTCAACAACCTCACCGGCGCAGATATCCCTTTGCTTCATATCATCCTGCCGCTGGGCATCAGTTTCTTTACCTTCACACAAATCGCCTATCTCGTTGACGGTTACCGGGGAAAGGCGCAAGAATATAACTTTTTCAGTTATGTGCTGTTCGTTACCTTCTATCCGCATCTCATCGCAGGTCCCATCCTTCACCACAGCGAAATGATGCCTCAGTTCGACCGGATGCGTAATAAAGTTCTGAACTGGCCTAATCTCTCGAGAGGGATGTATATATTTTGCATCGGATTGATTAAAAAAGTGGTGATCGCAGATACCTTTGCAGTGTTCGCAAATGACGGCTTCGCCTCTGCAACAGGCTTCATAGACTCATGGACTGCTGCTTTATCATACACCCTTCAGCTGTACTTTGATTTCAGCGGATATACCGATATGGCGATTGGTGTAGCGCTCTGCTTCAACATCAAGCTGCCCGAGAATTTCAATTCCCCTTATAAAGCCCTGAACCTCCAGGATTTCTGGAGAAGATGGCATATGACGCTCAGCCGCTTCTTGCGGGATTATATCTATATTCCGCTTGGCGGAAACCGCCGGGGAGAAGCGATCGCGATGCGTAACGTCATCATTACCTTCCTGATCGGAGGATTGTGGCACGGCGCGGGATGGACCTTTATTATCTGGGGAGCACTTCATGGCTTCGGTCAGGCGATTCACCGCCTATGGACAAAGGTTGGAAGACCCCTGCCTGTATGGGCCGCTTGGCTGATCACCTTTGTTTTTGTTAACGTTGCATGGGTATTCTTCCGCTCCACGAGCTGGCAGCAGGCCCTTCGTATACTCAAAGGCATGAGCGGGATGAATGGGACTGGTCTGCATTCATGGACCACCATCTTATTCCCTATCGTACTGATCGCTATCTTTCTGCCAGTTGTGCTCTTCGCACCGAATTCATCCCAGCTGCGCAATCAGATGAATCACGGCTGGAAGACTGGTCTTGCTATGGCTGTTATGTTCGTCTTGTCCCTGCTTTATCTCAACCGGATTTCTGAATTTCTGTACTTTAATTTCTAAGAAGGTGGGAACCTCGTGAACCCAAAAACGACTACGGTCTTCTCTAAAACGAAGCATGTATCCACCCGAAAAGCCAACAACCGCAGTTCCCGAGCAAAAGCGCTGCTGTTTCGCTTCGGCATTCTCTCGATTGCAATGGTCGCAGCCATTATTGCCTTAACAGCCGTGCTCGACCCGCTGCAATTTTATCGTAAAGCGACCTGGTATAAGCCTTTTCTATCCTCGGATGCCAGGTACCAGAATCCCGGACTCGCCAAGAACTACGACTATGACATCATTATCATCGGAACCTCAATGACCCAGAACTTCCTTCCGTCGGAGGTTGGACAAGCGCTGGATGGAACCGCAATGAAGCTGGCCATCGAAGGCTCTACCGCAGACGAGCATTATTATACGGCCAAGCTCGCCCTTGAGACCGGAAAGATAAAGAAAATATTGTGGGGACTCGACTACTTCTCGCTGAAAGCGAACACGAAGCAGGCCTCTGAGCAGTTCCCAGCCTATATGTACGATGAGGTATGGTGGAATGACTATAAATATTTGTTTAATTATTCGGTATATGATCAGCTCTTCAAGAGCTTGTACGGCAGAATGCTTGGTAACAAGGGAAGAGAGCTGGAATATTTGAATAACTGGAACAATAGAGCGGTTTTCGGGGCAGGGGAAGTGATGAAGTCTTATGACAAGGCCAGCCAGCGCGATGTGTATTTCGGCATTAACGAAGAAAGCCTGGATGTTGTGCAGAAGAGCTTCACAGATCACATCCTGTCACTGGTTAAAGCTTATCCCGAGGTGGAGTTTTACTTCTATTATCCTCCTTACAGCATCCTGCGCCAGACCATGTGGTATGAGAGTAACCCTGCCCGCTTCGATAATCAGATTGCCATGCGGAAATGGATGTTTGAACAGCTGGAGGCTCAAGGCCATGTGAAGCTGTATGATTTTCAGTCCGAATCGGACTGGACTTATAATCTGGACCTGTACAAAGACTTGTCTCATCATAAGCAGGACGTGAACTCCTGGATCGCAGAAGCGATTGGCCAAGACGACAGCAGGTACAGAGTCACCGCTGATAATATAGATAAATTGAATGATAAGCTTAAAGAAGATACCCTTCATGCGATGGTGACACCCGAACCGGGAGTCCGCAATATGGTGGCTGTAATAAGTGGAGAAAAGACCATGTTCACCAGCAGAGCATGGGCTGGAAGAAGAGATCTTATGGTCCCTGTGAAAGAAGCGGTAAAAGCACTTGACGCCAAATGGTCATGGGATAAAAGCACCCGGACAATGCAGCTGTCAAAGGACGGACATAAGGTCCAAATGACAGTTGGAAGCACGGAAGCTGTAACACCCTCCGGTACACACAACATTGAATACCCTCCGCAGTTAATAGGCGGATCAACGATGATTCCACTTGTCTGGGTAGCGGAGCAGCTTGGCTGGCATGCAGATATAGAGGAAGACGCATATGAGACGCAGATAAATCTAAAATCGATGTAAGAAATATAAACTAAACCCCGAATAGCGGACACTTTAAAAAAGCGGACCTAATTCGGGGTTTTCCTATCCCTTTCCAGTTTAGAGGATGCAGTTCAATCCACGGAAAGACCGGTTTTTTAATATGTTAATCATGAGATCTTTAACACTACGGTTTCTAAACATTGTTCAGCGTTTCAATCGATCCTTTCTTATCTGATTGCACGATGGATAATTTGCCGTTTGCCTCCAAGACAACGGCAGCGACGGAATCGAGGCTGTCTATTCCCTCTTTTCTCGCAGCCTGGTAAATATCATCCTTATGGACGCGAGCCTTCTTCATGGCTTTATTTATAAAATTACCCTGGTAAAACAATAAATGCGGTTCTGATTTCAAAATTTTCTCAACAGCGGAATATCTCATGGAAAGCCAGCTCACGATAAATTGCAATGTGAGGAGCAGAACAAAAGCGGCCAGTCCCTCTGCCAAAGTGACGTTTGTATCCATAATGACGGTTGAGAGAATCGAGCCGATAGCAACGGAAACGGTAAAGTCGAAAGCGTTCATTTGTGAAAGTGCCCGGTTGCTAGATGAGCGAAGCAACAGGATAAGGGAGAAATAGCTGAGTGTGCCGACGATGATAATACGTATTATGGGATACCAGTTGTCAAAAAACATAGCTGCCTCCTTTTTGATTCTAGTAACTCTTTACCCGTTTTGTTCAAAAGTCTTTCAGCAGAGGAAGTAAAAGATTCTTCAGGCTCAAAAATTAGCAGAATATAAATTTATATGAACCCTATCACCTGAAAAAACGTACTATACATGAATCTAGATATAGAGGAGGCATTTCATTGAAGAAAAGATTAACCTGGCTGCTCTCTGTTTCACTCACGGTGATGATGCTGCTGCCCGCAGGCGTGATGGCATCCCCGGCGGTTTCGGCTGCACCGAATGAGACGCTGAGCAAAATCGCTTCGGAGAAGGCTGCGCTGCTTACCGAGAAATACGGCACGGTCAGCGTTCAGTACGCACTGATTGATAACGGTGAGATCAAGGTATCCGGCCAATCGGGCATCAACGATATAGAAGGAAAGAAGCCGCTGACCAAGGATACGATGTATGGCACCGGCTCCACGAGCAAGATGTTTGCAACAGCGGCCGTCATGAAGCTGGTTGATGAAGGAAAGGTCAACCTCGATACTCCGTTGGTCCAATACATACCTGATTTCAGCATGAAGGACGAACGCTACAAACAAATCACACCTCGTATGCTGCTGAATCATTCCTCAGGACTGCAAGGCTCGAGCTTTGCTAATTCAATGTTGTTGGAAGACAACGACACCTATGCGCATGACAACCTGTTGAAGCAATTGTCGACCCAGACCCTGAAGGCAGATCCGGGTGCTTTTTCAGTTTACTGTAATGACGGGTTTACTCTAGCAGAGATTTTAGTAGAGAGAGTCAGCGGTAAGGATTTTACAGCCTTTATTCATGAGTATTTTACCGGCCCGCTGAACATGACCCATACGAAGACACCGCAGGATGAGCTTGACCTCGGGAAAATGGCCGGCCTTTATTATCCGACGTATCCGGCTCAGCTTCCAAACGAGACGGTCAACGTCATCGGTGCCGGCGGCATTTACTCTACAGCTGAGGATCTGGTGAGGTTCTCCACGGTGTTTACGGGAGAGGCTGAAGGAATCCTGACACAGCAGTCTGTTAAAGCTATGGAGCAGGAGGAATATAAGAAGGGATTATGGCCGGATGAAGCGGATAACATGTTAGGCTACGGTCTCGGCTGGGACAGCGTTAACTTGTATCCGTTCAATGATTACGGGATGAAGGCGCTCGTCAAAGGTGGAGATACGATTTTGTATCATGCATCGCTCATCGTTGTTCCGGAGCAGAACATGGCAGCAGCCGTGCTGTCTTCCGGTGGTTCCAGTTCAACGAATCAGATGCTTGCCAGTGAGCTTTTGCTCCAAGCCATGAAAGAGAAAGGGACAATTACCCAATTGAAAGACGGGAAGTCCTTCGGCAAGCCGGTTAAGGCTCAGATGCCAGGTGACCTTCTACAGAATGCAGGTTATTATGGAGCTACCGGTCAGCAGATTTTAGTGAAGATTACAGACAACGGAGATATGAGCCTCACTATGCCAAGCATACTGGGATATCCTGAAGTCAAATATGTATACACGGCCGACGGTACATTTGTTGATGAAACCGGCGTGTCCAAAGTGAGCTTTGTAAAGGAAGACAACGGACGCGTATATTTATGGAATAGAGAATACGCAAGCCTTGAGGGCTTTGCTCAAATGGCGGTTTCAAGCTATATGGCGGAGAAGCTGGATCCGGTGGAGGTTTCTTCCGACACGGCAAAGGCATGGGCAAAGCGGGATCAGCATTCATACTACCCGTTAAATGAAAAGTACACTTCCCTGGTCTATCTCTTAATGGAGCCATCCCTCCAAATTACTTTGAACAAGGATCTGCCTGGATATGCAGCCGATAAGAAAATAACAGGCCCGGACTCGGCAGTACCCCAGCATCAAATACCGGGGGTAGGCAGCAGGGACACTTACGGCTTCCAATTCTATAAGCAAAAAGGTGTTGAATATTTCGAGGCCTCAGGCAGCCTGTATGTAAGTGAGAAGCAGCTTAAGCCGCTGTACCAGGGTAAAAAATCTACAGTGTCTATCCAGAATGACGGACTGGCGAGATGGTTCAGTCTTCCGAAAAATGCAGCCGGCAAGACCCTGAGCGTCTCCATGCCGGAGAACGGTGCATTTGCGGTGTATGATGCTCAAGGAACGTGCATTAACTTTACGGTTGTAAGCGGCAAGAACGAGGTAAAGCTTCCTGAGGGAGGTACAATTGTTTTTGCCGGCGATGCAGGGGCAAGATTTAATATTTCTTTGAACAAATAATTGCGACGCTTTGCTTTATGAGTGAGCAAACCCATCGTCTTGAGAAGACGGTGGGTTTTGTTTTGATACGCGGGCGGACCATACCAAGCCTTCATTGGTGTCCGGGGGCTTGTTGATGCTCTTGATACCCCATTGTCTGTTGTAGCTTCTCTTACAGATATCATTTCACGTCATTTATGTTAAACATTATTTATTCAGTACGATACCGTAATCCTTCTTCAAATAAGCATGAATACGGCGGAAGTCATCCGGTGTGAGATCATTTAGGTTCTTACCCTTCTCTCTTCCCAAAATGATTCCGATCGTCTGGGCAGCCAGGGCCGTATTCGGCATGATTCGTGCACTGCCGTAGGCCTTAACATCGGCTCCTACATTTTTCCCCGTAACCAGTACATTGTCATAGGATTTCAATTCGAATGACCGCAGCGGCATTCCGTATCGGTCTGTCTTTCCGAACCCAATCCCTTTTGGGATCAGCCTGGTCGCCTGAAGATCAATCGAATATCCGCCAATACTCACATTATCCCAGAACATGCGGCTATTTTTTACATCCTCATATTTCAGTACATACTCTGTCTCATATCGATTGTAGTCACGAATGTACAAATATTCAGGGAACCCGTTCAGATCCGCCTTAGCGAACCCAGGGATATTCTTTCTCATAAACTCCAGCACATAAGGCGCCTCAGCCTTGGCCTTACTAAGCGCGTTCTTAACCGACTTCTCGTCGGACGGATCGACATCATATATCAATAGAGCATTCATAATCACTTCGCCATGCCCCTGATCGAGTGTGTTCATCCCTCTTAGAACCATCTGGGAATCCTGCGGCTTATATTTCATCATAATGTTGCTAAAGCCTGTTGCAATATTCCAGTCGACATAGGTGTTCGGGCCATATTTCTTCTGAACGTTGCTAAGTGGGTAATTCTCCAGCACCGTTTGATGCAGCTTGCGCCAATCCACCTTTTTGAACCGAAGCATGAGCGTTGCTGCCATGTAATCCGGCTCTTGTCCATATGAAGGCTTATACAGGCTTTCCATACCCGGAATCCGCTTAGCATCCAGCTTACCTGTCAGTGCATTAAAGTCCGTATTCTCGACCCAATAATTAGCCTGTACC
This sequence comes from Paenibacillus dakarensis, assembly GCF_001373415.1. Lineage (GTDB taxonomy): Bacteria > Bacillota > Bacilli > Paenibacillales > Paenibacillaceae > Paenibacillus_AQ > Paenibacillus_AQ dakarensis. The sequence continues at coordinate 63,934 of NZ_CDSE01000006.1, read as the reverse complement.
TGATGACGCTTGCCATTGACAAGATAAGTGAGAGATTGAAGAGATTGTGACCCTTTTACCTTGATCGTCTTCACCGATTCGATCTCTATCCCGCTCTTGATCGAAATCCCCTTGATCTTACTATTGTAATATTTATTAAATTCAGAAGCCTTACGAATTGATCCTTTCTTAAAGCCATCAAACAACTCTTTAATTTCGCCCTGTACCAGACTCTTCTTGTTCTTGTCGTTAGGCTCATCCAAAAAGTGCATCTGACCTCCTACCAGTTCACCCCCCGACTCACTCCGGGGATCAAGAATAATGACGTCAAGACCATGCTTCACAGCTTCTCTGGCAAGCAGAACCCCTTGTATCTCACTGCCGATTACCACAACATCATAACGTATACAACCGAGTCCGCATGATGCGGGAGCCTGAACGGTTTTGGCTTGAGGATAAGGGACAATCCATTGAATCATTAATGCAGCAATTAGAAGTGCGATACAATAACGTACACTCCCTTTAAAAATGTTCTTCCTCATGTACTCCGACTACTTCCCTCCACAATAAATTGCTGACGATTCTGTGTTACCAGAAGCTGCAGATATAGTATATCGGTAAAATTTTGGCTAAGACAAGATATATTTTCTACCGCAATAGCAGCACTCTTATTTTGTCTTTATAATCACTTGATTATCACGGGTACAGCAATCCCTCTGCCACTCACAACAAACAAAAAAGCATCCACGCGGGTCCACGCGGGATGCTTTTTTCTACTCTACTCCGGTAAGTTGTCTTTACAAAAGGCGGTCAGCTGTTCTTCCTCGTCCTGCTCCATATCAAAATCAAGATACGCATCGGTCGTTCTTTCATAGAAATCATATTTGACAATGCGTGACTGCCCTTCATCTACTAAAAAGATAACCCGTACATAAACTCCGTTCTCACGAAACAGCTCGTCCTCTTCAGGAACGTCCAGATCAAACACGAACTCATATCTTTTCCCCGGCAGGATTCCGAACGGATCTTTAACCAATTCAGCAGTGTATTCCTTTATCGTCAACATGTGAGTCACCCTTTCAAGACGCTATACCTCTTATTATACACATTATTATGGTCGCCAAGAATGCTGCAAGCGTGATCAATATTTCAGCAAGGAAAACAATTACAGCCCAAACAGAAAATGAATGCAATATTTTCATTCCATTTGCGTAAGTTTGTAGTAAAATGAGAATTGTGCTTTTTTTACCAAACAAGGGAGAGCTGTGGACTCTCACCCATTAAGGAGATACAAGAATCAGTGAAAAAAATGTATTCGAAGTTGTTCAGCAATTATTGGAGTCCTTATCTTGTCATGACCCTTGCAGGGATCCTGAGTGCGATATATTTCGGAATCACGGGAACCGTTTGGGCGGTAACCGGCGAATTCACACGTCTGGGGGGCCATATCCTGCAGTTCTTCGGGGTTGATACTTCAGACTGGGCTTACTTTGACCTTGTTGGCATGGATGGAACGACATGGACCCGGACCGATGGCTGGATTGTATGGGGCATGTTTATTGGTGCTCTGGTCACCATTCTGCTCAGCGGCAATTTCAAAATCCGCATTCCGAAGCAGAAACGACGCTATGTACAAGGATTTGTCGGCGGTATTATCGCCGGTTTCGGTGCACGGATGGCGCTCGGCTGTAACCTCGCTGCCTTCTTTACCGGGGTTCCCCAATTCTCATTCCACTCCTGGATCTTTATTGTAGCCACCGCGCTCGGTACATTTCTGGGTGCTAAAGTTGTGAATACGAGATGGTGGAAAGGTAAGCCCGTCATGACCAAAGGCGGCATGGCTTCATCTGCTAAAGCCAAACGCAATATTCAGCCGCTTACCGGCGCGATCATCGGGCTCGCTTATACCGGCCTTATCATCTACTTCTTTGCGACTGGACGAAATATGCTGGGTACGGCTGCCCTCTTCGGTGCAGCGTTTGGTATACTGATTGAAAGAGGGCAAATCTGCTTCACTTCCGCGTTCCGCGATCTGTGGATCAGCGGCCGTGCCGCCATGACGAAAGCTATCATCATCGGTATGGCTGTCAGCTCGGTTGCCACACTCATCATTATTCTCGTATACGGTCTGGACCCGGTTACAAAAATTGCTGCGCCAAGTACCTTTGTCGGCGGCCTGCTGTTCGGTATTGGTATCGTTATGGCAGCCGGCTGTGAAACCGGAATGATGTACCGGCTGATGGAAGGACAAATTGTCTTCCTGCCTGTCTTCGTGGGTAACATTCTGGGCGCAACCGGACTTGCTTATGCATGGGATCACCTTGGCATATACAACCTGCTTGTAAAGAGCGGTTCGAAGGTAAACCTGATTACGACCATGGGTCCTGCCGCAGCACTTATTGTCACACTGCTCGTACTTGGAATTGGATTCGCTGTTGCCGTCTACTGGCAAAAAAATTATCGCTTCGGCGTTGGATTTAAGAAAGGGGATTATACTAATGTCCGTTGATTTCACACTTGATCTTCGTGGAGAATCTTGTCCGTATCCTGTCATTTACACACTGGAGGCTCTGCGTGATATGAAGAAGGGTCAGCTGCTTCAGGTTATTTCTGACTGCCCGTCTGCATTCCGTAATGTACCGGAGGAAGTCGTTAAGCATGGCTATACAATGGCACAGGAGCCTGAGAAGACAGGTCCGGAATTCAGCCTCTTTATCCAAGTTTAATAGAGAGTTATTACGAAAAGGGCGAGCTATGAAAATAGCTCACCCTTTTTATTTATTTTGAGTTTGTTAACCGAAGATAAATAAACGTGAGAATCCGTGTAACCTAAGTCAGACCTTCTAAATCGGCATAGGGAATACGGAAAGAAAAAAGGAGCCATCCCGCAAGATCCTTGATCTTTTGGAACAGCTCCATTCTTACAATGCCTTGATCTCAAGCAGTTTATATTTAATTATTCCCATTGGGGCATCTACATTAATTTCGCTTCCTACCTCTTTACCCATGAGCTCTTTACCGAGCGGGCTTTCATAGGATATTTTGTTGTCTGCCACATCCGCTTCAGCCGGACCGACAATCTGATACTCGATTTTCTCTGCAAATTCAATATCATTCAAGACAACAACTGAGCCCACATTTACTCTGTCTAAATCCAATTGATTCGCGTCAATAACCTTCGCCTTGGTCAGCATTTTCTCAAGCATAATGATTCGGGTTTCCATAAACGACTGGTCATCCTTCGCGGAGTGGTACTCACTGTTCTCCTTCAGATCCCCAAAACTGATCGCCAGCTTCAGCCGTTCAGCCAGTTCTTTGCGTCTTGGCCCTTTCAAATACTTCAGCTCTTCTTCCAGCTTGGCATATCCCTCGGCAGTGACAATTACTTCCTCTTCATTAGACATTTCTCCAGCTCCTATAATCATGGTTTATTCCATTGTACCCTAAATCGGATAACAACGTTTATTCCCCAGCTTCCCCTAGAGGCTTCTGATCTTCAAATAAATGGGGATTTGATCGCAGCAGCGGCGCAATCACTTCCGTTAACTTAAGTGTATCACACACGCGAACCGTTGCATTCCCCAAGCGCGATTTATACATCGCCCCACATTTTTCCAGCAAGTGATCCACCTTACCGAAATATTCGGATGAGGCAGGGCCTTTATGCCTCCGCGAAGGGACTGGAATTTCCGTCCCGTCCCCCAAGACAGTAACAAGCGCTTCATGCTCCTCTGTAAGACGCCCCGGTACATCCACCCATTCCTCGATCCCATGCATAAATGTATTTCGGCGCAGATCTACACCAACCAACAAAATTGCTGCCTTGCGGTCCAAGAGCTTACCCCAGGCCGACTCACGGTGACATGGTGTATCCAGCTGTTCAGCACCCGCCGTAAATGAAGCTGCATCCTTCCCGAGCGCGGCCACCGAATGTGTTGGGTGATATGAACGAATAACCCCTTTGCGTTTTCGGAACAACTCTGGAAGAATGCCTACGCATGAAGGGGAATTCTCCACTTCAAACCTGGGATTATCTGCGTTAATATACGACCAGGTGTGGGTGGGAAGAACGAGAAGCCCTTTTTTCATATATTCCGAGAGAGCATCCAGTACCGTGTCTGCTCCTCCTTCAACCTCTCCGATGCTTTTCATAGAGGAATGAACCAGGATCGTTCCGTTTCCGTCAATCCCCATGGCTTCAAGATCCTTCATCAAACTAAGTTTAGTATGCATATGAATGCCTCCTGTTATGATAAATAACAAGCAAAAAGGACTGCGGCTTAGTCAAAAAGCGTATCCCTGCTGTGGATACGCTTTTCTGTGGAGAACTCCCGGTTTCAATAAGAATATGAACTTGGTTATTCTGCCTTCTTGATCTGCTTGCTTCTCAGCTGTCCGCAGGCAGCATCAATATCCGTTCCATGCTCAAGACGGACACTGACACTGACGCCCTGTTTCTTCAGAATATCATAGAAAGCCGTAATCGATTCCTGCGTACTGCGCTGGTACTGGCTGTGCTCATCCACCGGATTGTACGGAATGAGGTTCACGTTGACCATTTTTTTGCGATGGCCTACCAATTCTGCAAGCTCCAGCGCATGCTCCTTCTGGTCGTTAACATCCTTGAGCAGGATGTACTCCAGTGTGATTCTGCGGTTCGATTTCTCTAAATAATAATCAACAGCAGGCATCAGCTTCTCGAGCGGATAAGCACGGTTAATCTTCATGATTCGGGTCCGAAGCTCATTATTCGGCGCATGCAGTGAAAGAGCCAGATTGACCTGCAGATCGCTGTCTGCAAATTCGATAATCTTCGGTGCAATGCCGCTCGTTGAAACGGTAATATGTCTTGGGCCAATAGCTAGGCCCTTATGGTCCTTGACGACACGGATAAAGTTCGACATATGCTCGAAATTATCAAACGGCTCGCCAATACCCATCACCACGATATGAGTCACGCGTTCATCCTGTCCAGCTTGGTCCAGATGAAGCTGGACCTTCATGATCTGCTCTACAATTTCCCCGCTCGTTAAGTCACGACTCTTGCTGATCAGACCGCTCGCACAGAAGCTGCAGCCAATATTACAGCCAACCTGTGTCGTCACACAGACGGACAGACCAAACTTATGTCTCATCAGTACGGTTTCAATCAAATTGCCATCGACCAGCTTAAACAGAAATTTAATTGTTCCGTCGGCGGATTCCTGTTTCGTATGCACTTCAAGCGTCAATATAGCGAAATGCTCTTCCAGAAGCTTCAGGCATTCCGGATTCACATCCGTCATATCTGCAAATTGAGTTACCCGCTTCCGGTACAACCAATCCCACACCTGTGCAGAACGAGACTTCTTATGTCCCCGTTCTTCAAGCCACGCAGCCAGCTGCTCCAATGTTAATCCATATATGGATGGTTTGTTCATGTATATGTCCTCTTTCTATTAGAAACGTTAAAATTTAATATTACTCGAGCATTATACAAAAATCCAGAGGCGGTTATATCGAATTTTGTAAAATGCTCGCTACCGAATGGGAAAATACGGTCAATACAAGAAAACACTGAGAAGTTATCAACAATTTAGAACATTTGTTCCGTTGTTATTGTTGATAACTTGTAATATCATATTAACACAAGATATTATCCAGTTTTTACATAAGGGGAGTAACAAAGATATGAAAAGGAATTCTTTACAAGAGGATCAGCATTCGAAAATTATCAAACTGATCTCTGAAAGACACCTTAGTAGTGGGTACTCCGTATTAGCTGATCATATAAACTGGCATTACGGAAGACCTCTTCCTATTAATGAGCAAATTCCAGATATTTATGCTTTTAATGCTTATGAGACAATTATATATGAAGTCCAAACAAAAGACACATTCCAAACTAGATATGCTTTAGAAAAGCTATACTTATTTAGTAGAAATCCTAATATTAGAACTTATTTAGTTCTTCCAACATTATTTGGGTTGAATGAGCACATTGTAAAGGCTGAAGAATTACTGCGGGGATTGAAGCTTAACGTGCATTTGGTAACGTGTGATTTAAAACGGAATGATATTAAATTTTATTAAAAGCATTTAGGGGGAGTCATAGAAAGATGATGAGGTTCACGCTTTATTTGGACGAAATTCTTACTGGTGGTCATTATGATCACTTTAGCTTAATGGGTCTTGCTATTGCCGAAGAAGACTATGAGAGAAATATAATCCCCTATATAAACGAATTAAAAATGAAGTATTTTGGTGATGAAAAGGTAATAATACATGAAATGGATATCAACAGGAGTAAAGCAGCTACACCATTTAAAGTGTTTCAAGATAAACGGAGACTTCAAGATTTCTGGAACGATATCACAAATATGTTTAACTTATATAACTTACCCATATTTGGAGTCAGTATTCATGAAGAGAACTGTTTAAATTTGTACAAAAACGGCAGAGATAAGTATTTTATTGCCCTACAAATGATTATGGAGAACTTTGTCCATTTTCTTGAACTTAATGACGGAAAGGGTTCAATTAATTTAGAATCTACTAATTCTGATCCGGACCAAAAAGATCAACAGTTACAAAATCATTTTCATTACCTTATGGCCCAGGGCACTCTTTTCTATAGTAATAGAACTGTACAAAAACGTTTAAGTACAATAAATTTCAGCCTAAAGGCAGACAATGTTATTGGGCTTCAAATCGCAGACTTATTACCTAACACATGGAATAGAAAACTTTCTGGTAAAACACAAAGAACGTACGGTTTATTAGATGTAATTGAAAAACACGCCTACGATGGGGGATGTACTAAAAAGGATAGATTTGGATTGAAAATTATACCATAAAATCATTGACTTCTTTTTTCTAAAGGATTATGATATCATCTGTGGCGATTGCGTAAGCCTTCATCACAAAAAAATTCGGTAAGAACTGCGCAAGCTCTTCTTACATTTAAAAGACATGTATATTTTGAACAAGTCGATGAATACTATTACTTAATGATACACAAGACTGCGAAAGCTCTCTTGCGTATCATGAACTTGAGGTAACTGCGAAAGCTCTTTCCTCATTAGAAGCGCCCCCCAGGGGCGCTTTTCTTCGTATTATCAATAAAAAAGCTTAAGCTGAAAACAGATTTGAATAGCAATATTCGAATGTAAAATACTCACAGTAGAAGAATCTTACCTTACTTTGAGCATCGTATGATGGTTTTCACTTAATAGGATAAAAGCATGGAAAAAGCGAAATACCACCCACAGTTGCATAAATGCAGCGATTAACCGGGGCGTACTTCTTCTCACTTTTTCTTATTACAAGTAAGACTTGGTTAAGTGAAGAACGCAACCATTATAGGGTCTAATTACGGTTGTTCTTTCTCTTGCTGATCAGAGGATCCTTGAACGTTAGATTTATCAATAACTATTTCAGGATCTTTTCCGACATCTTCAATCACTATCAGATGAATACTAATTAACTCTTTTGATCTACTTGTAGAGAAAGAAAATATTCTAGACAAGACTGATAGCCAACCGATTATCCAGAGCATCATCCAAATGATATCCATAGCTGGATCGAAAAAGAAAGTCTTGAGGTCCTGTGTTTCTTTATAAATGTTTATAGTTAACGAAATCATAACTGAAATTAAAGATATAACTATAGTAATTAATTTTGTAAATTCCTCAAAAAGAGTTCCATCCGATTGCTTTTCTTTCAAAATTTTTAAATCGATTTGAGCTCGCTTGAATGCTTGAAGATCACTAATCTGTAGTTGTTTGTAAGAGTCAACCAGATACCCTGATTCATCTTTTTCGCTTTCCTCTATTTTTATAGAAGTTAACTTTCCTTCAATTCTTTCTTTCAGGTATTTGTGCCTGGTCCACTCAATAATTATAGTGATTACTGTTAAAATAGGCATCAATATCGCAAATGTAATTTCCATAAATAACCTCCCTTTGATTTAACTATCGGAATATAAAGCATGTATTTTAATAGTAAAGGTGGTGATTACCGCCTCCAGCAACGAAAGATACACATTCATCTTGAGTGCATGAACACCATCAAGGGGATCCAGCAGTGGTTCTGGCGAAAAGACCCGAAGACAGGCCTTTACTTGGACGAACCGGTCAACTACTTGGATAATGCGATGGCAGCTCTCAGGTATGCAGTTGGTCCATTAAGGCGTCTAGAGATGTGTATAGTAATCGGCCGCCAGCAGGCCAGTGACCTGATATAATATTGAAAATTGGGGGCGGAGTGGTTGCGGTATAGATAATGAACAAAAAAGATTAATCAAAAGCGCATGGCAAAAACTGAGTGAGCTCGAAGATCCGATTATATTCGAGACTGATCAAATAGATGAATAGAACAAACTAATCCTCTCATTCCGAGGATGAATTCTTATATTCGGTAAAAAAGAAGGGGTTGCCATGAAGCAAAGGATTACAAGGGACATCATAGAAAATAAGTATCTAAAGCACCTTTTTTACTCCGAAGTAATACCATGAAGTAAAACCCATGACAGCTGCCTAGAAAGGTGTGAGCGTAATGACTGGAACCATCCGAAATTTCTTCGCAAGCGGCAATACGGCCCGAGGTTATACAAGTCTTCTATCCTCGTCCCTGCAAGGGATTCAATCTCTGATGATCGTTGATGGATCACCCGGCAGCGGCCACTCGAATCTCATTCGGGAAATCGGCAGTGAAGTATCGGCGCTTGGTCATGAGCTGTGGATTTTCCATACAGCCTCTGATCCGGATGATATTGATGGCTGGGTCGCTCCTGAACTGAGCACAGGCATGATTACAGGAGATGCCTTCCGCGGCATGTCGGCAGACGAGATTGGAGCGGACATTCAGTTTATCAATCTGGATGATACATGTATCGACCGGGAGAGACTGCGCCCATTACAATCCGAAATCGATAGACTAACCCTCTCGATCAGGCAATCTCATCAGAAAGCCTATGCCGGCTTTGCCGAAGCTCTGCGTATACATGATGAGTGGGAGGCCCTTTACAACGAACATATGGATTTTCAGGCAGCTGATGAACTTGCCAGCGAATACACAAAGCTTCTGCTCGGCGATCAAAGCCTCAAGAAACAGGGCCGTATGGATCACCGTTTCCTGGGCGCCGCGACTCCAAAAGGAGCGGTTGACTATGTCCCTAATCTGACCGAAGGATTAAAAAGATACCTCGTCAAAGGGCGCGCCGGCTCCGGTAAATCGACCATGCTCAAGAAAATCGTCGCCAGTGCCGAAGAACGCGGCTTCGACGTGGAGGTGTATCACTGCGGGTTTGATCCAAACAGCCTGGATATGGTTATTGTCCGCGAGCCCGGCTTTGCGATCTTCGACAGTACGGCTCCGCATGAATATTTTCCGGACCGCCCTGATGACGAAATCGTTGATACGTATGCGCGCTGTGTTCAGCCGGGAACGGATGAACAGCATGCCGAAGCACTCAGCGGTTTCAAGCAGCGTTATGCCGCCCAGATGAAAGCATCCACTCAGCATTTAACCGATGCCAAGCTTCAGCTGGATCAGCTAAAACAGCTTATTGCTCCCCTCGTGGATGCGGTAAAAGTGAATGAAATCAAAGACGCACTTCAGCGTGAAGTGATCGGTATCACACAGAAATCTTAGGGATATTAAAGGTACGCCAATAAAACAGCAGCCTGGTGAAGAAAAGTTATACTTCCTTTAGCCATGGCTGCTGTTTTCGATTATAATAACGGTAATTAACAGATTTCCGGGGTTTTACTGAAAATTATGTAAAATGATTGTATGGAGGACTGCCATGATAAAAAAATACATACTCCCTCTGCTCATCCTTCTGATGAGCATACTCTACATCTTCTTTATTCCATCCGATCCGATGGAGGTTAAGCTTCTATTCAAGCTCATTCCTATGTGGCTTATGATCGGGTATGCATTCCTGCAAGTCTCGCATTCGAGAACACGCACCCACTACCTGATTCTCGCCGGATTATTCTTCTGTATGCTCGGTGATGGCCTGCTCATCTGGTTTGTGGTAGGCTTGAGCGCATTTCTGATTGGGCATCTGTTCTACATGGCAGGGTTCTTCAGTCAGTGGAGATTCTCCATCATCCGGTTTCTCAGCATTGTTCCGATTGGGGTATATTCCTTCATCATGGGCAGCAAACTCGTTAACGCACTGGAGGCCAGTGGTGACGATGCGCTGATTCTGCCTGTCATGGCTTATATTACGGTTATTTCCCTGATGCTGTGGTCTGCCGTCATGACACGGAATCCTTGGGCGATTGTCGGCAGCACTCTATTTGTCATCTCGGATTCAATTCTATCCTGGAATATGTTTATTTCGGATGTTCCTTACTCCGGTATTCTCATTATGACTACCTACTACAGCGCCCAATTCCTGATTGCGCGAAGTCTTTCAGGATTTCAAGGCTCTGTTCGGCATTCATCCACTCGGCGCTTTCCTGTAAATTAATGGTTGTGAAGGAGGGTTGAACGTGATATTATGGCCGTAATGATTAGGAATGGAGGGTTACGTGTGGCTAACTAATTTTCGATTTTCAGTGCGCATTGGAATGGAAAGCACGTTTAGTCTGTGCTGCTGTGTGCATGTAATCGGGATTAGTGTGCCTTACGATACCTTAACATAGGCGTAAACGAATGATTTGAACTCTTAAGCCAGCTCTAGGCGCATCCGGCACTCGTCTTCTGGCATTGTTCTTTGATTTTGTTATCCTTTTTCCGACTACGAGTGGCACAGACACAGGCAATATTGCCTGTGTTTTTTTAGGTTTCTACTCTAAGGAGGGAATGTTCAGTGAGAGAGCAACGAATTCAAGCAAATGGAATTCATCTATATACCGAAAGCTTCGGTGAGCCTGACCATCCGGCTATTTTGCTCATTATGGGTGCTCAGTCTTCATTGGTCTGGTGGGAAAAGGAATTTTGTCAGCGGTTAGCTGATAGCGGGCGATTTGTAATCCGCTACGATAACCGCGATGCCGGTCGTTCTATTACGTATGAACCTGGTCATCCAGCCTACACCTTCGAAGATATGGCCGATGATGCGATACATGTCCTGGATCACTATGGAATACAGAAAGCACATATGGTGGGCATGTCCATGGGTGGAATGCTCACGCAGATGATCGCCCTGCGCCATCCCGACAGAGTGGCAGCCATCACGCTAATGATGACATCTAATTTCGCATCCCATCTGCCAGAGATGGAAGCGAAGGTGATCAACTTTTTTACGGAAAATGCAGAAGTAGACTTATCGGATAAACAAGCGTTTATCTCATTTACCGTTAGCAAATGGAAGATGCTTGCCGGTTCCAAATATTCGTTTGACGAAGAAAGAATCTACCGTCTGGCTGAGGAAGAATGGGAACTCTCTGACAATGCGGCAAGCTTGAACAATCATGGCTTAATAGCCGGTGGAGAAGCTTATCTGGGGAGAACCTCCGAAATTCATGTCCCTACCCTGGTAGTCCACGGCACAAATGATCCCATCATCCCTTATGAACATGGCGTTCATTTGGCCGATGTCATCCCGGGAGCTTCGTTAATAACACTGGAAGGTGTAGGCCACGAAATTCCAACGCAAGTGTGGGATACCCTTGTTGAAGTGATTATTCGGAAATAATTAGTCAACAAAAGAACAGCACATAAGGCACTCAGCCTATGAGCTGTTCTTTTTATGCAGGCGGTTTTGAGTAGACACTCCTATGCCACTATCCCCTCTGGCAGCTCACTGTTCTTGTAAGCGCTATAAAAATAACCTCTACAGGCATTCTGGATTTGATATACTAGAGAATAGGCAATTTGGCATAGAACACCATCGAAGCATTCATCAACTGGGATCTCATTGTCGAATAACTGCCTCCGCAACAATAAAGGCAGACGAACAAAGGCAAGGCATAGACCCCAGGATTACATGGGAGGACAAGCATGATTAAAGTAATTATTGCAGATGATGAGGAAAAAGTATGCCAGCTTATTGTTGGCTTAATTGATTGGCATCTGCTGGATATGGAAATTGTGGCGGTTGCGCACAACGGTATTGAAGCGCTCGAGCAGATCAAGCTGCACAAGCCCGATTTAATGATTACAGATATCCGAATGCCCGGATGTGACGGACTGGAATTGATTCGCAGATCCAAAACGATGAAAGCTGATCTGGACTTTATTATCATTAGTGGCTACCGCCATTTTGAATATGCACAAAATGCCGTTAAGTACGGTGTAGGGGACTACCTGCTAAAGCCTATCAAAAAAGACGAATTTCTAGCTGCGCTCCATAAAATGCGCAATCGATATATGCAGCGTACAGAACAACTGGATCATGAGGAACGTCTGAAAATCCGGTTGAAAAGCGATATCGATATCCTGCGCAACAATTTATTTACAGGCCTGCTTCTAAACAAGAGTATGAATGCGATCGACATAAACGATGTCAATGAGCATTACCATTTCTCTTTTAAGCCAGGTCTCTTTCAAGTGTTCGCAGTTAAGATCGATTGCGGGTATGAAGATCAATATCACCATGCAGTTGGTGTTCTGGAAGAGAAGATTTTGCAGATGATACACCGTTTGTTAAATGATCTTTGCTATGAAATGTGGATTTATTCACATGACAGCTGCCTATACGGCGTTATCAACTATGACCCTGACTTGAAAATAGAAATAAGAAGACAAGTGAAGCTATTGCTGGATGAGTTAACTGCACAAGAAGCCGCGTTTGAACCCTTTAAGTTTACAGTTGGGATGGGCAAGGCGGTAGAGGATATTAAGCAATTACACGTCACTTATGAAGAGGCCAGATCTACCGTGATGCAGAGACTGCTCCTTGGCACAGGCAAGTTTATTGAAGACGGAGCCAGATCGGAGCCATCTGCCTCTGCGAGAGGGACTGCACTGCTGGCGGAATTGAATAAGTCCATGGGAGCGGCTGTCGAGGTGCTCGATAAGGATTCGGTATTGAACTGCATTGCCCGTTTGAAAGAACAAATAAAATCGGCGGAGAGCTTAAGCGGTGAGATGATATTTACCGTGGTTGAACAAGCTTTTGAAATGTACTTATTTCATCTTCGCAACAACCAAATCATGCTTCACGACGACAAGTTCCATGAAACGTTCCGGGACGTGGCGAACCGGTGCAGCTCCATTGACGCCCTGTTTGAATATTTGTCCACCATGGTTGAACAATCGCTTAAAGCCATTATCGAGGACAAAAAGCAAATGGAAACGAAGCCGATCCGAATTGTTAAACAATATATACAGCAAAACTTTATGCATTCCATCAGCTTGGATGAGGTAAGCAGTTTAGTCGGATTTAATCCGACGTATTTCAGCAGCCTGTTCAAAAAAGTAAGCGGCAGTAACTTTGTCGATTATCTGTCTGAAATCCGCATGAATAACGCTAAGGATCTGCTCCGGCAAACCAACCTGAGCATCGCTGCGATTTGTGAACAAGTGGGCTACAGTGATCTGAAGCATTTTACAAAAAGCTTTAAGAAACATACAGGACTCAAACCGAACGAGTTTCGGAAATTATACTCATAACAGGATGGCTGGATGATGAAAACAAAAAATTCGCGTTATCTTTCCTATCGTATCGCTTGGATATCGATCCTCATGTTTACGATCATGATGGTTTTGCTGCTGACACTTACCATGTTCGCAGTACAAGAAGGAAAGCATTGGTTTATTGTTGCGTGCGGGTATGTCTCGCTGATTGCCATTGCGTATGCCTATTATAAATGGATTGTCGTGCCGTACAAGCAAAGCTCCAAGGTCCTGCATCTGTTCGTAACCGGATATACCATCCGGGACCTCATTGACCAACCGGTGTCGCTCAGCCCTGAAATCGATGAGATCACCAAGAAGGTCCAGGAATTAATGGATACAGGGGAGCTCGTGAATGCTACCAAGAAGCAGGCGGAATATCTTGCCCTGCAAAATCAAATCAACCCCCACTTCCTCTACAATACGCTGGAAGGTATACGGGGTGAAACCTTAAATGCCGGATTGGAGAATGTAGCTAAAATGACCGAGGCTCTAGCTACTTTCTTCCGTTATACCATCTCCAATGTCGAGAACTTGGTCACGCTGGAAGATGAGCTGATGAATGTAAACAACTACTATATCATTCAAAAATACCGCTTTAACGACCGGATCCATCTGACAGTGGAATATGACTCTACCAATGAAATGGAAGCCATGCTGTATAAAATCCCTAAGCTTACCCTCCAGCCTATTATTGAGAATTCGATTTATCACGGGATTGAGCGGAACATCGGCATAGGGAAGCTGCGCATTAAAATTCAGACCACAACCAAGAGACTCATCATTACGGTGTCGGATAACGGTGTCGGCATGACGGAGGAGCGCTTGCAGGAGATTAATGACCGACTGCGTCGGACCTCCCTCGATTATATTAATCCGGATACGAAGACCCAGGGCGGCATCGCCATCGTCAATGTTAACAACCGCATCAAATTATTGTTCGGCGAGGAATACGGAATCAATGTGTATAGTGCCTTAAATGTAGGAACAGACGTTGAAATCACATTTCCGCTGATCAAGAACAGCCAAGGGTGAGGACAACATGAAAACGGAAATTTTGAGAATGGAAAGAGTTACGATTAAAAAAGAGGACAGCACGCCTTTAGATAACTTTAATCTGAATATTTTTCAAGCTGAGATTATGGGGCTCGTATGCCTGAATCTAACGGGAAAAGAATTGCTCATTGACCTCATCCGGCAGAATACCCCTATCCATTACGGGCGTGTATATTTCGACGAAGTGCTCGTCAACAATTATCAGCACAGCCCCTTAACGATGAATAAGGTATTTGTGATTGAGCAGAAAAGCAGCCTGATTGAGGATTTATCGGTTGCGGACAATATTTTTATCCCTGGCAGAGGGCTTAAGCATTTCTTCATTCGTCCTCATGCATTGAATAAACAGCTGCAGCGATTTACGGAGGAACTCGGGATCCATATTGACGGCCGGGAGCTCGTAGCCAATCTGAGCGCTTATGAAAAATGTGTAGTCAAGCTGCTGCGGGCGGTTTTTACCGGAGCCAGGCTCATCGTGGTCCGGGACATCAGCAGCTCGATCAGTGCAGCGGAGCTATCGAATTTCCACGCCCTTTTGCGATATTACTGTCAGAAGGGCTTTTCCTTCTTGTATATTTGCAACCATCCCGAAGAAGCGTTCCAAATATGTGATCGCCTGCGTCTAATGCGGGACGGGAAAATACTCAAACTGCTCGGCCAAAGCGAATTTAACATCGAAAATGTGACTCCTTACTACTTAGCGGACTACGCAAACAGGATTGAATTTGAAGCAGACAGCGGCAGTGAAGAGGAAATTCTCCGATTTCAGAATGTTTGTACCGATCAGCTCAATGATCTGTCTTTCAGCATCGTACAGGGTGAATGTACACTGCTGTTAGATATGGACAATGTCGCATTATCCGATATTTGGCGTCTGATGAACGGAGAAATGAAGCCTGATCGCGGCCTTATTATGCTGGAGGATGCTCCATATACAGACAAGCAAGCACGCCATGCGGTATCGCATGGTTTAGCGTTTATTCAGGAGAACCCTGTTGAGACGATGCTGTTTAAGGAAATGAGTTACCTCGAGAATTTATATTTTATGGTGGATAAGAAGCAGAACCCCATACCGATCAAGAAGAGTGTGATTAACAGCATCATCCATGAGTACGAGCCCTTTGTCGGAGAAGAAATCTACGAAACTCATATTACGAATCTGAAGCTGCATTCCCTGTACAATCTGGTTTATTACCGAATTCATCTATGCAATCCCAAGATCGTTTTTTGCGTGCAGCCCTTTGCAGGTGCTGACATGTATTTGCGAATGCATTTAATCCACCTCATGAATCAATTGAGAAAAAAGGGAATAACAGTCGTTATTTTGGACGTCAATTTCGGAGATACGCTTGCCATAGCCGATAAGCTGATTGTTTTGGAGCAAGGACGGTTTGGTGCGGAGTATGCGAGATCGGAATTTCATCATTTTAGACCGGAAGGTATGACCCGTTAATCCCAAAGAACAGAAAAAAAGCCCCATAATTCAAAATCTACTCTCCTTATTCAGGCTGTGACTTCGTGATAGAGTTATAACCAAGACAACGAAGAGAGGCGGTGAGATATATGGGGCAATACATAGTGGAGATGAATCATATTAGCAAAAGCTTTCCTGGGGTAAAGGCACTGAATGATGTCATGTTTAACCTCAAGGAAGGTGAAGTTCTCGCTCTGTTAGGTGAGAATGGTGCTGGAAAATCAACACTTATGAAGATACTGAGCGGCGTTCATTCCAAGGATGAAGGCGAAATTAAAATCTATGGTGAGGTTATTGAAGATCTGACACTGAAGAAGGCTCAGGAACTTGGTATCGCTATTATTCATCAGGAGCTGAACCTGTGTTCACATTTATCGGTTGCCGAAAATATATTTCTAGGTCGCGAGAAAACACATTCCGGCGTTCTTTCCAATAGAGAAATGAATGCGGAAACAGAAGCTCTTCTGCAGAGCTTGAACATTAACATGGATCCAACAACGATTGTCGCGGATTTGCCTGTGTCCAAGCAGCAAATGGTCGAAATTGCGAAAGCGCTTTCGATTAATGCGAAGATTCTAATTATGGACGAGCCTACCTCTGCGTTAACATCCAGCGAAGTTGTGGAATTGTTTAAAGTGATCAATAAGCTTAAGGCGGAAGGTTATGGAATCGTTTACATTTCGCATCGTCTGGAGGAGCTGCAGCATATCGTCGATCGCGTGACGATCATGCGGGACAGTAAATATATCACCTCCATGGATTTTGCGAAGACGAGTATGGCGGAAATCATTTCGAATATGGTTGGCCGCGAGATCAAGGAGAAATTCCCGCATGTCAGCTGTAAACGAGGCAAGAAAATACTAGAGGTTCAAGGCTTAAATGCCGGCAGGATGGTCCGGGATGTCAGCTTCGATCTGTACGAAGGCGAAATTGTCGGTATTGCGGGCCTGATGGGTGCAGGAAGAACGGAAACCACAAGAGCAATCTTTGGAGCGGATGCCAAGGATTCCGGAACAATCATTCTGGACGGCAAGGAAGTAACGATCAATAAACCGATTGACGCTATTCGGGCGGGAATCGTGCTTGCTCCGGA
Source organism: Paenibacillus dakarensis (assembly GCF_001373415.1). Classification (GTDB taxonomy): domain Bacteria; phylum Bacillota; class Bacilli; order Paenibacillales; family Paenibacillaceae; genus Paenibacillus_AQ; species Paenibacillus_AQ dakarensis. The sequence goes on along the minus strand of NZ_CDSE01000006.1, from coordinate 46,778 downwards.
GGACCGGAAAAAAGATGGATTATGCACCAAGCTGGGCGTTCAGGATAATATCGCGCTGCCTAATCTGGACCTGCTCTGCAGCAAGCTCGGAATTGTAGATCGAAAGAAAGAAAAAACCATGGTGGAGAAAGCGGTCAGCAACTTAAAGATCAAAATCGCAAATCCAGGCGTATATGCAGGTACTCTATCCGGTGGTAATCAGCAGAAGGTCGTTGTCGGAAAGTGGCTGGCACGAGACTCCCGTGTTGTTATTTTTGATGAGCCGACCCGAGGGATCGATATCGCTGCCAAGGTAGAGATCTACAACCTTATGAACGAATTGAAGAAGCAGGGTATCGGGGTACTGTTCGTTTCCTCTGAAATGCCGGAGGTCATGGGGATCAGTGACCGGATACTCGTCATGTGTGATGGCAGAATCACGGGTGAATTTATGACCGGGGAGGCTACACAAGACCTTATATTAGAGCGTGCCACCAAATTCGAGTCCAAGCTGTAGCATATGCCTAGTGAAATATAACTTGATGAATTAGGAGACTTGGAAATGAAGACTAATATGTTTAAGAGGGTTCTGAATATTAGGGGTATGGGCCAAGTACTAACGGTTACAGTGGGTCTCCTTATACTGTGTATCGTATTTGGGATCTTGAGTCCCTCCTTTTATTCCGAAAGAAATATCGCGAACTTGCTTCGCCAGATTGCACCGATCTTGATTATCGGTATCGGTCAATCCTTTGTTCTTATTACAGGCAATATTGACCTGTCGATCGGTTCCGTTGTAGGTATGGGCGGCATGATATCCGCAACACTTATGACCCGAGGCGTGGATCCCTGGGTTGCTGTGTTCATTACGATGATTTGCTGCATTGCCGTCGGCGTGCTGAACGGAACGCTTGTCGCCAAGTGGAAGCTCCCTCCTTTTATCGCGACGTTAGGTACGATGACCGTTGCCCGAGGGATCGCTCAAATTGTCAACAACAACTACAATACGGACGCTATCGGAGAAGGAGCCAAAGGGTTTAGAGATTTCTTCTACTACGGAAAGTCTTTGGGTCTGTACAATACCATCTGGATCGCGCTGATCCTGTTCCTTATCTTTAATTTCCTGCTCAGCAAGACCCGCACCGGCCGCCACATTTACGCGGTGGGCAGCAATATTGAAGCCGCTAAATTATCCGGCGTCAATACGGTGAAAACCACCATGATCGTCTATATTATAAGCGCATTTTGTGCAGGTATCGTTGGACTTATTATTAGTGCAACAGCAGGCATGGGAACCATGGATGCAGGTAACATGTATGAAATGTATGCCGTTGCTGCTTCTGTTATCGGCGGGATCTCCACGCTTGGCGGTCAGGGTCTCCTCATTGGTGCGGTTATCGGTTCTGCGATTTGGGGCGTGCTCCAAAACGGCCTTCAGTTCGCTGGAGCTCCGGTAGCGATGCGTAATATTGTCATTGGTGCCATTGTGGTCATTTCGGTTCTGCTCGATGTTATTATTCGCACCGGCAAGCCTAGAAAGAAAGCAAAAAAACAATCATAAATCCGATATCAAAAACTTGGGAGGTTTTTACTATGAAAAGAAAAGGTTCTATGGCGTTGTCACTCTGTTTAATGTTCTCTGTACTGTTAGCCGGCTGCGGCCAGGGAGCGGACAATTCGGCAAGCGGTGATGATTCATCATCCAAGAAGCAAAAGGTAATTCTGATTACGATGGACAGTACGGACCAGCACTGGGTATCGGTGAATAAAGGGGCTGAGAAGGCCGCCTCTGAGCTTGGGAATGTATCGTATAAATGGATGGCTCCAGATAAGAAGGATGACGCACAGCAGATTGAGCGTATTAATAACGCGATTGCCGATGGCGCAGAAGCGATTGTGATTGCGGCCAACGGACCTGACTCCATTACAGCATCCCTGGATGAAGCCAAAAATGAAGGTATCCAGATCGTGTATGTTGACTCCCCTGCTAATACCGAAGCTGCAGCCACGTTTTCTACGGATAATTTAGCTGCTGGTGAGACAGCTGGCAAGAAGATGATTGAATCCTTAGAAGCGGCCGGTATTAAAGAAGGCAAAATTGGTATTGTCAATTTCAACTCCTCTACCGAGTCCGCTACCAAACGTGAGCAGGGCTTCCGTAAAGCATTAGAAGGAACAAAGTATCAAATTCTGCAAACCCAGTATGGTGACGGGGATGCATCGAAATCGCAGGATATCGCAGATAACTATATCACTGATGGTGTTGTAGGAATCTATGGTACCAACGAAGGAAGTACGGTTGGGGTTGGTAATGCGATCAAAGGGTCCGGCAAGGAGATCATCGGTATTGGTTTTGATAAATCGGATGCTATTCTTTCCTTGATTAAAGACGGTTCGCTTGTGGCTGTCATGGGCCAAAACCCTGACGTTATGGGATATGAAGGCTTGAAAGCCGCTGTAAAAGCGATTCAAGGTGAAGAAATTGCAGAGAAAACGGTAGATACAGGCGTATCTATTATCGATAAAGAAAGCTTGAAGTAAGTCATTCTAAGCATCTATGAAGGAGAGTGGTCTCATGAAACGTTCAGAAGTGAATCACAAGATCAAAGAGGCTGTCGATTTTATTGAGCAGATGAATTTTAAGCTCCCTCCGTTTGCCTACTGGGGTCCTGAGGAATGGAAAACCAAGGGCAGCGAGTATGATGAGATTCGGGATAATATGCTGGGCTGGGACATTACGGATTTCGGAAGCGGCGATTTTGAGAATATAGGTCTTCTTCTGTTCACCATCCGTAACGGTAACCTGAATAACGATAAGTATATTAAAACGTATGCCGAGAAAATTCTGATTGTGGAAGAAGAACAGGTTACGCCGCTTCATTTTCACTGGAACAAGATGGAGGATATTATCAACCGCGGCGGCGGAAACCTGATGGTTCAGGTCTATAACTCCACCGAAGATGAAGAGCTTGCCGATACACCGGTAGAAATATCGATGGATGGCAGAGTATGTACGGTCGATGCTGGAACGGTGCTGCGGATCACCCCTGGAGAGAGTATTACCCTGCCGGTTGGCCAATACCATAAGTTCTGGGGAGAGAAAGGCACGGGCAAAGTATTGATTGGCGAAGTATCGATGGTGAATGATGATAACGCCGACAATCGGTTCTATGAGCAGACAGGCCGCTTCTCGGACATTGAGGAAGACGAAGCTCCGTTATATGTACTGGGGAATGAATATTCAACCGTAAAGTAAGGAGCGCTATATATGCAGAAGATGAGCTTGAATAAGCGAGAGATTCTTAAATATGTAGGGGACTTCAGCCAGGTTTTCGGAACGAAGGACTATACGCTGAGTGGAGGAAAAGCTCAAGGAGTTCGCGCCATTGATGTAAAGAACGGATCGGGGCTCGAATTTACTGTTCTGCCGGATCGGGGACTGGATATTGCATGGTTATCCTATAAGGGCAGCAATATCAGTTATATCAGTAAAACGGGAATTGTAGCTCCCGAATACTATAATGAAGCAGGCACGAGCTTCTTCCGAAACTTCTTCGCCGGCTTCCTGACCACCTGCGGGCTCATGAATGTGGGCTCGCCATGCGAGGACCATGGAGAGAGCTTTGGCCTTCATGGCCGCATTTCCAACACTCCCGCCGAAGAAGTGTACTCGGGAACGGAATGGATCGATGGTCAGCCTGTCTTAAAGATCAGAGGGCGAATGAGAGAGGCCAAGGTTTTTGGCGAAAACGTTACTCTGGATCGGGAAATCACATGCCGGGTTGGAGACAACAAGTTAACCATCAGGGATACCGTGGAGAACAATGGATTTAGAAAAGAGCCGTTGATGCTCTTATACCATTTTAATATGGGTTATCCGATGCTTGATGAGCATGCTTATCTTGTAACTCCAACCTTGAAGGTAGAACCCAGAGATGAAGAGGCACAAAAAGGTGTTGCAGCTTATCATGTATTTCAAAAGCCAACTCCGGATTATCTGGAGCAAGTATTCTATCACGATTTGAGAGCTGCAAGCAGCGGAGCGACTTGTGTCGCGTTAATCAACGAGGAGCTTGGACTCGGTGTCGCCATCCGCTTCAACAAAAACCAGCTGTTTAATCTGGTGCAGTGGAAGCAGATGGGTGAGGGTGAATATGTTCTCGGAATAGAGCCCAGCAACTGCTTTGTCGGGGGCCGGGAGGACGCGAGAAAGACCGGAGTTCTGGACGAACTGGAGCCCGGAGAAGTGAGAGCCTTTGAGATTGAGGCCGAAATTCTGGAGGGTGCCGGGGATATCCGCAGAATTAAGGATGAAATTGCAGCAATCTAATCACAAGAACAGCTCGTAAGGCATTCAGCCTTTGAGCTGTTCTTTTTTTATGGAGGCTGTCTTAAGTAGATGGGCCTCTGCCCCTGTCCCCTCCGGCTGTTAACTCAACATCTGTTTCACGAGTTTCCGGTTGCGCTGCTTGAACACTTCATTATGCGAGGATACCATCGCACTTTTGCCCGCGTCAGGCATAATATACTGCTTCGCCTGGTTCACCGCATTGGCTGCGTCCTGGAAGGTCCCTGCGATGAGACCCAGCTTCCCTTCATGCATAAGGATATCTCCGGCAGCGTACAGCCCTTCAACGGAGGTTGTACTGTTCGCTTGACCGGCAATGTAGTAGTTATCTACGATGTCAATATGAAGCGGACTATTCTCAAGCAGAGTCATATCCCGTTCATAGCCGTGATTAATGATGACCTCATCGACATCCACGATCGAGACTTCCCCTGTTGCTTGATTCGTCAGTTCTACTCGTTCTATCCTGTCATGGTTCTCACCAGCAATCAGCTTCGTTATCGTTGTATTTAAATAGCACTCTGCGGAGCTGTTCAGCAGCTGGGCAGCCTGTGACTCGTGTCCCGACAATGAGTCCTTCCGGTAACTGAGAATCACTTGCTTAGCAATGGGTTCAAGCTCGTTCGCCCAATCAATAGCCGAATTACCTCCGCCCGAAATCACAACGATCTTATCTTTAAAGTGCTTTAACGATTTTACAGTATAACTTAAATTCGCCACTTCGAAGCGTTCTGCGCCTTCAATATCCAGCTTTTGCGGATTCAATATTCCACCGCCGACAGCTACGATCACGGTTCGCGAATAGTGCTTCTGACCCGAAGCGGTATCTATGATGAATATCCCCTCTTTCCCCTCTTCATCCCGCGCGATCGACTCCACCTTTTCATTCAGCACTACCTCAGGATCAAAGGTTAAGCCTTGTTCAACCAGCTGCTCAATCAGTTTGGCCGCAGGTACAGGAGGTAATCCGCCCACATCCCAGATCATCTTCTCCGGATACACATGCAGCTTACCGCCAAGCTGCGGCTGGTATTCAATAATCTTCGTCTTCATCTCTCTTAGTCCGCTATAAAAAGCGGAGTAAAGCCCTGCAGGTCCTCCTCCGATGATCGTCACATCATACAACTCCCGCTGATCCATCATGGCTCCCCTCCCGCTCCTTAATGTTAATGATTATCATTCTCAATATTAATATAATCTCATTTGATCTTTTTTACAACATTCATTAACCCTTGACAATGGAATCGCTTTAGATTTAAAGTAATTATCGTAATGAAATTGATAATCATTATCATTTATATTGTTTAAGCATTATTCTAAACTGGAGGTTCGCTTATGACTCGACTGTATACGGAAGACTTGAGCATTGGATATGGTGAACGTCTTATTGTAAAACGGCTGAACGTTGAGATCCCGGATAAGCAGATCACCACGATCATAGGTGCTAATGGCTGTGGTAAGTCCACTTTTTTAAAAGCCATCACCCGCATTATATCCCACCAAGACGGTAGTATTCTGCTGGACGGGAAGCATATCGCGAAGGAAGACACCAAGGTTCTTGCCCGAAAAATGGCGATCCTGCCCCAGTCTCCTGAAAGTGCAAGCGGACTTACCGTCTCCGAGCTTGTCTCCTACGGTCGTTTTCCCTATCAGAAGGGATTTGGACGCTTGACGAAAAGAGACTTTGAGGTCATCGACTGGGCTCTTGGGGTAACAGGCACACAGGAGTTCAAGTACCGCCCTGTCGATGCCCTGTCCGGCGGACAACGCCAGCGTGTATGGATCGCGATGGCATTAGCACAGGAGACCGACATTATTTTTCTCGATGAACCAACAACCTATTTGGATATGGCTCATCAGCTTGAAGTTTTGGAGCTGCTTCAAAGGCTCAATCAGGAGCAGGAACGTACGATTGTGATGGTTCTTCACGATCTGAACCAGGCGGCGCGTTTCGCCAACTATATCATTGCCATGAAGGATGGAAAGGTTGTAAAGTCCGGCAGCTGTGAAGAAGTCATCCATCATGATGTCCTGCGGGAAGTTTTTCAGATTGATGCGGAAATCGGGGCAGACCCGAGGACCGGTAAACCGATGTGTATCACCTATAACCTATTAAAAGGAGAATCAACGACTCATGAAAAAGTTACTCATCCCCTTCCTGCTGCTGTCACTGCTGGTGCTTAGCGCCTGCGGCAGCTCATCTGCGAAACCAGACGGCAATACGTCACCTGCCGATAACAAATCATCAGAATCCGCAACGATTACCTATCAATCCGAAAATGGACCCGTTGAGGTGCCTGCAAATCCTCAGCGTGTTGTCGTGCTTGCCTCTTTTGCAGGGAATGTTATGTCTCTCGGTGTAAACCTCGTCGGGGTCGATTCTTGGGCCAAGCAAAATCCACGGTTCGAGCAGCTTAAAGACGTTGAAGAGGTAAGCGACGAGAGCCTTGAGAAGATCATCGAGCTTGATCCCGATCTGATCATTGGACTATCCAGCATTAACAACCTCGATAAGTTAAAAGAAATTGCTCCAACCGTTACATATACTTACGGCAAGGTAGACTATCTAACGCAGCATCTGGAAATCGGCAAGCTGCTTAATAAGGAAAAGGAGGCCGCTGCATGGGTAGATGACTTTAAGAAGCGGGCCGGCCAAGCGGGAGAAGAGATCAAGGCGAAGATTGGAGCAGACAAGACAGTGTCTGTTATCGAAAACTATAATAAACAGCTGTATGTGTACGGCAATAACTGGGGACGCGGCACCGAAATCCTGTATCAGGAAATGAAGCTAAGCATGCCGGAGAAGATTAAAGAATCTGCGCTGGAGCCGGGGTATTACGCCTTATCTACAGAAGTCCTCCCGGAATATGCAGGGGATTACATCGTTCTGAGCAAAAGCGCTGAAACCGATAATTCCTTTCAGGATACCGATACATACAAGAACATTCCTGCTGTGAAGAACAACCGGGTGTTTGAGGTCAATATGAATGAGTTCTACTTCAACGATCCGCTTACGCTCGACTTCCAACTGGAGTTTTTCAAAAAAGCCTTTCTTGGCAGCTGATGAATGAATATGCGTACTGGAACGAAACGTACCCTGCCTTTTGTATATAAACTGATTGCCGGATGCATTGTTTTAATGATCATGTTTATTATCGCGATGGTGCTCGGCGCAGCAAATACCACATTAAGTGATCTGTGGCTTGCCCTGACCTCGAATGCCCAGGGAGATAAAATCTCCATCCTGCGGGAAATCCGGCTGCCCCGCGAAGTCGCTGCAAGCTTCGTCGGAGCTGCGCTTGCCGTAGCGGGTGCAATCATGCAGGGCATAACGCGCAATCCGCTGGCCGATCCCGGCCTGATCGGTCTGACGGCTGGAGCCAATGCTGCGCTCGCGGTCACGATAGCATGGATTCCTTCTATTCATTATTTTGGCATCATGCTCGCCTGCTTTATTGGAGCTGCCCTTGGTGCTCTCATGGTGTTCAGCTTAGGCGCCATTAAAAAAGGCAGCTTCTCTCCCCTCCGGCTCGTGCTTGCGGGCGCTGCTGTAACTGCGTTCCTGCATGCGGTATCGGAAGGTGTCGGTATCTATTTTAAAATATACAAGGATGTCTCCATGTGGACGGCGGGCGGCTTGATCGGCACCACCTGGGGCCAGCTCCAGCTCATCATCCCGGTTATCGTGATCGGTACGGTCATCGCACTCCTCCTGTCCAGACAGCTTACCATTCTAAGTCTAAGTGAAGAAGTTGCTGTTGGTCTCGGTCAAAGGACAACACAGATCAAGGCGATCCTGTTTATCGTTGTGATTGTACTCGCAGGGGCATCGGTTGCGCTTGTTGGGAATATGGCGTTTATCGGGCTCATGATCCCTCATATCGTGCGGGCGATTGTGGGAACCGATTACCGATTTATTATTCCGATGTCCGCGATTTGCGGTGCATCCTTTATGCTGGCTGCTGATACATTAGGACGTACCCTGAATGCTCCATACGAAACACCTATCGTGGCCATTGTAGCGATACTTGGCTTACCTTTCTTCCTGATTATTGTACGTAAAGGAGGAAAAGCATTCTCATGATCCATCCGGCCCTCATCAAAAAACAACGTTTGATTCTAGCTGCATTATTCGTCCTTATTACGGTAACCGCGGTTATCGGCATGGGGATGGGATATGCCTCCCTATCGTTTGACCGATTGATTCCCACTTTATTCGGTCAAGGCACGTTTAAGGAGGAATTTGTCCTCTTCTCCATTCGGCTGCCGCGCATGCTCATTACCCTGCTCGCAGGGATGGCACTGGCGTTGTCGGGTTCCATTCTCCAAGGGATTACACGCAATGATCTGGCAGACCCGGGGATCATCGGTATCAACTCCGGCGCGGGGGTAGCTATCGCTGTATTTTTTCTGTTCTTTCCAATCCAGGCGGGTTCGTTCGTGTATGTGCTGCCGCTTGTCGCGTTCCTGGGGGCTTTGATTACGGCATGCCTGATCTACGCCTTCTCTTATAGCCGAAGCTCAGGTCTGCAGCCTGTAAAGCTTGTACTCGTTGGAGTCGGCTTCTCGACGGCGCTGTCCGGTATGATGATCGTCATTATTTCATCGGCAGAGCGCTCCAAGGTCGATTTTATCGCCAAGTGGATTGCCGGGAACATCTGGGGAGCCGACTGGCCTTTTATCTGGGCGATCCTGCCTTGGCTGGCGATCCTCATCCCCTTTACGCTCTACAAGGCGAATCGGTTAAACCTGCTTGGACTTAGTGAATCCGTGGCTATCGGCGTAGGTGTATCGGTTGAAAAGGAACGCATCGTCCTGCTGCTTACAGCGGTTGCGCTAGCGGCTTCAGCGGTTTCTGTAACCGGAGGCATCGCATTTATCGGTCTGATGGCCCCTCATATTGCGAAGTCGCTGGTCGGACCACGCAATCAGATGTTCATTCCTGTTGCGACTCTCACCGGTGGATGGCTGCTCCTGCTTGCGGACACGATAGGTCGAAACCTGGTGGACCCGGACGGTATTCCGGCCGGGATTATGGTGGCGCTGATCGGCGGTCCTTACTTTATGTATTTGCTGATGAAGAAATAAGATCAACTAGAATAAGAGGCCTCCTTTATCATGCTGAGGGCCTCTTATTTTGAATTTCTATGGAAATCGTTAGTCTCTGCACGCCTTTTACTCTTCCAGATCAAATGTCTTAATTAACTCACTAACTTCATCCAATGTTTTATACTGCTCTCTTAGGCTTTTGCCTTTAATTTTATTTTCCAGATCCAGTGTATCTACAATTTGAGAAACGTAAGAGGTGTATACCTCCAATTTCTGATTCACTTCTTCATTGGATACACCAGCAACGCGGTTACTCAAAGAATAGCCAACAGGCAATGACGACATAGGACTATTTAAAATATTTATTTGATCAGGAAAATCCACGTACTCACCAATAGAATTATATTTTTTAGTTAGATTAAAGTTATGGTAAATGTTGGCATATACTCCGACTAATGCATTAACATAATCTACATTGTCATCTTTATGGCCAAATGCAGTTTTCAAATCTAGAAGAACTTCACTTTGCTGAAAAGCATATTGCAAGATAACTCCTTTTTTCATGTCTGTATTTTCTCGATACAAGAAAAATAAACACAATATCAAAAGAACATTTAAGCCCAATGAAATTGGGACTATAACTTTCCATTTATTAATCTTCATAACGGATTCCCCCACTTTAAAGTTATGTTTCTTTTAGGCTGATGCACGCCTTTCGATTTCAAAATTATACCATTTTCCAGATTGGTAAATAACACTTTTTATTAATAAACCCTTTTTTAAAAATCTCCGCTTATTTGATGGATCCACGAATCCAATCATCATCTCGCTCTTACTTTTTGTATTTGCTGCAAAAAAGAGATGACCCTCCGCAAAGCAAAGGGCCATCTCTTTATTCCGTCTATGCTTATAAATTGTTCGCGTTAAATGTGTCTCCGCCTTGCAGCGTACCGTTCTCAAAGCCTTTGTAGAACCAGCGCTTCCGCTGTTCGGATGTACCATGCGTAAAGCTCTCCGGCACAACATAGCCCTGAGCTCTTTTCTGGATAGTATCATCCCCTACGGCACTTGCAGCCGTTAAGGCTTCCTCCAGGTCGCCTTCCTCAAGCAGGTTCATCCCCTGCGCGTGATGCGCCCACACACCTGCCAAATAGTCGGCCTGCAGTTCAAACCGAACCTGATACTTGTTGTATTCCTCCTTGCTCAGCTGCTGCCGGTATTGCGCCAGCTTGTCCGATGTGCCGAGCAGCGTCTGTACGTGATGGCCAACCTCATGCGCGATTACATAAGCCATGGCAAAATCGCCGGGTGCCTGAAAGTCTTTTCTCAGCTCATCATAAAAGCTCAAATCAATATACAGCTTCTGGTCACCCGGACAATAAAATGGACCTACCGACGAGCCTGCTGTTCCGCAGGCAGACTGTACGCTTCCCGTATAAAGAACGAGCTTCGGCTTCTCATATGTCTTTCCTTCTTTTCTGAAAACCTCAGTCCACACATCCTCCGTATCCGCCAGAACAACAGACACGAACTGAGACAGCTCCTTCTCTTCCGCCGTTTCCGTGTATGGTGCTCCCGTATCCGAGCCGCTGCCCACGAGATTGCTCAGCACATCCGTAACATTGCCGCCGCCGAGCAGTGTTACGAGCAGCAGGATGACAACACCTCCAATACCGCCACCGATGAGACCCGGACCCCTGCTTCCTCTCCGGTCCTCCACATTAGAGCTTGTCCTTCTTCCTTTCCACTGCATGATGTCTCCTCCTTAATCTATCCGAACAACCATAAAGTCAAGTGATCGTTAAATCGTTCCTAATACGTTTTACCCTAAAAAGGATCCGTTACTCACTTTCGGGTATGATAGCGACCTATTCAAACCGCCAGATTTGGCAATCATTCAGGTGATCCGGATAAAAGAAAAGCGCCCCTTTCTCCTATATGGAGAGGGGACACTTTGGGTCAGTTATATTTAACTAGCGGCCGCCTTTGTTCTGGGGAGGTGTTACAATCTCACTGCTGCAAGACGAAGAACATGTCTTCGCCAGGGAACAGCCGGCGCATTTGCCTTTCTTGGTCTTTTTGATATAAGAAAACAGTGTCCATCCGGCATAGCCGAAGATCAGCACACCGATGATGATGCTTGCCAGCATGCTCGTCACTTCCTTTCACGATCCATTTACTGAAAGCCGAGAGCCCTTCCTGCCGTCATAATGATGAATGAAATTCCATAGGCAATCACCAGCGCGTAAATGATCGAGAACCAGGTCCAGCGCGCTGACATTGTCTCTTTCCGAATAACCCCAACCGTAGCCAGACACGGCACATACAGCAAAATAAATGCCATAAACGAATATGCTTCAAGCGCTGTAAAATGTCCGGCAAGCAGTCCCTTTAGCGTCTCTGTATCCGGTGCGGCGTAAATGATGTGCATGGTAGATACGACAACTTCTTTGGCCAGAAAACCGGTGATCAGCGCTGCCCCCGCCTGCCATGTTCCGAATCCGAGCGGCGTCAGCAGATATCCGATCCCCCCGCCAATCATTGCGAGGAAACTCTCGTCCATTGGGACATCCAGTCCGCCAGGCCCGGCATAACTGAGCAGCCAGATGATGACCGAGCCGCCGAAGATGAATGTTCCTGCTTTACGCACGAATCCTTTGCCCTTCTCCCATGTGCTGCGGGACAGCGTCTTCCACTGCGGAATCCGGTAAGGGGGCAGCTCCACGACAAACATGGATTCCTGCTGCTTCAGAATGGTGGATGAGAACAGCTTCGCCAATACCAGCGCAATCACGATACCCATCACATATAGAGATAGAACAATCAAGGCTTGATTCGACTCGAAAAAGATTCCGACAAACAGACTGTATACCGACAGACGTGCCGAACAGGACATCAGCGGCGTCAGGATAATCGTGAGTATACGCTCTTTCGGCTGCTCGATCGTCCGCGCCGCCATAATACCGGGAACATTGCATCCAAAGCCGATGATCATCGGAATAAATGCCTTCCCGTTCAGACCAACCGCTTCCATCAGCCTGTCCATGACGGAGGCAATCCGGGCCATATAGCCGGAATCCTCGATAAATGAAATGATCAGGAACAAGATGAAGATCTGAGGCACAAATACAAGCACCCCGCCTACACCGGCAAATATACCATCGAAAATAATAGCTTTGATAAAGTCGGTAGCATTCACGCTATCCAGCAGCCACTCCGTCCCGTTTCGCAGCGGGCCATTGATGAAGCCGTCAACCAGATCGGATAGCGGGCTGCCAAGCCATTCAAACGTCAGCTTAAACGTCAGATACATAAACGCCAGAAAGATCGGGATACCTAGATACTTGTCGGTAACGAGCCGATCAATCCGTTCTGACAGTGTGCTGCGCCCTTCCTTGGAACGTGTCAAACACTGTGCAAGAAGCTCCTGAATGTAATCGGTGCGCATTTTCCGAATATACTGGGGGAGCTGCTTCACATCGTAGGCATCTTTAATGGACTCCTCAGTGGACTGATACAGCTGTTCCAACCATTCGGAATCCATCTCCTCTTCCAGCGCCTGACGCACAACATGATTACCTTCAAGGAACTGAACAGCCATCCAGCGCGGCGACACCATATGCTCAGGCATCCGGGAGGTTAGCTTGGCGATCGCCTCTTCCAGCAGCGCTCCATACGGAAGATGGTAAGGCTCCTCAGGAGCCTCGGGCAGCCCCTCTGTAATCGAGTGCAGCAGTGCATCACAGCCTTTGCCGCTCCGGGCAACGACCGGAATCACCGGCATTTTCAGCAGCGATGCCAGCCGCTCCACGTTCAAGTCCAATCCATGCGCCTTCGCCACATCCATCATATTCAAGGCAATGACAACCGGCTTGCCGTATTCAAGCAGCTGCAGCGTCAGATTCAGGTTGCGTTCAATCTGGGAAGCGTCTACCACATTCAGAACGCAATCAAAGGACTCATTAAGCAGAAACCTGGAGGCAACCTCCTCATCCTTCGAGAGCGGGTTCAGGGAATAGAGTCCGGGGAGGTCGATAATCTCGCCTCGGCCATCTTTTAAATAGCCGACCTTCTTCTCGACCGTCACTCCGGCCCAATTCCCTACATATTCATATGAACCTGTCAAAATATTAAACAGCGAGCTTTTGCCCGTATTCGGATTACCAGCTAGTACAATAGTGCTCATACGGCTTCCACAACGATTTGTGCAGCTTCCTTCCGGCGGATTGCTATCCACTGTCCATCCGCCTCAAGCGTAATCGGGCCGCCGAACGGGTGCCGCTTCTTTACACAGACGAGACACCCCTCCATTACACCCAGGTCATTAAGACGTCTGCATACCAGCTGATTGCTGCAGCCAACATCTACAATACGGGCAGGTTCACTTATATTCATATCGCTTAAATTCACGTTAAACACCTCAGTGAGAACTATTATCATTTACTTGAATTATAAGACTCTGGTCCTCGCTTGGCAATGACTTTATATTGTAATGATTACATATTAGAATCAATTTCATAATTTGAATCAATATGGCATGCTGAAACTGATCCGTATCAACAAAGACGGAAGCTTTATTGACGGATGCCGCATCTCTGATGTCACACTCGATCAAATTCAGCTGGATTACAAAAGCGAGCTGACCTTCCGGATCGCCGTAACGGAAAAATCGGTTAACAAAGGAGGATTGACGATCTTCGGCAAACATTTCGGCAACTATAGCCAAGACTTGCTGGCCCGTATTCTCTACGATGTTAGGGAAGTCTGACAAAATATAGAGCAAGAACCGTTCCCTTATAAAGAATGGTTCTTGTTTTTTCTGCAACTGATGAACCCCTATTACTTTTGTGGGCTCGTACTTCAGTTTTAAAGCTCTGTTACCCGGCGCCTACTACCTGCAATCGTTTATCGTTACTAATCCGACCTCTACTTCAGAGATCAAATCTCTAAAAAAAAATTTACTCGAGCAACGAGGAAACGCGGAAAGAATGGCGAATGGTATAATCCAGCTTTAATTAATCAATTTAATTTATTAATGCTTTGTTTCTGCACTACAACTCATTGCTTGTCAATAAAAAACAAGGAGATGATTAACAAGTGAAAAAGAAACTAACCCCCTTCCTCGCCTGTATGATGGCCGCTCAGCTTACCGCTGGCACTCTTCTGCCGTTCAGCAATCCTGCTTCAGCAGCAAGCCCCGGTGCTGCCACGGCGGAAGCCGGAATACCCCGCATGCTCATTACTGAATTGGTCCCTGACTCGGGCGGAGACGATGGTCTGGGAGAGGACCCTTATGAGTACATAGAGGTCTATAACAACAGCGACCAGCCGATTGATTTTAAGGATTATTCCATATTATACAGATACCCGGGTGAACCAGGTAACGATTCGTTCTGGCGGCCTTATACCGATCAGCAGATCATCATTCAGCCTAAGCAGGCCATGGTCTTCTGGGCGGTCACGCCGTCTGCTCAGTCCAAGACGGTGGCGGACTTCAATCAGCATTTTCAAACCTCGCTCGTTGAGAATAAAGACATTGTCCGGATTCCCGGTGGGCTCAACAACCTGAGGGAAAGAACGATTGTGGTGGCAACAAATACCGGGACAGACATCGTACGCGCCAGTTATAATCAGGGCGTAATTGACACAGGAGCCGATCTGAGTATAGAGTATGGCGTTCCGGATGCCGGCAGTCTCGATATGAAGAAGCTTAGCTCAAAAACCGTTCCGGCCTCCCCCGGAGCCTTCAACCCGGCTAACGTACCAGCTGAGCCTGTCACCATCGTGAACGATCCAGTTGCGCCGACGGTAACAGATTTTACAGACCCCTCGCGTATTGATCTGATATCTCCCATAGAACTGATGGCGGAAGCGGCCGATGACCGTCTGCTTGCCTCCGTCAACCTGTACTATAAGACTAACAAGACATCGGATTATACAATGGTAACCCTGCCGCGCGGAACAGACGGACGCTTCCGCTACTCGCTCGGGATGATGGAATGGTTCGGCAGCCCGACATTGCAATACTATTTTCAAGCGTCCGATACCTTTAACCTGACATCAACGGCACCTAGAACGCTAAGCTTGGCCGGAAATGAGAAAAGTCCAGCACTGAACGTGCGTGATGGCGATGTTTTGTCAGGTGAGCGGGTTCTTATCGGGTCATCCTCCAGTGAAGGCTCCATGTCACTGTCGATTGACGGTCAGCAAGTCAGTCCAACGGAACAAGCCCTTGAGAAAACGGCATATTTCGTGTTTGAAGCCGACGGCATAAATAAGGGCCAGAACGTTACCACGATGGGCAATGAAACGCTGTACCTGATTCCGTTCGACACCCAGGGATACCAAACGATAGTCGTGCCTGTACGACCTGATCTGTTCAAATACGGTCAAGCTAATCCGATTGCCCTACGCGCGGGTTCCGTAAACCGGCCTTATTATGAAAACGAGCCGGAGCCCGATCTCGACGATTTCAACATCCGGAATGTCCGGCTTGTACTGGCGGATGGTACGGTCGTTCGTGACCCGAAATATACGAACCCGGCAACCATCCTGGACATGGGGGATAACGGACGTTTCCTTCCAGTTGTGTACTTCAACTTTGCGATTCCAGAGCATTACTGGGATGGGATATCCTACCGGTGGAACACCGAGGCAGCAGCCGACGGACCTCACGAAGTCGAGGTGTCACTGCCGGACGGCAGCAAGGAGTCAGCGAGTGTGGTGGTAGATAACCAAGGGCCGGAGATAACGACAAATCTAATCGAGGGAAATACTTACAAAGGGGCTTTTGAGATACAAGCCTCCGCGACGGATGCAGCTTCCTCCGTCAAATCCTTCGAAGTGAAGCTGGATGGCAAGCTTATTGAAGTTCCATATTCCACATCCTCTGCGGCTCTCGCTCCAGGCGAGCATAGTCTTGCGCTTAAGGCTGTGGATGCTGGAGGTAAATCGACGGAGAGAACGATTACATTCTCCACT
Source organism: Paenibacillus dakarensis (assembly GCF_001373415.1). Classification (GTDB taxonomy): domain Bacteria; phylum Bacillota; class Bacilli; order Paenibacillales; family Paenibacillaceae; genus Paenibacillus_AQ; species Paenibacillus_AQ dakarensis. Next base: position 30,421 of record NZ_CDSE01000006.1, on the reverse strand, counting down.
CCTGCAGAGCTTCCGGATAAGCCGCTCTTGGCCGAACCTGCTGACGGATCAGAGGATACGGACACGAACGTGAACCTGCAGGTATCGGTTTCCGATCCGACGGGTGACCCGCTCGACGTGAAGTTTTTTAAAGGACAAAAGATCCATGCCGGTGACACGAAAGTGACAGCATACCAACACGCGGCTGATGTAGAGCCTCCGCTGACATTGGTGACTCCCGGAGAAACACAGCTCACCGCAGAGGAGCAATCCGCAGCCGGGACATCTGATGACCTTTATGTTACCACCGACTCAGTGGAACAGTTTCCTTATCAACGCTTTGAAGTCGAGGTAGGAACTGAGACAGGTGCCGGCGACCGTCTTGAGCTAAGCTGGGAAGGTCATTCGCTTCAAGGACGCAAGGTAGGCTTATATGCATGGAATTATAACGCGCAAACGTGGGATTCCCTGGCGTCCACCGTGGCTGCATCTGAGGAGGACTTTACCCTCTCAGCAGGAGTAGACGGCGGCAATTATGCTAGAAACGGAAAAGTCCAAGTCTTGATTCAGGATGAGATTCCACGCCGTGAACAATACGATTTCACCTTTGCCTCTATACCGGACACGCAAATCTATGCGGAAGTTCAGCCGGAGTATTTTGAATCCCAAGTCAACTTCCTGCGTGACGCCAAAGAATCCATGAACATTCAATATGTGATGCACGTGGGAGACGTGGTAAACTCTGCAGGGATCAAAGGGCAGTGGGAACGTGCCGACAAGTTCATGAAGGTGGTGGAAGAAGCACAGATTCCTTGGGGCGTCGTCGCGGGGAACCATGATGTATTCGACGGTGGTGCCACTTCTGTGCCGGATTACTCGGAATTCTCGAAGTATTTCGGAGAGGACCGCTTTAAAGATAAACCTTACTACGGAGAGTCTTACCAAGATAACAAAGGACACTATGACCTGATCTCAGCGAACGGCAACGATTTTATTTTTGTCTATATGGGCTGGGGCCTCAATGATGAAGATATGGAATGGATGAACACGGTTCTTAAAGAGCACCCAGACCGTAAAGCGGTCATTGTCGTGCATGAATATTTGCGAAATAACGCGACGAGATCTGCAACCGGCGAAAAAATCTATCAGAAGGTAGTCGTGCCCAATCCGAACGTCTGGATGGTCATGAGCGGTCACTTCACGGGAAGCTCGCTGCGTACCGATCAGCTTGATGATAACAATGACGGACAGCCGGATCGAAAGGTGTACCAGATTCTTAACGATTATCAGGGCATTCCGAATGGTGGGAGCGGGTATTTGAAGCTTCTGCATTTTGATACAGAGACGGATACCGTCTATGTGAATACGTACTCACCTTACTTGGACGATTACAATTATTACGATCCGAGCAAAGATGAGTTTAAGCTTTCGGTGGATTTGAAACCGATGGTCAAAAGAGTGGCTACCGACGCCATGACGGTAAAGGTGTATTCTGACGATATCATCGGTTCGGTGCAGGCGGCCAGTGGAACAACTGCCATGGTCAACTGGAACGGCTTAAAAGGCAATACAAATTATGAATGGTACGCAATGGCGGAGGACAGCTTCGGCGGACGAACCTACTCGGATATTTGGTCCTTCCGGACCCGTCTTACTGTTGATGCGCCGCAAGGTCTGAAGGTAACAGACGTGACATCGGATTCGGCTCAGCTTAGCTGGTCCCCGGTAACGACGCCCGACGGAACCCAGGTGACCTATCAGGTGTACGGCAATCATGGCGCCGTCTCAACGGTGACCGATGCCGTGTACCTTTGGAGAAACTTGGAGCCGGATACGACCTATATGTTCCAGGTCAAAGCCCTGCTCCCGTCAGGAGCGGCATCAGAGCTCAGCGAGCCGCTAAGCTTTAAGACATCGATCGACCTGCCTGCTCTGCAAAGCGGCCTCCAGCGTTTTATAACCTCCGGCAAAGTGACCCATCCGCTGGCCAAACAGCTGGAGAATGCGCTGAGCCAAGCGGAAAGCCAAATGCAGAAAGGTCACTATGATCAGGCAGCCAAGAAGATCGAGGACTTTCTTAAGCACCTCGGAAATAAAGCACATCAGGAATTGGCGTCACCAGACGCCCGGCAGTGGCTGAATGATAAAGCGGATGCCCTGCTTCGTGTCTGGGGCAGATAACCTCACTGGATAGCGCTGTTAAACGAAAATCCCCTGGGGGAGATATGAAATCTCCCAGGGGATTTTTTGGCTTTTATACAGCTGTTATGATAATCGGTCATTCTCCATAAAGGCTGCTTATTGTACAGATTGTTTGATCGATTTCAACCGTTTCATCACATTATTCTCACCGTGTCCGAAGTAATCGTGCAGCTTGCTGTATTCTTGATACAAAGTCTCATACACCTTTACATTTTCTGGAATCGGTTTGAACGTTTCTGGTAATTCCAATGCTTCCTCGTTCCTCTTTTCTCTTACATGAATGACTATTTCAGTAATATCATTGTTTAAGTGATGTTGCTGCCTTCTCTGTATCTACATTCTTACATAAGTTTTGTAGATTTATATTGTTTTTTTGTCCTTAATGTATTCTAGTTGAATCAATTTCATAATGCATTGGCTTAAAAAACTGCAGACTACTCCAATGCAATCGGGGTACATTTTTAATTTATGCTGCTTGTGCTTTTTGTTGTTTGTTCACACGATCCACGACTAGCTTCATGCTGTTGTAAACTAATGTTGCGAGGATAAAATGCAGCCTCGCTTTTGCTCCTGTTCGATGTCTTACGTTATTTACTTGAAAGAACTCTTTCAAGTATGCATTTACTCGCTCAACTGCGGATCGTCGCTTTGCAATTTGCTTCCACGAAGCGCTGCCTCGTGCGGGTGCTACGTATTTTCTCAGATCTGTGGTTACCTTCATTTTATAAACTTTTTGGCATAGCGAATCGTGTGCTAAGGGACAGCTTTCGCATTCCTTCGGCCTTACGTATTTCAGTGTTTCATACTTTGAGTCGTAACTGTCGTAGCAGTAGGAATACTCTCGCACACATGTGGGTGCGAAATGCTCATCAAAGCCTTCCATCTCCGGTTCGCGCCTACGGTTGTAAGCAGTAATAGCATGAGCGTTCCATTTACGCACTTCTTCGTAAATCGGCTCGTAATCATACCTTGCATCCATCGTGGCATATCTAAATCTGTAGGTCGGAAACTGTGCGTATAGCCCTTTTAATAGAGGAATAGCAGCCTTTCCGTCATTCATGCTTCCAGATGAAAGCAGCGCGCCAAGAATATATTGGCTTTGTGCTGCCCCTACCAGATGGCCTTTGAAGCCATACCAATTCAAATTTTTACCTTCACTATTACATTTCACACCCCATTCAGGTGCGATCGGCATCTGCTCTCGTAAGGTTTTGTAGGGTACATCGAGTTGGTCTGCAATTTTCTTTTCGTAAATCGACTTTTGTTGTTCTTCCTGTTGTTTTTGCAGCAGCCAGGCTTCTCGTTCTTGCTTGGGCTTACGCCCGCGCTTCTTCGGAACAGTCGGTTTCTTCTCTTGTTCTTGTTTCTTTGGCGCGCGATCTCGGGCTTCGATATGTGTTGCATCAATGGCTACGGTGTCATCTAAAATAAAGCCTTCTTCAAAAGCATGTTTGACCACGTTTTGGCTGACCTCTTCTAGTGCATCACTTTGGCTAAGCTTTTGAATCAGCCGAGAATACGTGGATGCCGAAGGAATGGATTCTGCTAAAGAGAACCCGCAATCAAAACGAAACAAAACATCTTCACGAAGTCGCTTCAACAAGTCTTTAATGGTCGGAATCCGTTCAATGATTCCGGCAATAAGGGAGTAGACCATGGCTGAATAATTGGTTTCAACGGGAGCACCTAAACGCGACTTTTTGTTGACGATTCGTAAGATGGGAGCTAGATCTATCGTTGCAAAGATAAGTTCAAAGCGATGCTCTCGATCTAAATCATATAGATCTTGCAGGGAAAACAGACTCTCATGTCGAATATATGGCATAGGGAGTTCACCTCCGTCTCATTTGGTTTGTTTAGTCGCTAACCTATTCGAGATTTGGGGAGGTACTCCTTTTTCTATGCCTAAAAAACCTTATTATATCAAGGGTTGAGAATTATGAAATTGATTCATTAATAATAATATTTTAATTTTACGGGGAATGGATCTAAATCTATGACCTAAATCCACAGATGAAGAGTCATGATTAGATATATTGTTACAAAATTGAGCCATAATATTGATATATCAAATTCAATTATTTAGCACCTGCCAAAAAATATGAGAATAACCCTTGAATCTATCCATTTAAAGGAATAGTATATATTTACCACGTTAATTCTATTAAAAATTCGCATTCCAATTGATATATCAAATTAGAAAATGGAGGTCATATGAACAGCATTCCGTTATATCAGAATATCGTCATAGATCTAAAAGCGAAGATTAAATCCGGAGAGCTGCGAATCGGGGACAAGCTGCCCACGGAAGCTGAGCTTTCCAGGAAATACAATGTCAGCCGGATCACATCGAAGCGGGCGCTGACCGAGCTGGAGAACGCCAATCTCATTACCCGGGTTCAGGGCAAGGGGAGCTTCGTACATTCGGTTGTCCCTGGCAAACCATCGGACAAGGCGGCTAAAGACATTTTGCTGATCCTGCCGTTCACGCACAATCCCGGGCTTGGCGATTATGAAAAAGGAATCAATGAATACCTCGCAAGCAGCGATTATACCCTTAATATCCAATCCAACACGACGGTGGGACAACGAAAGGTGCTGGAGGCAGCGCTTCACAGCTCGAATGCGGGAATGATTCTGTATCCGCTCACCAGTAATTCGGACCTTGATCTGTTGTATCAGTATCATGTTTCGGGCTTCCCTGTCGTGACGATGGACAAGCATATTGAAGGCATTCCGTTTCCGTCGGTTGTACCCGATAATTTTGATGGCGCTTACCAGGCAACAAGGCACTTGATTGAGAACCATCATCGAAAGATCGCCTTCGTCTCTTCGTCCAAGGTCGATTCCTCTACATCCATTCGCGAACGGTATTTCGGATATTTAAAAGCGCTCTTCGAGCATCATCTGATCGACAACAGCGTGAACGAACTAACTGAACGCCACTTAACCCATATCAGCGATGACCGAAAAGACTTCTATACCCGGTTCATTCAATCCATGCAGGAGCAGGAAATTACGGGCGTGATCGCCGAGAATGACCTGATCGCTATCGAGATGATCCAGACTGCCAAGGAGCTTGGGCTTTCTGTGCCTGATGATTTTTCGATTGCGGGGTTCGATAACATCCAGCTGGCAAGCTTCATCGAACCACAGCTGACTACGGTTTCTCAGGATTTCGTCACTATGGGCCGTCTGGCTGCGAAGCAATTGATCCAGCTCATTGAACACCCGGGTAACCCGGCACCCGGCAATACGATCGTCCCGGTGAAGCTCATGGAACGCCAGTCTGTCAGACGCTTGTAGTACACGCCGCTTCTTTCAGTTATTACCTAAATTTCCATAAATTACTTAAGTACAAAGGAGACCCTACCATGCTGCACTATATCGACACCAGACAAGGCACGAACAACAAGTATACATATTCGAACGGCAATGCACTGCCGTACACCGCAGTCCCTTTCGGAATGAACCACTTTGCGGTGCAAACAAGCGATGAAGGCAGCTGGTTCTTCAATCCGAATGACCGTGTATTCCAGGGGATTCGGTTGACGCACCAGCCAAGCCCGTGGATGGGCGATTTCGCCCATTTCCTCATGACTCCCATTGCCGATGACAAAATCCGGGGAACTGTCTTCACCTGCCAAAGCTCCTACCGCCCGGAAGAGGCCGTGTTCAAGCCGAACTACGTACGTGTGAAGCAGCAGCGTTATAACATTACAACGGAGCTTACCCCTTCTACTTACGGCGCATCGCTGCGCGTTAAATACCATTCCAGGCAGCAAGCAGGATTTGTGCTGAACGCTAAAGGTAAAAGCTCGCTTCAGTGGGATGCGGCAGGCCGCAAGCTCTCCGGCTTTATCAGCAATTACTCGGGCTGCCAGGACGAGAACTTCGGCATCTATATTGTCATGACGTTTAACAAGGATATCGACCTGTCCACTTCCGGTTATTATGACGCTGAAGGTGCATTCACAGCAGCAGCCTCCATCGAAGGAGAAAACCGGCACGCAGTCATTCGTTTCACAGATTGCGAGAAGGACACGCTCGAAGTTAAGCTCGCCACTTCGTTCATCAGCATGGCGCAAGCCGAACTGAACCATGAGCGCGAAATGGACAAGACTTTTGACCAGATGAAAGAGGAATCAGCGAACGCCTGGAATCATTACCTGAGCAAGATCAAGGTCACACACCGGAATGAAGAATATATTAGAACGTTCTATACCTGTCTGTACCGGATGTTCCTGTTCCCGCAAAAATTCTATGAGCTCGATAGCAACATGGAGCCTGTTCACTACGATACAACAGCCAAGGCAGTGAAGAAGGGTATTCTGTACACCAATAACGGATTTTGGGATACGTACAAAACAGTCTACCCTCTCTACTCCATCATCGCTCCAGACGAATATAAAGAGATGCTTGAAGGCTTCCTGAATTCATTCCGGGAAACGGGCTTCCTGCCCAAATGGTTATCTCCCGATGAGCGCGGCTTAATGCCGGGTACCCTGATTGATGCCGTGATCGCCGATGCGGCGGTAAAGGGCATTGCCGATTCGCTTCTGCCTGAACTGCTTGAAGCGATGCTTACCGCAGCCACGACACAGAGCGAGACGAATCTGTATGGTCGTCAAGGTACGATCGATTACTTGAAATATGGCTATGTGCCAAGCAATTATCACGAAAGCGTCAACCATACGCTCGACTATGCCTATAGCGATTACTGTATCAGCCGGGTGGCGGATGTGCTGGGACGAACGGATATTGCGGAGCAGTATAGAGATAGCGCACTGAATTACCGAAATATTTTCGACCCCGAAACCGGGTTTATGAGAGCTAAGGATAAGGAAGGGAATTTCCGTCCGGACTTTAATAACACAAGCTGGGGTCTTGATTACGCGGAAGGCAGCGCGTGGCAGAACAGCTTCGCGGTCTATCAGGATTTCGAAGGGTTAGCCCAGGCCTACGGGTCCAAAGAGCGCTTCTTTAACCGCATCACTGAACTGTGCAATACCGCCCCGGACTTCGATGTTAAAGGATACGGCTTCGAGATTCATGAGATGAGTGAAATGGCAGCGGTCGATTTCGGGCAACTCGCCATCTCCAACCAGCCAAGCTTCCATATCCCGTACATGTTCAGCTATGTCGGGCAGCCCGCTTCAGCTCAAGTGGTCATTAAGCAGATCATGACGAATCTGTTCAACAGCGGCTTTGACGGGTTCCCCGGTGACGAGGATAACGGCAGCATGTCAGGATGGTATGTGTTCAGCTCCATGGGCTTCTATCCGGTGTGTCCGGGCAGCGGCGAATACGTGCTTGGCATTCCGCTGTTCGACTCGGTAACCATTGAGCTGCCAAACGGCAAAAAAATGAATATTCATACAGAAAACAATAATCCACAGTCCAATTTTGTAGCGAAGGTTGAACTGGACGGCGAGGACTATACCAAGCTGTATGTGAAGCATGAGGACATCATGGACGGTAAGACGCTTGAATTCCGGCTCGGCCTGGCTCCAAGTCACCGTAAATATTCATCTGAGGAGCTTCCATTCTCCATCTCAAAAAGTAACCGCATCGGCATTTAACCAAAATACTCATCAAAAAGGACACCTCCTTGAAACCAGTCTATCCGGTTTGCGGAAGGTGTCTTTGTTTTATGATTCTGTTAAAAGGTATGTCGATCCATCTATTAGTTAATTAGTTACCGCTATTTAAAGATTTTAAGCGATACATCTCATATCAAAGCCGCACCTTGTGATGTCATTAGCAGACATCATGGGGTACGGCTTATTTATGGTTATATATAAGCAAAGAGAAGCCGTATGAGTTGAATTGATTTCACACGAATAAAACTGAGGTGCAAACTTGAAGAATACTATTCACAAAAACGCAGTTATAAGCGTTGCTATATCCATATTTCTCGCTCTAACCATCATGACAATCTGGCTCATCAAGAGCCCGGGCAGGGAGGTCTCCTCTTTGACAGAGCAGTTTATTGAACAGCATATGAGGAATGAGAATGGCACATTGGCAACCTATCTGGAGCCCGCTTCGTCCACAGACCCGGATATGGCTGCCGGGAAAGAGGCGCTATCCGAGTCACTTGGACTATGGATGCAATACGCCGTGCTCCAGCAAGACAAGCAGAAGTTTGATGAAAGTCTCACGATCCTGAAGTCGTATTTCTTATCACCGCAGCATTATATCCGGTGGAAGCTTACGCCCACAGGCCAATCGGAAGTAAGCACCAACGCGCTTGGCGATGACCTTCGCATCGTGGATGCTCTGCTGAAAGCTTTTTCCTTATGGAATGAAGAATCATATATGAGTCTAGCAAAAGAGGTCTCATCTACACTCCAATCTATCGGGATGCAGAACGGGTACCTTGTTGATTTCCATGATTTTAAACAGAATCAATCTGCACAGACGCTTAGTCTGGCCTATGTAGACCTATCTGCGATGAAGGGTATGCTCCGCAATCACCTGATGCAAGAGCCCATATTTGAGCGGCACAAAAACCTGCTTCTGGATATGCCGAATGATGGCGTCTTTTATCCCAAAGCCTATCAGATTCCATCCAGGCAATACGTCTACGATGAACAGGTGAATATCATTGATCAGTTAATCGTCGGGTTACACGTCACAGAAACGGGACAAAAGCCTGCCGGGCTTCTGGCCTTCTTAAAGCGTGAATTCCAGCAGCATCATCAAATCATGGGGCAATATACCCGAAAGACCAGAGCGCCCGCTGTGGCTTACGAATCTCCAGCCGTTTACGGACTGGCTGTTATGCTTGCACTGAAATGTGATGATCCGCAGTGGGCCGAGCAATTGGAGAAACGCATGCTGAATCTTCGTGATCAGAACCCCGCTTATTCGGGAGGTTATGTGTTTAATAATAATACACATATCTTTGATAACTTGCTTCCACTCCTAGCCGAGGTCACCCTAAATAACAATCATCGATAGACCTTTATAGTATTTTTTCTATATTTTGCCTCATTTTCCGTTAAAAAATTGTCGAATCATGCTATATTATGTTAGAATATATTCTATTTTTTGCATAAATACGAATCAGCATAGAAAGGATGTCTGTATTTGATACGAAAAAGCCCTGTTCGCCGAGCTGAATTAGGCTATACCCTGATGATTCTTCTCGTCATCGCTCAACAGGTTCATTTCTACTGGAACATCTATGAGAAGCACATATTCTCTACCAAGGAGATTCTGTTCAGCCTTACTACCCTTGCAGCGTTACTGATCGGCTTTGTGCTGCCGGTGGGAGTTTTGGCTGTAGGGATATTCATATTTCTGGTCAGTTATTTCGTCTGGCTCTCCACCTATGCACCCGTCAATATTTTAACGATATCCTGGATGCTGTTTATTCCTGCTAATGTGATTATCGCTGCATTCATTCGTTCTGTTCTCATCCAGAACCATCGGTTCATCGAGCGGTTAGAAGCGTTTAAGATGAAGAACCCCGACATTGACCTGAATACATCACTGGGGAACAAAGCGTCTTTTTCGGATACGCTGGTGAAGCAGTCCAATCTGGCTAACCGCTACCCGGACCAGTACAATTTCTGCCTTGCCATGTTCAAAATTGAATTTCTCCCTCTCGTGAAAGAATCACTTGGATCTCAGCGGTATGCCCAGCTTTTGCTCGAATTATCGCATACCATCCAGGATCAGATCCGGTTCGAGGATTATAAGTTCTCTATTGATAACGGGCGGTTCATTATCTTGTGCCCGCTGACTCAGCCGGAAAATATTAAGAATCTCACCGACCGGATCAAGCAGGCGATGATGGACATGCCGTTTATCGACAAGCACGGCCGAACTTTGAAGCTTGTTATCCGTGCCGGGGCAATCGTCTTTCAGAAGGATCAGTTCCGTAAGTATGAGGACAGTGATGCTGTGATCGCGGCCCTGGATCGGAACACCGAAACAGATCTTATTGGGGAATACATATAAACATACATTTTACAAAACAGATAATGCATGTTTATACCAAAAAGGAGGTTAACATTCATGTCAGACGCCCATTGGTTCATTCCTTTGTGTATTGCAGTCAGCGTTCTGTTTACCATCTCCATACTGTTCCTGACGATTTCGACCTTAAGATTCCGCTCCCAAGTAAACAAAAAATATGATCGGGGGAAATTTAATGCTTGATATCCTGCTTATTATTTCCATAATAAGCATTTGGATTGCAGTCTTCGAGTCCATTCTCTTGATGATCGGAGCTGTCCTGTTTATTCGCAAGCAGAGCCGCGAGGAGCTGGTTATGCCGGATCATCTTGAGGATTTTCCTACAGTTACTGTCATGGTTCCGGCACATAATGAGGAATTGGTTATTACAGCAACGGTAGAGCATATCCTTCAGATGAATTATCCGGAGCATAAAATGCAGGTCATCGTTGTTGCTGACAATTGCTCGGATAACACAGCCGCTAAATTAAAGGCATTGAAAGCAATCTCAAGCTACGCACACCGCGACCTGCTTATTCTGGAGCGTACAGGAACCGGCGGTAAGTCCGGAGCGCTGAATGATGCCATGAAATATGCGACAGGAGAATGGATCTGTATCTATGATGCTGATGCCGCTCCCGAGAAGAATGCACTGCTGTTCCTGACCCAAAAGGCGATGGAGGACCCTGAACGATACGGCGCTGTATTCGGACGCAACAAAGCCCGTAACCGCAGCCATAACTTTCTGTCCAGATGTATCAATCTCGAGCTGATCACCATTCAACGGGTGCATCATACGGGTTTATGGCAGCTCTTTAAGCTGGGGACCATTCCTGGTACGAATTTCATCATAAAAACATCGCTTATCAAAGGCATTGGCGGCTGGGATGAGGGTGCGATTACAGAGGATACCGCAATTTCATTCGAAATTATGAAGAGAGGCCAACTGATTGCTCTTGCACCGCAAGCTGAAGCCTACCAACAGGAGCCTGAGAAGCTAAGTGTATATATGAAGCAGCGCGAGCGCTGGGCTAAGGGCAACTTCCGGGTTGTCATCGATAATTTACATCATTTGATAGACCGAACCAGCTGGCGAATCAAGCTTCAGGTTCTCTATTACGCCGCAAGCTATTTCTGGTTTATGATAGCGGTCATCGTATCGGACATCCTATTTATCGTCAATATCATCTATCAGCTCATTGCCCTGTTTAATCCGGAGATCGCCCTACCTATCCATTTTCAAGGCGATGTATATGTATTTCTCGTTATTGCCTGGGCTCTTATGTATTTTATTTACGTTTTACAGATTAATCTTGCCCTGGCTACAGATATTGGACAGAGTAATGTCCGTAACTTTATTCTTTCCTGCATATCTTACTTCACCTATGCACAGCTATTCCTGGTTATTTCTATTAAATCTTTCATTTCGATGGTCGTAGATAAGCTTACCGGCCGTAAAAGCAAATGGTACAAGACGCAGCGGTTTGGTTAATCCAGCTTGCCTTGTGTGCTGCACCCGTCGTATGATCAACGTTGATTTCATGCATTCTATCAAACATCCCCTTCTATATATGGTAATAATTATAAATCAATATTTCTATCCATCTTATAGAATTTAGAGTTAGAATATAAAGAATAATTTATACTCATACGACTGGGGGAATAATTATGAGCTTGCAACCAGGGAAATCATCAGCACCCCGTAAAAACGATCGTTTTTCTTCAACGGGCTTCATTCTCGCTGCTATCGGCAGCTCTGTCGGACTGGGAAATATGTGGAAGTTCCCGTACATAACCGGAGAGCATGGAGGAGCCGCCTTCTTCCTGCTATTTATCATCTGCCTGATTATTATCGGTCTGCCCGTACTACTGGCTGAGCTTGCGATTGGCCGTGCTGGCCGTGGCAGCGCCGCTACCTCCTATGTGAAAGCCGGCGGGCCTACTGCATTTGCACCATTTGGATTACTTCAAGTCATTACTCCTTTTATCATTTTGTCCATATACACCATCATCGCGGGCTGGACACTTCACTATGCGGTTCAGTCCTTCACTGGAAAACTGTTCACTAACGCCGATTTCGGCAGTCAGTTTACAGCCTTTACCGGCGGCTATATGCCTTTGGTATGGCAGACGGCTGCGATCGCGCTTACCATGTTTGTTGTAGGCAAGGGGATTTCCGGAGGAATTGAAAAATTCAACAAAGTGCTGATCCCCGGACTCGTTATCCTTCTTATCATTCTTATGATTCGGGCAGTAACACTTCCCGGGGCAGGAGAAGGTGTATCCTTCTTCCTTAATCCTGATTTCTCTAAGCTGTCTGCTGAGGCTGCACTTGTCGCATTGGGACATGCCTTCTTCTCCCTGTCGCTGGGCATGGGTATCCTGCTTACCTATGGTGCCTATGTAGATAAGCGTCAATCCTTGGGACCAGCAACGGTTGCTATCGGTGTCGGCGATCTTATTTATGCACTCATTGCAGGCCTTATTATATTCCCGACCACCTTCTCGTTCGGCATCGCACCGGATGCAGGTCCGTCCCTTGTATTCGTGGCCCTTCCGGCGGCATTCTCGGCAATGCCTTTAGGCTCATTCTTCGGAGGCTTGTTCTTCATCCTGCTGGCCATTGCGGCTTTGACTTCAGCAGTCTCTCTGCTTGAGGTCCCGGTAGCCTATGTAATGGAACGCTGGCGCTTCAGCCGTACGAAGGCTGTTATTATATGCGGTGTGGTGCTTCTAATCATCGGTCTGCCATCCGTCCTCTCGTTCGGCATGATAGACTCCCTGACCACGATCGGAAGCAAGTCCTTCTTTGATTGGGTCGATTTCATTACTTCCAACATTCTGCTGCCTATCGGAGGACTTGTGACAACGATTTTCGCCGGGTACTACTGGAAGGGTGCAGCCGATGCCGCTGGTCTCAAGGCTGGCTGGTTCAAGGTTTGGCTGTTCACGCTTCGTTATATAGCGCCTGTTCTCGTATTGCTGGTGCTGCTGCATACCTCAGGCATTTTGAAATTTTAGCGAAAATATAGAGAGGCCGCCCACAAGATCTTGGATCTTCCGGGCGGCCTCTCTTGCTGCTCGAAAGACGCTGTGGATACGAGTCATTCCTGCCATTTCTGCCCTTTCATATATCCTGTATTTGGATTTTTTAAAAGAAAATATGGAGGGTAATTATATTCTGTAAATAACTTTTAATATGGAGGTATGTATCATGAAATGGTTTCCTGCAGCTAAGAAAGAACATCAACTCTCCAGCAATTGGCCGTCGTTATTCGATTGGGATGATTTCGATATCTTTTCGAGACGAGGCAATCAGTTATTTTCGTCGGATATTAAGGAAACGGATAAAGAGTATGAATTGTCCGTTGATCTGCCAGGCTACGATAAAAAACAAATCGAGATCGATTATCATAATGATATGCTGACTATCAAAGCGTCCCGCGAAGAAGAGCAGGACGAGAAGGATGATGAAGGCTCTTATATCCGCCGCGAGCGTATCTCCGGATCATGCGTACGCCAATATCATCTTCCTAACGTAAATGAAGAGGAGATCGAAGCTAAGTTCGATAACGGGGTTCTTAAGATCGAAATGCCTAAGCTGACCCCAACAGAATCGGATAAACGCCGCATTGAAATTAAATAACACGCTTTTATTCGAGCCGCCATGCTTTCCAGAGATGGCGGCTTTTCGTATGGAAGGAATAGTACACAGGTCCATGACCCGTGAAGCAGAATAACCTTATGGGCAGCTCTCTTTTTAGGGAAAATGCCTCAAATTCCACTATCCTTCATCTCAGGAACACTCAGATGGGCTTCTGCATATGGTAAGGCAACAGACCATTCAGTAAGAGATTTTTACCCAGAGATATGGAGGACTAAATGATGAGTATTCAGCAACAGGGCTATGGCCATCAAGAGCAGCTCTTGTATCAAGCCCGTCCCGATCATCCGCAAACCTTGAAGTCGAATAGAGATCACATCCACAATCTATGCAATCAGCATAGAAATCAACATGTTCGCGTCGAAACGCTTGATGGGGAAACCTTCGAGGGTATGATAATGCATTGCGATCGGGGCATCCTCTACCTGAGACTGCAAGCAACAAGCGGGCAACGCGCTTTATCGCCGTTCTCCAGTGTGATTCTTCCCCTTGTTCTCTATGAGCTTCTCGTAATTACCCTGCTCTATCTTTAGAATCAACGACTGCCTGCTCACCGCTTAAATCCTTACTATCCAAAGTGTTTTGCAACAAATGACGTTTACAACCAACTTCAAGGAGTGATCTTCTCATGGCTTTTATGCCGCCGTTTGGACCTCAGGGACAGCAGCAGGGACCTACCTCTCCGCCCCCGCAGGTCCCTCCCCCAAAGCCCCTTGTTTCTCCCTTGGCCGTTGATCCTGGTGCAATTCGGGGCTGCCTGTTCCGCAACACCTTTATATGGCCAAGATTCGGATTCGGCTTCTGGTTCTTCCCTACATTCGTCGGTCCCACGTCCGTTGCCGGCTTCAGATGGACAGGGAGCAGATGGGTGTTCTCCGGTATTAGCTTAGCAAGCATTGAGGCTTTTACTTGTTTCTAATCAGGAGAAATGATCTCTTTTTATCGCTATTAGGCGCTGCGTATCCATTCAAAAACAGAAAACACAAAGAAACATGCATATTGGAGGGCAGTGAGCAGACGGTTCCTTTAAAGGAGCAGAGTCCCTAAACCTCCAGCTTTCTCCCGGCTGCTGCCATAGTAGTACACCTATAGAACGGCCAACCAGAATATTCTGGCTGGCCTTTTAATGCGTAACTACTCTTTGGTAAAGCCTGTGAAGATGAGCCTGGTGTCCCTGGACGCTTTCGCTCGCCCGCCACTTTTTGAAGCGGGGGCGATAGACATAACAAAGACATGGCGGTGCCGGGGTAACCTCCCTAACACCACCATGTCTTTAATTTTCGTATCATGTTCATTCGAGTGAACTGTCTCGTAAAGCACAAGAAACCTACTTTCGAGACGCTCCCTCTCCTATTTGTCCAGCATATAAAGCTGAGGGTGCAGATTGCTTATATCCTCATAATGTGTTACCCGGTTTCTCCCGTTCTCCTTCGAAACATAGAGCGCTTGATCCGCCTTGTTCAATAGGGTAAGGTCCGAGTCTTCTAATGTCATCGTTGCGACTCCTATGCTGACTGTAATATGAACAATCCTCCATTCAGCATGTTCCACAACAAACCGCAGCGCTTCAGCTTTTGACTTGGCTGTATGCGCATCTGTGCCTGGCAGGATGATTACGAACTCCTCGCCGCCCAGCCGGGCTATTGTATCTTTGTCATGAGAATGCTCGGTGAGCGTATCTGCCAGCTGCTTCAGAACGTCATCTCCGGCTTGATGGCCAAAGGTGTCATTTACTTTTTTGAAGTGATCAATATCGATGATAAGGACAGAAAAGAGCTGGCCTGTCTTGCTATGCCGCGCAATGCATCCCTCCAGCCGTTCTTGAAAAAACCTTCTATTCTTAAGTCCCGTCAGTTTATCCGTAACAGACAGCTCCTTCAGAGTCGCATTGTACTCCACAAGCTCGGCCTGCTTCTTCTCAATCTCCATATGAATATTTTTCAGCTTTGCAAGAGCCTGTTCCTGCTCCAGGTACGCCTTTTCGATCTGGTTCTTGGCAGCCCAAAGCTCCCGTTCATAATCAATACGTTTGCCCATCTGTACCAGGATGCAGTCAATGACCTCCACACCATCGATCTCGAACCGTCTGCCGTTCAAGATGAACGGAATCAACTGGCCGGTGCTGTCCTTCAAGCTTAAAAATAACTCTTCTACATGTCCGTTTAAACGAATATATGGATAAAAATGTGTATGAAAGATAAGTTTGTTCGCCGGGGACATGATTGATTCAAAATGCCTCTGCACCAGGTCTTCCTCCGTATACCCCATCCATTCCAGAAAAGTATGGTTCACCTCGGTAACCATTCCGGTCTGAGAAATGGAGACATATCCGCAGGGAATAAAATTCAAACGATCATTCATTATCTCATATATCCTTTCGATCCAATCATAATCAGATTCTATTTATCGAAGATACTCCTGTATCAAAGCAATCGTTTCTCCCGGGTGACTGATCTGGGGATAATGCCCTTTAGCCTCCATCAACCGAAGTGTACTGTTCTGCAAGTGCCTGTGTAAATACTCACCCACCTGAAGCGGTACGATGCTGTCATCCGAGCACTGCAGGATCAGGACAGGCACCGAGGATCTGGACAGGTCGCTCCGATGATCCGACAGGAATGTTGCTTCGGCAAACTCCCTGGCGATAACCGGATCTGCAGATAGAAAACTCTGCTCCAGTTGTTCCGTTAATGCCGGGACATCAGGGTGGTTCATCGCAATCGGTGCCAGGTACCCCGCCCAGCCTGCAAAATTCATTTCCATCATATTCATCAGCTCTTGAATATCGCTTAATTCAAACCCGCCGAGGTAATGATCACCCTCATTTAAATAACGCGGCGAAGGTGCGATCATAATCAATTTATCAAAATACTCCGGGTGCTTTATAGATGCCAGCATTCCAATCATGGAGCTGACCGAATGTCCGATAAAAATAATATCTCGCAGCTTCAGCGCCTCAATAACATCCAAAACATCCTGCACGTAGCCGTGAAGGGATCTATACTTCTCTGATTGATATGAAGCTATATCTGAGCTGCCTGAACCTACATAATCAAAGAGCACCACCTGATACTTCTCTTTAAAAGAAGGGACGATGTAATGCCACATGCTCTGATCGCAGCCAAATCCATGAGCAAAAACTATCGTCTTCTGTCCTTCTCCGATCACTTTTACATTATTTCGTGCAATTACATCGTCCATCTTTACAGCCTCCCGCTCCCTGTATTTACCTCTATTCTTTCTATTCTGGGGGGCAGGATGACAAATATCAAGTCCCAATCAAGACGAAACTATATCTTCTTAACAAATTCGGATTTCAATTTCATGGCTCCAAATCCATCAATCTTGCAATCAATATCATGATCACCTTCGACAAGCCGAATATTCTTCACTTTGGTTCCGATCTTCAGAACGGATGAGCTTCCTTTCACTTTCAGGTCCTTGATGATCGTGACAGAATCGCCGTCTTGCAGCACATTTCCATTCGCGTCCTTAATCACTTTGGTGCCTTCATTCGCTTCTTGTTCTTCAGCAGGATTCCATTCATGCCCGCACTCCGGGCATACCAGCAGATTTCTATCCTCATACGTATATTCGGAATTACATTTTGGACAATTAGGTAAATTAGACATCATAATTAACTCCATTCATTGTTGAGATCAAAATATGTTACCATGCTCATGCAAACCGATCTATTAACTATCTCATTCCTAACTGTACTGGATACATTATATTTTCAATCTAAGATTCCTCGGTCAGTTATGGTTTATACATGATCCGGGGCATGCTATTATCAATCAAGACACATTTGTGTTTGATTTCACTTATGGAGGTTTATTGATATGCCAACTCAAAACATACCTGAAATCCGTAAAACGGTTGTTATTCAAGCTCCGATCGAAAAAGTATGGAAGGCTGTCTCAACCGCTGAAGGCCTTGCCGCCTGGTGGATGGAGAGCACGCTTGAACCTGCGGCCGGTCAGGAATTCATACTCCATGCAGGCCAATTCGGAGATTCACCTTGTAAAGTAACTGAAGTCGAACCTCCGCACCGCCTTGGGTTTCATTGGGGGAAAGACTGGCATCTTGCATTTGAATTGAAGGAACTTGATCGTGAGAAAACCGAGTTTACACTGATTCACTCCGGCTGGGATGCCTCAAAAATGACAGAGTTCGGACAGCCCCATGCTGTCATTCGGGAAGTAATGAACGGCGGATGGGAAAGCATCATTAACCAGAATCTGGTCGCGTATGTAGAGGGCTAAGATCTGGAATCAAAGAAGCAGGTGCATGACATGCACCTGCTTTTACTATATTTTGTGCTCCCCATTCTCTTTATCTTATCCGGTTTAACTCAGGTTCCACAGTAGGTACGGTAAGCACAGGACTGCTCAGGTACGGAAGCATACTCCTCCTGTTCAGGCGAGTACGCATAAGGCTTCGCAAGGACGCCGAGAAGACGCTCCATCACGCTGAAGTCTCCTTGCTCTGCTGCTTCGAGCGCTTCCTCTACACGGTGGTTACGAGGAATAACGGCAGGATTGCTGGTGCGCATCAGCTCTTTGGCTTCCTTCTCGGTTTCCTGCTGCCGGCCGAGTCTCTCCTGCCACTGCGCATACCATGAATCGAATTCAGCGGTACCAACCAGTGCCGTTCGCTCCGGCTGATTAAGCGTTAATGCACGGAATGTGTTCGTAAAGTCTGCACCTTGTTTCTGCATGATTTCAAGGAGTTCTCTAATCAGCACTTCATCCTGCTCCTCTTCTTGAAAGAGTCCCAGCTTGGCCCGCATTCCTGCAAGCCAGTAATTGTGAAACAGCCCCGAAAACTGCGCAAGCGCATCCTCTGCCAGCTTAACAGCCTCTTCCTCATCCTCGTGGAATAGCGGCAGGAGTGCTTCTGCCAACCGTGTAAGATTCCACGCTGCAATATAAGGCTGGTTGCCGTAGGCATAACGGCCCTGGGAATCAATCGAACTGAATACCGTCGCGGGATCAAATGCATCCATAAAGGCACATGGCCCGTAGTCGATGGTTTCGCCGCTGAGGGTCATATTATCCGTGTTCATAACCCCATGAATAAATCCGACAAGCTGCCACTTGGCAATCAGAGCCGCTTGACGTTTAATCACTTCCTGCAGTAATAACAGATACCGGTTCCCGTCTTCACCAGGGCGTGCCTCCGGATAATGTCTGTGCAGTGTGTAATCCGCTAATGTACGAAGATTATCGGTCGAGCCCGCACCTCTGGCATACTGAAACGTGCCGACACGCAGATGACTCGATGCCACGCGAACCAGAACTGCGCCCTGCAGTTCTCTCTCACGGGTGACCGGCTGGCCCGTGGTGACTACAGCCAGACTTCGGGTCGTGGGAATGCCAAGGGCATGCATCGCTTCGCTGATAATATATTCACGCAGCATCGGGCCGATCGCCGCCCGGCCATCGCCCCCGCGCGAATACGGAGTGCGGCCAGATCCCTTGAGCTGCACATCCATACGCTTGCCCTTAGGCGTGATCTGCTCGCCAAGCAGAACTGCGCGCCCATCCCCAAGCATCGTAAAGTGACCAAACTGATGACCGGCATAAGCCTGAGCCAAGGGATCAGCTCCCGGCGGAATCTTGTTGCCGGCAAATACCGCTGCTCCCTCATCCGTCTGCAGCGCCTCCACATTCAGCCCAAGCGACTCAGCCAGTGGACGGTTGAATGCAATAATCCGGGGGCTTCGTACAGGAACGGGCTCCTGTCTTGTATACATAAGGTCCGGCAGCTCTGCATAGCTGTTGTCAAAATTCCATCCTGCATCTATCTTTGGTTTATGATCTGTCACGGTAATCTCCTTCTTCAGGCAAGTTGGTTATTCTTAACTAATCTTAACTACTCTACTCTATATAAACACAAGTTTGAATCTTTATAGGGTTTTCCCAGGAAAATTTATTATTCAATTCATGATACATGGATGAGCAGCCTGCCATTTAACAAAAAGAATCGCTGACCTGGGATATCCCCGGTCAGCGATTCAGATTGTAATGCGTTCTATTCCATTAATCCCGGCTTGCCAGCTTGGCAAGCAAACGGATAATTTCGAGATATAACCATACGAGTGTAACCAGCAGGCCGAAGGAGCCGTACCACTCCATATACTTCGGTGCTCCGCTGCGAGCGCCTTGTTCGATAAAGTCAAAGTCGAGTACAAAGTTCAGCGCCGCGATGATGATGATCACGATTGAAATTCCAATTCCGATCGTAGTGCTTTCATGCAGGAAAGGAACTGCTACACCAAACAATCTAAGCACCATGCTGAGCAGATACACAAGCATCACGCCAATCGTAGCCGCGATGACACCTTTCTTGAAGCCTGCAGTCGCTTTAACCAAACCTAGCTTATACGCGATCAGCATGCCCAGGAATATACACATCGTTAATAAGGCCGCTTGCATGGTAATGCCATAATACAAGGATTCATAATTCGCAGATAGGGCTCCGAGCAGCAATCCCTCGACCACCGCGTAGATCGGTGCCAGAAAAGGTGCTGTTCTCTGGGCAAAGTTGATGATGAGTGCAAGAATCAGGCCCGTAATCGCCCCGCCGATGATAAACGGATACACATTGTAACCGTTAAAAAACATAACCCAGGAAACAACAGCCGCTCCAATCAGCAGTGCCAGCAGCATGAACGATTTATTCACCGTTCCGCCAATCGTCATCAGCTCTTGGTCGCTATAATTCCTGCTTCTTTCAAATGTTTCTTCATTCAGTGTTGGATTTCCGCTTCGTCCGAGCAAATAAACGCCTCCCTATCTTTTTTTCTTTCCAGTGTAGCACAATATGGGATATTTTAGGATATCAAAATAACTTGGTATCTAGAAAGTTCCACCTCTTCCCTTTTGGGTAATTAGTAAATAGCTGCCTTGTGAAGGCCCTGCAGTTATAACAAAAGAGAGGAACATGTCTATGAAACAGGCCCTGGTCATTATTAATCCCTCTTCAGGTAAAGAGAAAGCTGTAAATTATCTAGAAGACACCACAGAGATTTTACGTAGCCAAGGATACAGCGTGACGGTTCGTGAAACGGAAAAAGAACGGGATGCTACTCATTTCTGTGTCAATGCATGTGAGCAAGGCTTTAGCCTGGTCGTATCGATCGGCGGCGATGGTACGCTGCATGAAACCATTAATGGACTCATCGACCAGCCTCATTGCCCGAAGCTTGGTGTGATTCCTCTCGGTACCGTTAATGATTTTGCCCGTGCGCTGCATATCCCGCTTGATCCCGAGCAGGCCATTCAAGCTCTCCGTTCGTCCCGAATACAGAAAGTGGACTTAGGGTGCGTCAACGAGCAGTTATTTGTGAATGTGATTGCTGCCGGTTCAATTGCGCAATCCCTATCCTCGGTATCATCAAAAGATAAATCCAGGTTGGGTGCTTTTGCTTATTTGAAGGAGGGTTTCAAGGAACTGATGAACACCCCCGTTCATCCCCTTCGCATTCGTTATGATGATAAGGTCTGGGAAGGTGAATCCAGGCTGTTCCTCACGGCGTTGACCAACTCGGTTGGCGGATTTGAGAAGCTGGCTCCCGATGCGGAGGTCGATGACGGTCTTCTTCATTGCTTTATTATTAAAGACCTGAGTATATTCAGCACCATTTCGGTAAGTCTCTCCCTGCTCCTTGGCAGCTTAAAGAATCATTCGGATGTCATTTACTTTACGGCAAAACATGTCCATGTAAGCTCTCCGCAGTCGGTGATGACGAATGTAGACGGCGAAGAAGGCCCTCCCTTACCGATTGATCTTCGCGTGATGCCGCGTTATATTGAAGTGATTTTGCCGGAGGAGCCCCTTTCTTAAAAAGTTAGGCCCTTATATTACCTGGCATCCAGCTTCAGAAGCGCCGAGTTGTCCACGAACGTCGCCGTATTAAAAAGCATCAGCACATCCTTTATTCTATTCTCGGACATATATTCGCTGATGCTGCCGTTATAATAACGCAGGTCGATCACATGGATCTCGGGCACATGGAGCGTCAGGAACGGGATGACATTATGCGCGTAAGAATCTTTAATCACTAACAGCTTCTCCTGCTGAACAAACGTCGGGTCAAGCTTACTGGTAAGCTTCATCAGCGCATGAACCCCGCCCAGGAAGTAGGAGTACTTATCTTTTTTGGCTAAAAAAAGCTCGTCATACATACTCGTTAATGTTTCACCCGAATCTGCGATATACATTTCAGTCGATACCGGTCGCTTGGGCTTGTAAACTTCAATCGAATCCGGCTTCACACCGCTAAACTGGCTTCTCGTATGATAGCTCCCCAGGAATGAAGTGCTCACCGTATGAATATGGAAATCGTCTTTGGACAAGGGCTTCCAGCCCATCTGCCCGGCATATGCTGCATAGGCAAGATAAGCACCGTACGTTGTCCAGTGGTGATCGGTCCGGTAGTAGATCGGCTGCAAAGCGTGAGGACTAAGGAATGTAAACCCATCCAGAAAAGACACATGATCCCCCATAACACCTGCGACATATTGACTTACCTTCAACTGAGGGTAGCTCGGAGCAAGCCATGGTAAGCGGTCCTCGTACATCCCAACGGAGTTCGGCGCGAGCATAAGCGTGGTGTTCACATCAGGATGGCTGGCCGCAAACCTCCGGATCGCTTCCGCATACGATTCAACCTTCGAGTAATCCGGCTCGGTGAATTTCTCAAACAAATAGCCGTCTTTCCCCCTGTATATTCCGTTATTCTCCCGCTGCAGCCGCAGCTGTTCAGCGGTGGATTTCACGCTCAGCCATTTCGGGCGAAACGGAAATTGGTCGGTTACGAAGCTTTCCGCATCCTCCGCAAATTTCTTGGACAACAGATTGTCCCAGGTCAGCTGCGGGGCGCTCTGCAGTACGCGATTTTCCAATTCGGAGAAGTGCTCTTTAGGGAGGACGAGAAAGGTTATGAACATGAGAAACAGCGTGATAATAAAGCCTACAACGAGTATCCGGTCTGCTCTTTGCTTCATGGGTCTTCTGCCTCCTCTTAGAATCGGAAATATAGGAACGGGTTAAATGTAGCCTCTACCAGGTAGGCAACCGACAGGAAGAACAGTAAGCCATAACCGATCAGCGAGAAGAGATGCCTGGCTTCATGCTTTATCATTGGCTTCCTTGGGATCGATGCCATCACCAAGACGATAAGCAGGATCGCGTTTGTGTACGCAAAATATACCGTCGTACTGTCCAGCAGCGGTTGATGGTTGAGCCCAGCCATCGCTTGTATGTAGCTCAGCATCGTGGGCAGTTCCTCAAAAGCAAACAGCACCCATCCGACAAGGATCAGCAGGATAGCATACAGATGCCTGATGAAGCGTGGTAAGCGGCTGAGCAAGCCCAGTCCCCACCATTTTTCGAAGATGAGGATAACGCCAAAGTACAGCCCCCACAGCATAAAGTTCCAGCTTGCTCCGTGCCACACCCCTGTCAGTATCCACACAATCAGAATATTGCGGATTTGAATGCCAAGCCCCCGCCGGTTCCCGCCCAGCGGAATATAGACATAATCCCGAAACCAGCTGCTCAGCGATATATGCCATCTGCGCCAGAAATCTGTAATACTTTGTGCGGTATACGGCTTGTTAAAGTTTTCGTTAAACTCGAAGCCGAGCATAAGGCCCAGGCCAATCGCCATATCGGAATAGCCGCTGAAATCGAAGTAAATCTGGAACGCGAACGCAAGGATGCCGAGCCATGCCGTGAGCATAGGCAAGTTGTCCAGGTCTGATCTTGAAATGGTATCCCATAGCAGACCGATATTGTTGGCAAGCAGCACCTTCTTGGCCAGGCCGACGGTAAAACGACGAACCCCTTGTGCGAATTTCCCGATATTCACGGTACGCCCCCGCAGCTGCTCTGCAATGGAGTTGTACTGAACGATGGGACCCGCAACCAACTGCGGAAATAGAGCAACAAACGTACCAAAGTCGATCCAGTTCCGCTGCGCTTTTGCCGTTCCGCGGTAGACGTCTATGATGTAGGACATCGATTGAAAGGTATAGAACGAGATTCCGATCGGCAGCGGCAATTCCGTTAATGGAATATGGGTTCCAAGCAGTCCATTTACATTGGCAATGAGAAAGTCGGCGTATTTAAAGTACGATAACAGCCCCAGGTTGATGACCATGGAGCTGATGACAATCCACTTCCGCTGAACAGCACTTAGCCCCGGCCTGCCAAGAAGGAGACCGAAGCTGTAGTCTGTTATGGTGGAGATGAGCATGATTACAATGTAGACAGGCTCTCCCCACGCATAAAATATGAGGCTGCTTAGGAATAACATTAGATTCTTCATGCGCCAGGGCGAAATGAAATACAGCGCAAGAACAAGCGGCAGGAATACAAACAGGAACAGAAGGCTGCTAAATAGCATACAAGACTACTTTTGAACGAAGAAACTTTCGAATGACTTCACAAGCGCATCGGCTTCTTCAGAGATGACGAACAGCACATAGTTTCCTTTGGTAACGAGTTTATAGTTCTTGGCATTCTCGTACTGGTCCGGCAGATACTGCTCGAATGACTTCTGTACGTCTGCGGCACGTTGTTTAACGGCTTCCTCTACCGCAGGCAGATCTTTCGCGTCTTTCACCTTAAGGACAGAAATTTCGTTTGATTTTACATTCATCAATGGAATACGAACCGAATATTCTTCAAGCAATGCCGGGTCCAGATGATACTGCTGCTTTACGGTTTCGTCGTCCAGTTCCATCAATTTGGGCTGCTGGATATCCGTGAGCATTTTATCGACCATTTCCTTTACAGGTACAGTGGCTTCAACAGGCTCGGCCTTATCACCGGAACATGCGCTGATTGCCAGCATGAGCAGAATAGCTAACATAAGTGTGAATGGTTGTTTTTTCATGATGTAAAGCTCCTTCGTGTATTGTTGTTTCTGTTCACAGGTTTATCAACGCAAAGAGCGGGACAAAAGTTTCGCTCTAAACAGCCTTCCCAATATTTACACGAAAGATGTAACTGCATGGCTAGAGAGCCTGAAACAGCCGCTCCGCATGTTTATGGATATACCCGTAGAGCAGGCCGCAGGCTGCAATCATAAGGAATGCGATCCCCAGGAGCAGGGCATGGGCATGGATGTCAGACAGAACAACAGCCGCTCCAGCAGGAATCACCAGACTGATAAAGCCGATCAGCATGGATACGAGCACCGCCGCACTCTGTTTAATGACCGTCACTTCACTTGTCCATGTGAAATTAGGCAGCTTCAAGTTCACAAGTACACCGACCATGGCTGTATAACAAGCATAGAGCACAGGAATCACCAGCAGAAGTATACTCTCCAGCCAGCCAGTACGCAGGGAGATCATGAGCAGCACACCGCTTACCAGCAATATGGGTACAGTAACTGTCAAATTCACCGCTACTTTACTGAACAGAATGGTCGATTTGGAGACAGGTGCACTTTTTAAAATCCATAGATTGCTGCCCTCGAGCGAAATAGAACTGGATGTTGTGCAGCTGAGAGCAATGAATAAGGATACGAACAGCGGTGCCAGTCTGCTTAAATAGTCTGACAATTCAGGAATCTCAAGCATCTGCCCCAGCGACTTTGCATCAACGAACAATAAGGATATCGACATCACTAGCAGCAGCACCATTCCAATGCTTGTGTTCAGGACATATAAGGAAGAGCTCCTATACCGGCGCAGCTCCTTCTTATATAAGGCTTGAAAAGCCGATGAGGTTTTCAGCTCCTTCATTTGATACTTACTGCTGGTATGTGAGGTCGTTAAGCCGGTATGTATCGCTTTGAACCGGGTTCCGAGTACATAGGTAAACAGCATAAATGCAAGCACGGATATCGCTATGAATAACAACAGCGGAGCCAGCTGATAAGAGCAAACCGCATCCACATACATCGCTGTCAGAGGATACAGATTGAATATCATGTCGGCCATTTGTATCCCCATGTCTGTCAGAAGCTGCTCATTTCCCTCCATGCGGAATGAACCTAACATAAAGACGATAACGACAGCAAAGGTAAGGATGATGCTGATCAATCGGCTGCTCTTAAAGCGGGAGGAGAACCAGCTGATCAGCGCACCGATGATGGTCGCAGCAATAATCGGAACTAGCGGAATGAATAAGAGCGTGATGAGAAAAAACAAATAATATAAAGCGCCCGGATTTACTTTTATCGCATATACCGCACCTGCCGGCACCATCACGATCAAACTGAAAAATATATTTAGCACATAAAGCTGAAGCACACGGCTTCCTACAACATCGCTCGTTCGCACGGGCAGGGACATGACCAGGTCGTAGTCCTTAAAGTTGAACAGCACATCGCCAGCCTTGTAAACCGTAGTGAAGAATCCGACAAGCGACGTTACCGCCATCATGATCGCAAGCAGCAGATCCATACGCCCCATTTGTTCAAAAGCCATGGCCATCCCGTAACTGTAGCCAAATGATGCTCCAACGATCACCACCATGCTTGCCAGCATCCCAACACTCATGAGTATCCATTTACGTTTTTCTTTGACATCACAGGTATGCAGCGCCTGGTTCAAGCCAAAGGAAGAAAGCAGCTGTATTCTGGTTAATCTCCATATATTAATCATTGTTGATCAGCTCCAGAAATACGTCTTCAAGACTGTGATCGCCCTTAACGTCCTCTGTCTTCCCGTGAGTAATCAGTTTTCCCGCTTTGATAATCGCGATCTTGTTGCACAGCTTCTCTGCTACATCAAGCACATGGGTCGAGAAAAAAATCGCACTGCCGTTTCGGCACAGCTCTGCCATGATTTCCTTGAGCGTATGGGCTGCTTTCGGATCAAGGCCGACAAAAGGCTCATCCAGCACAAGCAGCTTCGGTTTATGGATTAAGGCTGATATAATGGCCAGCTTCTGCTTCATTCCATGAGAATAAGATGAGATGATGTCGCCTAAATGAGGGGTAAGCTGAAAATCATCAGCATACTTGTGAATGCGCAGCTCGCGATTGGCCTTGGATACCCCATAAAGATCACCAATGAAATTCAAGTACTGGATACCTGTCAGATGTTCATAAATATCCGGGTTGTCCGGTATGTATGCAGTCACCGCTTTACAGGCTACAGGATCTTTGCGGATCGAGATGCCGTCGATTTCAATTTCACCCTCTTCAAAATCCAGCACACCCACGACCGATCGGAGCGTCGTTGTTTTCCCTGCGCCATTATGGCCGATGAAGCCGTAAATATCACCCCGTTCCACCACTAAGCTCAGGTCATCTACCGCTTTTTTGCCACCCTTGTAACTCTTCGTAAAATGCTTGATCGTAAGCATTTCCTCACCCTTCCCTCGTTCGGATCTATAACGATAATACGTTTATCTTCTCCGGATCGTTCAATGGTGAGAATGAAGATGTAAGGTTGATCTTATTAATACTTTTCAAATAGCGCCTCAATCAGGATGACGAGCCATATCAAGAAAACCGCTCCCAAAAGGATAATCTCCAAAAAATGAATCTGCATCAGCTTGTATTCACCCTGCTTGGCATGACGGATGCCGAGGAAATCACAGTGCTGAATCATATAGAGAAACCCGCAAGCAAATATTAATGCTGCTATAAGCCGCATTCCCGAGGGTAAACTCATGACATATCTCGGGTTACCGCTCATTTCGAAGTACAGCTCTAATCCGAAATGCTTGGATAGTATGAATGTCAGAACAACCAGGATGAACAGGATCAGGGCTAAGCTGAAGGGATGTTCCCTGTAATCAATCAAGCGCAGGAATCTCTGCACTTTAAGACTTTCGGGTGTAAGATCATCCTCCTCATTCTCCTTGCCATCATCCTGTACAATATAAAGAAACGAAAATCCGGCCATGCCCAAGAGTGTCACGAGCTTCAGCAGCTGATACGGCATATCACTCTTAAAAATGAACATGGAAACCAGTAAAAGAATGATAAGAATGACCATGACAGCACCGATTGTATCTTTTTGTCTCCACATTTTATTGATGATAATCCGGTTATCCTTGCCCGTTCCTGATCCAATCGTTACATTATTCGTGCTCTCGGCCCGCTTTCTTTCAATCTGGATGATCATGTACGCGGCAATGATCAAACCTATGCCTATAGCCAAATAGACAGACACTTCCCCCGGATATATAACATACGAATCATAAGAGTCCACAACCCAAAGACCACTGAAGACAACGAGGCTTATCCCCAGCATTAAAATGTAAGGCGCAGCTATGTAAAAGATGATCCTCAACTCCCTTTTGTATGAGTTCACAGACATAAATCTATTCCATTTTACACCATTGTTACAGATTTGAATGATTAAAAATCCCTGCTTAATTGAAAAACACCTGCCCAGTCCAAGCATCACTTCGAATGCCGATCATTCTTCCTTTCACTGTTGTTTTTCGCTGGCATAAAAAATACACCTTCTAGAATTACATCAGAATATACCCAGGGGTAATTCCAATGTCCATTCTAAGAGGTGCACTCTAAACAGAATTAGATGGTGTTTGTATTCGATCTTTGCGGTATAATTCGCGGGTCTTATAACCAGCTTGCAGAATCATCTTCATTTCTTCCCGGCGTTTGGCTCTGGTTGCTTCTTGTTTCGCACTATACACATAGCGGGCCCAGTCCTTGCGGTATCCGGGGGTGAGTGATTGGTACAAGGCTAGCAGATCAGGCGTATCCGCCAAATCCTTCTCAATGCTTGGGATGAGGGAGATATAGTCATCCACACACTGGCTGGCCTTGGTGGACGTTTTATTTTTACCCTTGGCATCCTCCTTAAACCCAACCACGGTAAACACCTCATCCAGCCCGACCATACGCGCAAATTTAATCGGGCTTGTCCCTATATACCCTTCTTCATCACTACCCAGACCCGATAGCAGATCGTCGCGGTGAATAAACGTGTCATACACTTTATTTCCCTTTTTCGGATAGGCCGCAAACAGATATCCGCCCGGGTGCAGATGCTTACCTTCAATGACTCGCTGAACAAGCTCCTTCAAAGACTCCATGTCCAATACAAAAGCAAAAATAAGATCATAAGCCGGCTCCTTGATCTCTGTATCATAGTTCGTCAGCTCCGCCAAATAATCCGTTCCCTCCGGCTGATTCAATACGGCAGCCTGCTTATATTTGTTCAGCTTCAGCTTCTCTACGATTGATTTAGACAAAGATCTTCATCCTTTACAGTTGGTATGGTTTTAATTATGGCCTTTACTGCATGACGATATAATAAAAAAACGCCCGAACAGGCGTTTTTAGCTCATATCTATGAAGCAATCATTAAACAGTCAAGGCCAGTTCTTTTAAAATAAATTCTTCAACGACCTTGGCTACGCCATCATTCATATTTGTATCCGTAACATAGTCGGCCATCTGTTTGATTTCCTCCGGTGCATTGCCCATAGCAACACCAAGACCTGCAAATTCGATCATGGCCACATCATTGTACCCGTCGCCCATCGCAATCACCTCAGAACGCTCGATACCAAGCTGCTGGATCAGATGATTCAGGCTGGTTCCCTTATTCACGCCATCCTCGGTAAACTCCAGGAAGAAGGGCTTCGAGCGCATTACATTCAGTTGTCCCGCCATTTGCACTTTCAATTTCTGCTCGACTTCAACTAACCGTTCCGGATCAGCCACCATAAGCACCTTAACCACTGGCACCTGCACAGCTTCCTCGAAGCTGGACACTTCCACAACCTTCATTCCCGTAATCTCCGCTTCAACCGCTGTGTACTCATTGGCCGATGCCGTAATAATCTCATCACCTACATAAGTGAGCGCAGATACGCCTTCTTCCACACTCATTTTATACAGGTCATGTGCCATCTGAGGGGTTAGTGTACTGCTAAAAGGCTCCTCCTGCGTCTTCCAGTTTATGATCTTCGCCCCGTTGAACGACAAAATAAAGCTCCCAAATCGTTCAAGCTCCAGCTCTTCAGCAAGTGCCCTCATAGCATAGGTTGGTCGTCCTGAAGCTAATACGACTTTGACACCCGCCTCCTGTGCCGCCATTAAAGCCCGCTTGTTACGAGCCGAGATGGTTCCGTCATCCTGAAGCAGTGTATCATCCAGATCAAGCACAATCATTTTATAGTTCATTCTTCAGCATCCCTTTGCATCATCTAATAGAGTATTTGCTATCTACTATATCATGATCTTGCTTGTCAGCTCTATCGATGTTACTTGGCTGCGGACTTAAAATATTGGTAGACCAGGTTCAGCTTCGGCTCATCCCTTTCGGGCTCTCCTGCCAAAATCGAAAATCTCTACCTTCGTTTATAGGGACTAGAGCGATCATTTGCACCTGTAGAGTCTGATGATGACTGTTCTGGAACACTTAATTCAGGGCTCAAGGCCATCCCTTTATTACTAGATTCACTACTGGAATCCGCTAATAGATTTGCAGTTAGAGCTCCTGCTGAAATCAATATAATGACAGAGGTTATTACAGCTATTTTTCTTAACATGCTTATTCCCACCTTTCTAACAGCAATTATTGCCTGTTTTCAAACCTCCTATTCTAAGGGAGTAGGAAGATCAGAGATGGATTATACCTTCTACATAAAAAA
>NZ_CDSE01000005.1 GCF_001373415.1 Paenibacillus dakarensis | reverse complement strand
AGCGCCGAGCGGGGTCCGCCGCGAGCGAAGCGCGGCGGGCAGCGCGAACAGCCGCTCGAGCAGGAAGGCGGCCATCACCGCCCCGAACGTGTTCGGGTACTGCAATAGGCCGCCAAGCCTCGCGCCTGACGCGCTGATGGCAGGATCAGCCGTACGATATATGAGATACGGCTGATCCCACAAGCCATATACGGCAAGCAGAGCACTGCCGCACAATAATACCCCTGTCATATGCCATATCAGGCGCAGCAGCCTCTCTCCCACCCTGTCACGGCTAACCATCCATGCTGCACCACCAACCGTACCGATCAATCCAAACCGTATAACCTCATTCCCTGTTCCTTCCGTGGATAAAGGACCAGTTAACCAGTGACATAAATAAATGAGCAGCATTACACCTGCAAGAATGAGCAGCGGGACAACCGGACTGCTGCGCTCTGCCCCAAAACGATTACCTCCGGTCCATAAATATCCGGCAGCCAGCAATATACATCCTGCTCCCCAAAATATACTGATTGCATATACA
>NZ_CDSE01000004.1 GCF_001373415.1 Paenibacillus dakarensis | reverse complement strand
GTAGGACGTCGCCAAGCGAAAAACCACTGTCGATGTAATCGATGGTGGTTTTTATTTGTTTATATGTGTTTTTTACCAATTTTCAATGGAAATATTCAATAGATGGGCCAAGTAATGAAGATTTTGTTACCGATGGAATGATAAAAATCAGTATAATAGAATTATTCAAGAACCAGGGAACTATTACCTATATTTTTCCGGTTTGTGCAGGTCGTAGGGATTATGGCCTGATTGGAAGTTTCTCCATTAACCAAGTCAGTTGTCAACTGCTTCAGGAAATTGGGTTATGGTGGAGAAAGGGGGATTATGAATGTTAGATAATAGTCGACTGCGGTTTGCAGCAATTCTATGTGCAGGTGCTATATTAATGGTGGGGTCTGGATGTGGAGCATCGGTAAAGCCATCTTGGGAGTCTTTTGACGGTGCAGCTAATGTTAAGTCTTTTCCGATACCAAAGGAAGCAAATAAGACGGAGCAAACGAAAGGAAACAGCGGCTTAGACTATGTTCGTTATTCGCTGCCTGGACTGAAAGAATCAGAGAGTCTTCCTGAGGCATATATTAAGGAAATTGAATCATGGGGCTGGAAAGAGAAGAAGGAAGAACGGAAGGGATCTTCTCTTGTATTTGAGAAGGGAAAAAACATTGTCCACCTCACGGTGCATGATGATTATTTAATCATAACGGTTCCTGCGCCTTTGAAGAAAGAAGCGATTAAAGGCTTGGAGAGCAAAAAATAAATAGATCTCATCCAAACGGGGATTGAGATCTATTTTTATTGTATGTATGTAATTTTACTGTTTATAGTAGGAAATATCCTGTTCACTGAATTTGAGCATGCCGCCTTTGTGTTGGTTCTTACAGCCAACGAGAGCGAAGTAACGGGGGACGAGCAGCCATATATGCCAAAATAAAAGTGATATGATAAAGGCTAAAGGTGACCAGAATGCCATAATGACAAAAAGGCAGAGGCTGATCCAGCTGGTATGGAATTGGACGATCCTAAAAATGCGGAAGCTGACATGCTGGTCAGGCATATATCCGAGCCAAGGGGTTTTTAGTGAAAACCTCCATTTTCTTGGATAGACAGAGCCGTGGATAAATAATACGGATCGGCCGATGACAAAGTGGATCCATAGAATAAGAGCAAAAGCGATTAAAAAATAAATAAAGCTGTCCCACGAAAGTAGAAGCATTTCAGATGCAACTGCAGCACAGGGAAGGATGAGATAAAGTCCGATAAGATGCTTGGAGAGCGTTATTTTTTTGAGCAGCTGGTATTGATAAAAGGTTGCTTGGCCATGAGGTTGTTCTGCCATCGAGCTTGCTGGCCTCCTTTAATGGACGTTGGGAGCATAAATATAATGTCTTTTATGTTTTTATCGGTTGTAATCCTTTTTTTATGAAGCGGTTTGGGTACAGACACCAGGCGAAAATTTACACATATACTTATAAGGCAGAAAGAGATACTATGAAAATGTTTAAAATAATAGAACCTGTGTCATACTGATAGTAAAAGGATTAAGGTGGGATGGCTCATGGAAGAGATGAATGAACGCGTCTGTATAGTATGCAGCCAGAGTAAAAAGGAAGGCATTACGATCATATCACAATTTGTATGTGAAGACTGCGAGTCTGAGATTGTGCATACGAATACCGAAGATTCAAAATATCATTTTTTTATCCATCAATTGAAGCAGATTATGATGCCAGAGAAGGTTTAGAAAGATATTAAGGAGGGAGGCCTGGGTAGGTGGGGCCTTTTTTTGTTGTATTGGGATAAATAGGTGGGCATAGGCTTATGGTGTATTTTGCGATAAAATAGAGAGGATGAAACCGGAAGGAAATTCATATATGAATAGAAATAGAGAAGAGGCGCCGCTGGTAGAAGCTCTACTGGCGTATAGAAATCATGCTGCTAAATCATTTCATGTGCCTGGCCACAAGAATGGAAAAGCATATGATGGAATAGAAGAGGCGAGAATATTACACGATGTAATGAAGATAGATGTTACCGAAATCTCCGGAACGGATGATCTCCATCACCCAGAAGGGGTTATCCGTGAGGCGCAGGAGCTGGCAGCGGATTGTTTTGGGGCGGAGGAGAGTTTTTTTCTGGTAGGAGGAAGCACCTCCGGTAATCTGGCCATGGTTCTAACGGTATGCCAACAGCCGGGAGATATACTTCTCCTTCAGCGTAATGTTCATAAGTCTGTATTAAATGGACTGATGCTTGCCGGGGCGAGAGCTGTTTTTCTTGAACCGGAAATAGATAAAGACAGCGGACTTGCCGTTACTCCATCTGTGGAGACGATAAAAGCGGCTATTGCGGCTTATCCGGATGCCAGGGGCGTTTTGCTTACCTCTCCTAACTATTATGGGATGAGTTGTGATTTGAAGCCGATAGCTGAACTATGTCATGCTTATCATATACCGCTGCTTGTTGATGAGGCGCATGGTGCGCATTTTGGAATGCATCCGGATCTGCCGGAAGGAGCGCTCTCAAGTGGAGCAGATGTCGCTGTGCAATCGACACATAAAATGCTGGCAGCAATGACGATGGGGGCCATGCTGCATGTGCAGGGGCCGTTCATCAACCGCGGTTTGCTGCGCCAGAGACTTGCGATGGTGCAGAGCTCGAGCCCATCATACCCAGTGATGGCCTCGCTTGACCTGGCCCGGCGCATGCTGCACGCGCAGGGCGCCAGCGCCTTCACGGCGGGCTTCGCCGCCGTGGGCGCGCTAATGCGCGGC
>NZ_CDSE01000003.1 GCF_001373415.1 Paenibacillus dakarensis | reverse complement strand
CCCAACCGCCATGACCACAAATTCAGCCTCTAATTCTGTACCATCCTTAAAACGCAGGCCGGCAACACGCTCTTCACCCAGCAGTTCTACAGTCTGCTTGCCCATTGCAAACTTAATGCCTTGGCTCTCCAGTTCTGCTTGAAGCATGGCCGATGCATTATGATCAAGCTGACGTTCCATCAGGTCCTCCATCAAATGAATGACGGTTACGTCCATTCCGAGATTGACAAGGCCCTTGGCTGCTTCAAGGCCCAATAGCCCCCCACCGATTACCGCTGCTTTTTTATACTGCTTAGCCGCAGATAGCATCTGGTTGCAATCGCCTATATCCCTAAAGCCAACAACACCTTCTTTGTCGCTTCCGGGAACCGGCAGAATAAACGGATTAGAACCGGTGGCAATGATAACACGGTCATATGGTACCTCAAGGCCATTATCTGCGATCACTAATTTATTCGTTTCATCAATTTTGGTAACGGTTGTACCTGTATATAGTGTAATATTGTTATCTTTGTACCAGTTCCAGTCATTCAGTACGATATCATCTATAGTTTTGCTACCTTCCAGTACATAAGACAGCATGATTCGGTTATAGTTAGGGTGTGGTTCGCTTCCGAATACTGTAATGTCATATGCGCCGCCTAATTTAATAATTTGCTCTACTGCACTTATGCCCGCCATTCCATTGCCAATAACTACGAGTCTCTGTTTGTCATTGATGCCAGTCATGCTCGATTCCTCCTTAGTTTCTAACCCCAGCCCGCTGTCAGCTATGTAAGCAGACCTCATCTTCAGGGTATATAGATCAACTGTTCCACTGTTTTCCATCGCTTTTCATACCATGATTATACATTTAAAATTTTATCTTAATTGTGATTGTATTCACATCAATTGTGAATATATTCACATAAATTAGACACACTAATTACACAAAAAAAAGACAGCTGACGCTGTCTAAAGTCTTGCATTATATGATGAATGCCTTCATATACGTCCGTTCGCCCTTGGATACTTTCAGGTAAGGCCTGAGACCTGCAAATCCTTTTGCACTCAGATCGACTCCAGTCATCCAACTGCCGGATACACTAACTCCTTCTGAAAGCATGTCAAGCGAAGGTGCCGTAATATGCTCCTGATAAAGAGGGATCCGCGCTTGAATCTCTTTGAAATCCTTTCCTTTCTCCTTTAAAGGCATGGGGCTCGTATAAGTCGGCACAAAATATTCGGAAATGACATCCATTTCTTGTTCTGAATAAAAAGGCTCATCCCCCAAAAAAGGGTGTAATAGCTGTATTTTCTCATACTGAGACCAAATGATCATTTGAAGCAGAACCCCCGGTATGCCCGTATTATCTGCGGTGTCTGGTTTTTTCAAGGAGTGAACATACTTCTCATACCCGATGCATTTCCATCCCTTTGGACTCTTCACCCATTTTTGAAAAGTTCCGCATCCCTGCTTGCTGTGCCTTGTTGTTTGAGCCTCTGAATCGCTGTTTGTCCCTGTAAGCGCGGGCCATAAGGAGGCTGGCAAATACCGTTCTAAAAACTCCTGAGTCTTATCATAAATTTGCTGAACTCTTAATGACGCCCTCTCAAGCTCGGCGGCTTCCTCTTGTCCATAATAGATATGCGGGAGATTGACCATATCTTTCATAAAGATTCGCCTCCTTGGATTCTTCGGCTTATTTTTCCAATTATACTATACAGGACAAGGTGTGGTGCAAGTCCTCTTCTAAAAATAGAAAAAACCCGCCTCTAGCAC
>NZ_CDSE01000002.1 GCF_001373415.1 Paenibacillus dakarensis | reverse complement strand
CCCGCCGGACCCGCCCCTCCATTCTCTCCGGGACCAATCCAGACCGGACGTCCCTCGGCTTTTTCAATCTCGGGAAACCAGCTTTGGCTTTTGAGCTCTTCAAACGAAAGTGTATCAACACTTGAATACAGCAGTTTTTCCTTGTTATAGATGGCAAAGGAGCTGATCATGGGATGATTCATCGAATTGTTGATCTCCTGCCGCCGCTCGTAAGTAATGGCATAATCGCGCTGTTTCAGCATTTGCTGAACCGAAGGCTCCCTGATCTGAGTTATCGCGGAATTCGAGAGCAAGTTAATTTCATTTAGCGCGTACTTCAGCCTTTGATCTGTTTCCTGCAGGGAAATCCAGTAAAAGTGGCTTGTTTTCGTCTCCATCGTCTTAGAGAAGCTGTAATAGGATACGCCTCCGAGTGCAATTACCGGAATAAACACAAGAAGAATAATAGCCAGCAGGATTTTCCGACGAAGCTTCACTAGCTCCCCTCCTATCTCCTAGTCTATTATTCTTCATCCGTATTCCTATTCCCTTGGTCTTTTTATCCCGGCTGCCTTTAACTTTTTATTGCTCCCGATGTCAACCCTGCGATAACCCAGCGGCTGAACAGTAAAAATACAATAAGCAGCGGCAGCGTCGCCGTAAAGGTAGCAGACATGATCATACCGAAATCGAGACCGTCCTTGTTGGTGAACAGCTGCTGCAGAGCGATTTGGATCGTATAGTTCTCCTTGTTTTTAAGCACGACCAGCGGCCAGAAGAAATCATTCCACACATTCATAAAATTCAATATACCGAGCGTGGCCATCGCCGGTGTGACAACCGGAATGGCAATGTTCCAAAAGATACGGAAATGCCCTCCGCCGTCCATCCGCCCTGCTTCTATAAGCTCGCTGTGCACAGCAGTTGAAATATACTGCCTCATCCAGAAAATACCGAAGGCATTGACCATCGCCGGAACAATAAGCGCTTTGTAGCTGTCGATCCAGTGCAGCTTAGCCATGATGACATACTGCGGCAGCACGCCGAGCTGGGCCGGGACAAGCATCGTGCCGATAACCATCACAAACAGCATTTTTTTGAGCGGAAACTCATACTTGGCAAACGCATATCCGGCGAGTGTGCACAGAAATACGACCGACAACGTTACAGCCGAGGACACGACGACAGAATTAAACAGCGCCCGAAAAAAGTCCGTACGTTCCAGAACACGCGAGAAGTTATCGAAAAACTGGCTGCCCGGCGTAAGAAGCGGGGGAATATGAAAGGCTGCATCTTTGTCATTGGTAGCTACTATAAACATCCAGTAAAACGGAAAAATAGACAGCACAGCTCCAAAAATCATGACAGTGTAAAACAATACCTTGGCTATGGCTCCCGGCTCATCCGGCTTTCTTCTTGTAATTGGCAAGGTGCTCATGCTTTCTTCCCTCCTCTGTCTCCACCCATACGGCTGGACAATACCATATTCAGAACTGAGAACAGAATGGTGGCAATAAAGAGAAGCACCGCCGTCGCAGCGGCCGTTCCAAAAAATCCGTTCTTAAATGCTTCGTTATACAAATAGGTAACCATCGTTACCCCTTCCTGGCGTGTAGATCCCGTACCCGACTGTCCAAGGAAGACATACGGCTCCGTAAACAGCTGAAGGGCACCGATCGTTGAAACGAGAGTAACGAATAGAACAAACGGGCGGAGCAAAGGGAGTGTAATAAAAAGAAGCTGCTGACGCCGGTTTGCTCCGTCAATCCGCGCGGCTTCGTAAATATCTGTCGGGATGCTTTGCAATCCGGACAAGAAAATAATGGCGTTATATCCCATCCAGCGCCACATGACCATCGTGGAAATGGCAATTTTGACCCCCCACCAGCCCGAGTTGAAAGGAACGCTTTCCAGCCCGAACGAATTCATCATCCAGT
The DNA here is from genome assembly GCF_001373415.1 of Paenibacillus dakarensis. Classification (GTDB taxonomy): domain Bacteria; phylum Bacillota; class Bacilli; order Paenibacillales; family Paenibacillaceae; genus Paenibacillus_AQ; species Paenibacillus_AQ dakarensis. The sequence continues at coordinate 5,308 of NZ_CDSE01000002.1, read as the reverse complement.
TGACAATGCCGTTGTTTCCGAACATCGTACTGAATACAAGAGTTACCGCTACGATGGACGTGATGTTAGGCATGAAGTACAAAATGCGAAATGAATTTTTAAATTTGTTGAGTGCTGAATTCAGCATGATGGCTACAAACAAAGCAATAATCAGCTGCGGAACGGTACCCATTAAGGCGATGATCAGCGTATTGCTGAACGAAATCCAGAATGTCGGGTCGCTTGTCACCCAGCCATAATTTTTAAGTCCGACGTATTTCATCGGACCCAGCGCGTCCCATTTAAAAAAGGACAGGTAAATCGTGAACAGGATCGGATACAAACCGAATATCGCAAAAAGAATAAAAAACGGCGATATAAACGTATAGGCCGTCAGCCGGCTTTTACGAATTTCGGTCCAATACGGCCGTTTTTCCGGTTTGGACCGTACCGAATTCGGCTTGGCAGCTGCGGTGTCAGCCATGAATGCACCTCCAGGGATGGTATGATAAATCCGGATCCGCAAGAAAGCTCTTTAGTCTCTCTTGTGAATCCGGACAGAATTACAGTAAGACTTTCAAATGATTAGCTGCGATCGACGAGAGTCTTGATTTGCTTGATGGCCGATTCCCACTCAGCTGCAGGATCAGCTTTTTTCTCCAGAACGTTTTTGAGCGCGTTTTTAATGATCGTGTCCGTTTGGTCATGAAGCGGGCCGTAATAAACTGGCTTTACCCGCTTTGCCGAATCGGCATATGCGGCAGAGATGATCTGTCCTCCGAAAAACTCATCCTTCTCTGTACTGAAATTTGGATCATCATAAATAGCAGGAATTGAAGGGAACAAGCCGCTGTCTTTAAAGGATTTCATTTGGTTTTCCTGATTTAGGACCCAGGAAATAAATTCGTATGCTTCTTTCGAATGCTTGCCTTCCTTCGGAAGTGTCAGAAAAGCTCCGCCCCAGTTACCTGCCCCTTCAGGAAGCTGGGCAATTTTCCACTTGCCGGAGGAGTCCGCTGCATTTCGAATTGTACCCGCAATCCATGCCGGACCGAGCATAACGCCAAACTCGCCGTCATTAATCGCTTTATTCCACTCCGGTGACCACAGCGCCCAGTTTCCAATCCAGCCTTCCTGAATGCCTTTAACCGTGAAATCGTACGCTTTTTTCACCTGAGAATTCGTATCTCCGATAAACGAGCCGTCTTCTTTATTGAAGTAAATTTGCTCCGGCGACTGGTCACGCAGTCCGTTGTAGACGAGGTCTGTCAAATCGGCAAAAGGCTTGCCTGTTTTTTCTTTAAAGGTCTTAGCAACCTCCGCAAATTTATCCCATGTATCGATGGCTGCGCTAAATTCATCCGGATCCGTCGGCAGTCCGGCTTGCTCTGCAAGATCCGTCCGATAGTATGCCACCGTAGGCCCAATATCTGTCGGCAATCCTAATAGGAATGAACCGTCCACAGATTGTGCCTGCTTCCATTTCCACTCCAGATAATTGCTTTCGATATCTTTAGCGCCAAGGTCATATAAGTTGTGGAACTTATCCTGTGCCCCGATAAACCGCTCGACAAAAGCAATCTCAAGCATGAAAATATCAGGAGCACCAGCCCCAGCGGACAATGCTGTCGTCAAGTTGTTGTGATGTGCCGTCTGGTCGGACGTATTTTGAAACTTAAAGGTGATGTTCGGGTGCTCCTTCGTATATTCCTTGGCAAGGTCCTCATAGTTTGTCGTGCCTAGAGACCAGAAGGACAGCTCTACTTTTTCTTCCGTCTTCGTCTCTGTGTCTTTTGGTGCTGCTTCCCCTCCCGCGCCCGGTGTCTTCTCCTCCGTTTTGCCTCCTCCGCCGCATGCCGCAAGCGAGAGCGTCATGCACAAGCAGAGCAGCATCGTTAACCAGCGTGTTTTCATGTGATAACCCCTTTCAATACATTTATATTTTCTATTTCAGTCTAACGAAAAGCGTTTACTTTTTTGAGGAGGCAAACTTCCGATTTATGGTTGAATATTTTATGATGACAGGTCACCGCTGTCCCCGAAGGCAGTCCTCTTTCCCAACTCTTCTTTACCGACAAATCAAAAAGACTGCCTTTTCAGACAGTCTTCAGGATTGATATATAAGTCCGGGACGGCTCCAACAACCGATCTACAAGGTCCACTTCAGGATGGTTCCCGCATAGGTAAGCCCCCCGCCGAATCCATACAGCATAAGGGTATCACCTGATTTAAGCCGGCCGTCGTCAACTGCAAGCTGAAGAGCGAGTGGAATAGAGGCAGCGGATGTATTCCCTCTGTATTCGACACTGGTCAGTGTTCTCTCCATCGGAATTGGACCCCTTTGGCAAATGGCCTCAATCATTCGCAGATTGGCGCTGTGAGGAACAAACCAGTCAATCTGCTCCGGGGAAAGTGCCGCTTTTAGAAGAAGCTCCTGGGCTCCAAGCGGAACATTCCGGACCGCCCATTTGTATACTTCTCTTCCGTTCTGTACAATACAGCCCTTCTTGAGCTCTGTACCATTCATCTGTTCGGAAAGATTCGTTTTATACAAATGCTGCCCGCTTTCCCCGAGCGTTCCGGAGATGGACGCGATAAAGGCCTGCTGCTCAGTATCCCTTTCCACAACAACAGCCCCGGCGCCGTCTCCGAACAACACACATGTTGTTCGGTCGGTGTAATCTGTAATCTTGGACAAGGTTTCCGCTCCGATAACCAGAACCTTACGGTATAACCCACTTCGCACCAAGCCGTCCGCCACCTGCATCGCATACACAAACCCGGCGCAGGCTGCGCCCAGATCAAGGGTGCCTGTATCCTGGATTCCCAGCTTTGCCTGCACCATAGAAGCCGTGCCTGGAAAAGCATATTCCGGCGTACTCGTTGCAACCAGAATCATGTCACAATCCTTGACCCCCACCTGATATCTTCTCTCGAGGTCCTTAACCGCTTCTGCTGCAAGGTCGGATACATATTCATCAGCAGCGGCAATCCTTCGCTCACGCATGCCGGTCCGCTGTACAATCCATTCATCATTTGTATCTACCATTTTTTCCAGATCAGCATTGGTTAGAATACGGTCCGGTACATATGTGCCTATCCCTGATATTTTTGACTGATACAAGGTCATCCGTTCGTCTGCACCTCCATCCATATTATTTCTACCATTATATCAGAGTATCGCAAAAGGTACTCTGATATGATATATAGTCATCATCTGTACTATAACAATAATTAAATATAACAAAACACTATTGCAACAGAGTGAATTTCGATATATAATAACAAACAAATATCAAAAGTGTTATATAACAGTTTGCTTGAATTTATGCACTACGTTTATCCCATCCCCAGCATCGGAGGTAATTGCGAATGAATAAGACGGAGGAATTACAAAACCAAAAAGTATGTCTCTCTTGCGGTGGCAGCTTTGCCGATCCGGACTTGCGTGCAAATGATCCTGTCTGCCCTAGCTGTGAAACTGCTGGTGAAAGCGACCTATCCTACCTCTATATGCAGCAGTATTACTACAACTTTGCCGACTGATCCAGCTTCCCTGCCTTTACTATTTGAAATTATATCTGGGTTTGATCCCCTGCAGCCTCCAGACAGGAATATCCTTTAGGATTCCCGGAAGGCTGCTTTTTTCATTCGCTTTAGTTATTGGTGGTGCGTGTTTCAAACAGGAATGAGGTGTTATATAATAGTCTTAATTTGCTTTATAAATCAGGCCAAAGGAATGATGAAATGTCATCCTCCAATTTTTCAACGAAGCACGAACAGATCATTCAATATATTGAAAGTCTGGATATAGGATCGAAGATTTCCGTACGCAAAATCGCACAAGAATTGGACGTAAGCGAAGGAACCGCGTACAGGGCGATGAAGGATGCCGAGAATAAGGGAATCGTGGCTGCGAAGGAAAGAGCCGGAACCTTCCGGATTGAGAAGAAGCAGCCCGTCGAAATCGACAGGCTGACGTTTTCGGAGATTGTTAATATCGTCGATGGCAGAGTCATTGGCGGAGAAGAAGGACTACATAAAACGTTAAAGAAATTCGTTATCGGGGCTATGCAGCTCGAAGATATGATCCGCTACATTGAGCCCGGCAATCTGCTCATTGTTGGGAACCGGGAGAAAGCACATTTTAGTGCCTTAACGCTCGGTGCAGGCATCCTCATTACAGGAGGATTCGACACAAGCGACGCAGCCAAAGCATTAGCCGATGAGCTTAAACTTCCCGTCATCAGCACCCATTATGATACGTTTACTGTGGCAACCATGATTAACCGAGTCATTTCCGACAAGCTGATCAAAAAAACAATCGTTCATGTAAAAGATGCGGTTCATCCGGAGATAGAACTCGCCTATCTGCAAGAGCATGATCAAGTTGGGGATATGCTGCGACGAATTTCCGAAACAAACCATAACCGGTTTCCAGTCATCGATGAAGCGCGAAGACCGGTCGGTATCATCACAGCTAAAGATATTATCGGAGCCGGAGGGAACGAGCCAGTCCACCAATACATGACTCCCGACCCGCTTACCGTGACAGAACAAACCGCTGTTGCCACAGCCGGTCATATGATGGTCCGTGAATCGCTCGAGCTGCTGCCGATCGTTAATGCCTCCGGACAGCTTACTGGCGTCATTAGCCGTAAAGATGTCCTTCGATCCCTGCAAAATACCCAGCTACAACCGCACTACGGAGAAACGCTCGAGGAACAAATCTGGTCATCATTTAAAGAGACCCGGGATGATCAAGGGATTACTTCCTATCAAGGCGTCATTTCAGCCTCCATGATTAATCCCGTGGGCAACCTCTCCGATGGTATTTTGTCCTGCTTGATCAATCAAGCAACCGCGAGGACCATCTCCAAGCTGAAAAAGGGAAATCTTCATATCGATAGCACGGCGGTTCATTACTTTCTTCCTGTCGAAATCGATTCCTCAGTTACACTCCTGCCCACGGTTATCGAATCCAACCGCCGCTTTTGCAAGGTTGGCATTGATGTGTATGTAGAGTCCAAACGGGTTGCTCAGGCCATTGTAACTGCACGGCTCTTTGAAGCTTGAATGCCTTGATCCTCGTAACTGATCTGATATTAGCGCCACTGAATCGTCCAGATTAGAACAACAGAGGGTGCTCCACAAGTCATCTTGGGACACCCTCAAGCCTATGATAAGATCTAGAATCCACGAATAAGAAAGCTATCATCCCCGATGTGAGGGGCAGTTTCTTGTTTAACTATACAAAAAGAGGAGATCCCTCAGTCACTGTAGGTGACGAGGAATCTCCTCTTCTGATTTGCTTGGCGACGTCCTACTC
>NZ_CDSE01000001.1 GCF_001373415.1 Paenibacillus dakarensis | reverse complement strand
GGACCCGCCGATCAGAAATGCCTTCATAAAATTGGCGTCGCGCGGAGACAGACTTTCCGGAATAAAAGGGAGCACAGCAACTAATCCGAGGATAAATGCCGCATATATTCCTAGTCCGCCTAACCGGGGCATGATTCGTGTATGCACTTTCCGGGCATTCGGAACGTCCACAGCGCCAATCTTCACCGCGAATTTCTTCACCAGCGGAGTCAAGAGCAGAGCCAATACCAACGAAACGACAAACCCGATGATGTATATCGTTACCATGTAATCATTCAACCCCCATTATTGTTTACCGTGTTGAATTATACTCCCTTCGCAATCGAAAACCAATGTCAATTTCCGGTGATTTGCCGGATTTTAGCCACAAAATAGGGGTAATTAACTTGTTTTCGTTACTTTTTCTTTCTCTCGCAGCACTTTAATTGCGAATTTCGGGAGCGCAAGCATTCTTTTGGCCCGGGTGGGTTCCCTTAATAAACGGTATAACCATTCCATACGAAGCTTCTGAACTACCTTCGGAGCCCGTTTGGACTTACCCGAAATAATATCAAAGCTGCCGCCCACACCCATCATGACAGGTACGCCGAGACGTTCTTTGTAACGTGCAATCCAGGGCTCCTGCGTGTCCGCTCCGCGGGCAACAAACAGGATATCCGGAGATGCCTTTCTGATCTCTTCAACAACCTCGTCATCTTGTTCCGGTCCAAAAAATCCATCACGATAGCCGGCAATGATAGCTGCCGGATACTGCATTTGTAACCTTTCAGCTGCTGCCTGAATCACTTCTTTCGTTGAACCGAGCAGGTAAAATTTCCATCTATGGGTTTCTCCCGCCTTCATCAGCTCATGCAGCATGTCAAATCCGGTAACCCGGTCGTTCAGCGGATCGCCGCCCACCCCTGCTGCCCATACGATACCGGTGCCGTCAGGGACGATTAACTCCGCGTTCTGCATCATCGTCTTGTATTCCGGATTGTCCAGTGCCGCCATGACCATAATCGGATTGGCTGTTATGACCTGATGCGGACGACCGGACTTCACGGCTTCTGTTAAATAGGCCACCGTATCGTTCATGTCCAGCTTCGAGAATGGTATATCAAAAATAGAAACGGTCGGAATCTTGGTTGTCTGGTTCATGATTATCACCTTCTATTACCTAGAAATTCAACAATGTGGCGGGCGGGCAATTGTGCTTCCTGTTTAAGTACTGCAATCTGGGCTCCATGCTCCTCTTTCCATCCTTCCGGATCATCGAGCAGGGTATTCATATGTCTGGTCAGATCCGCAGGAACCAGCGAGTCGCTGCTTCCGATGGCTGCACTGTCCAGCCGTTTCAGAAAATGATCAATCTTCGGATCATAGGAGATCCCGACCAGCGGCACACTCTGATTGGCCGCATAAATTAAGCTATGCAGCCGCATGCCAAGAATCAACTGACAGCGGCTTACTTCACGGAGCATGTCCTGAGGCTGCTGCTCCTCACGGTAGAAGCTGATCTTTCCACCGTATGATGTAATATCACCCATCTTGTCAGTAATATACCGTGAAGCCTCTTCATCATCAGGCTGATGAAACGGCAGAAACCGCAGATGGACAGGCCGCTTGCGGGCCAGATCCGACAGCGCATCCGCTATCGCATTCAGCTCCCGGCGTTCAGGGTCCCAGAAGCGGACCGAAATGCCGATTACAGGAGGCTCTTCATCATACATATCTGCGCCGATAGTCGTGCTATCGGTAAGCGGAGGTTCATGTTCGAATGGAGCTGTATCATCAGCTTCAAGCTGTGTATTTACCGGTTCGGCAGAACTATCTATCTCGAGCTGCCCACTAACGGGTTCAGCTGTGCTTTCTGTCCCGGGCTCCAGATTTACATCCGGATTTTCTGGATTTACAGCTCCAGCAGCTTCTACGTGTGACTCCTCCGGCAGAGGCAATCCCATGACGGGGTCGGGCACAACATGAATGTCCCCGGCACCAATTCCCATGGACTGAAGAAGCTCGCCAGACTGAACATCCCTCACCGATATATAAGAGCATTTCCGGAATACGGACCGAATCATCGGATGGAACACTCTTCGGTTCACAGGTCCTACGCCTTGTGCGTAGATAAAGGTTGGTTTCTTCAGCCACTGTGCGATTTTGATAATCGCAAGATAGTACGGGATCGTCTTCGGGCTTGTTGCATCCTGCAGCAGGCTGCCGCCCCCGCTGATTAATCCGTCACTTTCCTTAATCGCACGTCTGACTTCACCCAGCTGCATCCGATGAACCGAACGGACACCATACACGGAGGATGTCCACTCCGGATCGATGGAAAGGACAACGGGCTCAATCTGAACGCCCGCTTCCTTCCCCTGTTCCTGAAGTGCTGTCAAAATCGACTTCAACACGGCCTCGTCGCCGCTGTTCTTAAATCCGTAATATCCGGAAATGACTATTGTCTTAGTAGTGGAGACCATCTTTTCCAGATCCTTTCCGCGACCTGCCATACCAGAATCGCAATCAATCCGAGAATCAGTCCGAGAATCAGACCAAGCAGTCCGCGGATCGAAGAAATATAGATTGGTGAATGAATATGTGTAAATGTACCTACGATCGACAATTGACCCATTGCACCGAAGATGAGTAGATATGCTGCATGACGGTACTTGAACGACAGGAACAGACCGAGCAGCATAAGCGGATGCGCGAACAGGAATTCCTTATTCCGCGGACGCACACCGAAGGTGTTCTCCAGGAATGAACGGAAGGCCATTTCAATCGAAGATACCTGACCTGCATTTCCTGTACGGCTGAGATAATACATTCCCGCTGCACCCAGAATACCGGCAGCAATCACCATGGCAATATTGATCGGTCTCTTGAGCAGTGAGGTTACATCACTGCGTGTCGCCTTACCGCCGCGATAGAGCAGGACATAGATCGCTGTCAGCAGCATAGGGGCCATCGCCAGCAGGTTAACTCCGCGGAATTGATCCAGTACCAGCATATATGTCACATTGTTCAGCAGTGCAATGACGAGCGGCACAGCTGCAAGGGATAGAATGGTTGTTTTCAGGAACAGAACAATCGCATGGGTTATGCGTTTTCCTGTGCTTCTGTCCGCAGAATCCAGGTTAACCCTGTTCACCTTTCTGATTGCAAGAATCATCGCAACGGTTGGACCACTGATCGAGGTCGCAAGCGCTATGGCCTGTTCCATCAGTGCCGCATTCAGGACGTACAGTCCCGCACTTCCGATGAGCCCGAGAATAAAGGCCGGAATCGTCAGGAACGGAATGAAGTACGAGATCATCAGCGAGATCAGCGCAATGGAGCCGATTAACGCGCCGATTTTGAAATAACGCTGCATGGAGGAATCCGCAACCTTGAATGCCTCTGCATTTCCAATCGTAAAGCCGTTATTCTCAATATCCCTAATCGCATGACCTGGTTCGGTCAGGCTCTCAATCAGGTTATCCAGCGGATCTGTAATGGATGCCGTCGTGGAGTCCCGCAGCGGCTCAGCATTCAAGTAGAACATCCGAATATTGCGGTCCTTGGATGCGAGCACGAAACGGTCGCTGATGACTTCTAATTTAAGCGATGCGTCCCGCTCACTCAGGGAGTAAATGCGGACAACGTTGTAATCCGTCAGATAGGCAAGCTTCTTAAAGCCCTTCTGCGGCTTCTTGATATTCTCAATAGCGGTAAGCCCGATATTATGCTTGTTCAGCAATCCTGCAAAAGCCTTCAGGCTATTCATTTCTTCATCATCATTGAAGCCTTTAACCGAATCGCCATCGAACAGAAGCCGTTTCACACCGTTTTCGGCAAAATAGGCCATCTGACGTTCCATATAAGCCTGGTCATATGGCACGCTGTCCGTAAGACGCGGTACGATGGTAAAGCCCTTGTCCCGAAGCATAGCGACCGTAATCGGGTCATGAGGCATCGGTTTAAGGAATGCATTCGCTCTTGGCGTCTCCAGAATCAAACCGTCTTGATCCTTGAAGGTCCAGGGACGCACCGGAATGTCCAGGCTCGTAAATGTCATTTCAATGATGGGCTTGATAAATTTCTTGCTCTCATCATTATGGAAAGTGACATATGTAAAGTTCTCATTCGGTGGAATAACCTCTCCTGTCAGATCGGCCACTTGCTGCCCGTCATATACCGTGATCCGCCGTGACTTGACGAATTCATCCAGCGTACTTTCAAAAAGAGCCATGCTGCTGATCCCGGCCTGCTTCAACCGGTCGAGCTGCTCTGCAATATAATCCTGCGGATGTGCCTGATATACCGAAATATCCACCAGGTCACGATAATCAAACACAAATTCAACATTCTTCGCTGTTGACTCCGTCTGCAAGCGGTCGTAGCCTACAGGCAGGGCGGCCGCAACACCCAGAACAACCAGAATCCACAGCCACTTGCGGGCTGCTGTGTTCCAGTGTTTCCATTTCTGATACACGAAAGTTCCTCCTCATCGAACTTACGGGATTCTTCCGCTGCAAACCATAGCGGAAGAATCCCGGGTCGTAATAAATCTATTTACTTGTAATACATGTATTATGGCGATTTATCGCTTAAGCGTCCACTCTTGCCATCACTTCGCTGGAGAGAGTCTGCATTTTTTGCTGTGCATCTTCAAGCGATTGTCCCCGAACGGCAAAATATACTTTAATCTTCGGCTCTGTACCGGAAGGACGCAGGCAGAACCATGAGCCGTCCGCGAGCATGTATTTAAGCACATTTTCCTTCGGCAGTCCATCCAGGCCCTCAGCATAATCAAGCACGCGCTCAACGGTTGTGCCGGCAATCTGAGTTGGAGGGGTATTACGCCAGTCGCTCATAATTCCCTGGATCTGGGCAATACCGTTCTTGCCTTTCAGCGTACGGGACTCCAGGCTCTCCAGGAAATAACCGAACTGCTCATACAATTCCTGCAGCACATCATAGAGGGTCTTTCCTTGACCTTTATAATAAGCAGCAGCTTCGCAGATCAGCATGCTTGCAAGTACAGCGTCTTTATCACGGGCATAATTGCCTGCCAGATAGCCGTAGCTTTCCTCATATCCGAACAGATATGTATGATCGCCTGTTTCTTCGAACTGGGTCATCTTCTCGCCGATGTATTTGAAGCCCGTCAGCGTATTCATGACTGTTGCCCCGTAATGCTCGGCGATCACAGCTCCCATCTCGCTGGTTACGATTGTTTTGATCACAGCAGCGTTATCCGGCATCTTGCCCGCTTCCTTCAACTGGCTGAGCAGGTAGTGAATCATGATGGCACCGGACTGGTTACCTGTCAGCACCACATACTCACCCTGGCTGTTCTTCACAACGGCTCCCATGCGGTCCGCATCCGGGTCGGTTCCGATCAGAATATCTGCTCCCACTTCCTCACCAAGCTTCATCGCAAGCGTAAATGCTTCACGCTCTTCCGGGTTAGGTGATTTCACCGTGGAGAATTCCGCATCCGGCTGCTCCTGTTCAGGAACAATGTAGACATGCTTAAAGCCAATCTGCTTCAGCACCTCGCGCACCGGTGTATTTCCTGTGCCATGCAGCGGAGTAAAGACGATCTTGATATCATCTCCAAGCTTGGATGTAATCAGATCACGGTTCACGCTAATGCCTGCTACCGTATCGATAAAGGCCTGATCTTCTTTCTCACCGAGCCATACCAGAAGTCCTTCTGCCTCTGCCTGCTCCTGTGACAGCTTCTTCACCGCAGCAAAGGAATCCACCTCCTGAATGTTCGAGATGACCTTCTCTGCTTCATCCGGAACAAGCTGGCCGCCTTCGGCATTATACACCTTATATCCGTTATACTCCGGAGGGTTATGGCTTGCCGTAATGACAATCCCTCCTGTTGCATTCAGATGACGAACGCTGAAGGACAGCTGTGGTGTTGGACGCAGCGATGTAAACAGCTTGGCAACAATCCCGTTGCCTGCAAGCACCAATGCCGCTTCAAGCGCGAATTCCGGTGAGAAATGGCGGGAGTCATGGGCAATAACGACTGAAGGCTTGCCTTCGGCATCTCCATGAGCATCCAGTATATAACGGGCAAAGCCTTGTGTAGCCCGGCCAACGGTATATTTATTAATCCGGTTGCTGCCTGCGCCGATTACGCCGCGAAGACCGCCCGTTCCGAATTCCAGATCACGATAGAACCGCTCTTCCAGCTCTTGCGGATCCTTCGCAAGTGCGCGCAGCTCCAGCTTCGTCTCTTCGTCAACATACGGATCATTCAACCAACGCTCTACCGTATCTATTGTTCTTTGACTCATTTCAGACATATTCGTGTCCCCTTCCATATCCATTAGATTAATTGCCCGGAGTAATATTATCTATGCTTTATCTGACAGGGCGAACATAATCTCACCTTCGGCGACCGTACGGCCTTCGACCGTTGCAACCGCCTTGCCCTTGCCGATCATTCCCTTAAGACGGGTAATTTCAACTTCAAGGCGCAAAGTGTCCCCAGGTACAACTTGTCCGCGGAAGCGGAAGCCGTCTACCCCGGCCAGGAAGCCAAGCTTGCCCCGGTTGCTCTCCACGTTAAGGATGGCTACTGCTCCAACCTGAGCCAACGCTTCAACGATCAGCACACCCGGCATAACCGCATATTCCGGAAAATGGCCAACAAAAAAAGGCTCGTTAATGGTCACGTTCTTGATTCCTACGGCACGCTTGCCGTCCTCAATCTCCACGATTTTGTCCACGAGCAGGAAAGGCGGGCGATGAGGTATGATCTCCTGTATTTGTCCGATGTTCAACACAAACAAAACTCCTCTCTTATGTAGATACCCACCAAGCACTCCCTTTGAAAAAAACAAATCATTCCTCAAGGTGTTCGTTTCATGCTAATTCATGCATAAAACAAGGCGGATACGGAAAAAACTAAGGATATCCTTCATTTCTGCAGGGATGAAGGTTGAGATAAGGGGCTTTCTCTACAGCGGCATTTATGCCCGGGAGAGAGCCCTTTTTGGGCGATTTATAAAAATACACGCCGGTCCATCCCATTATAACGGTTTCCTAAAAAAAAAGAAAACTCCCCCAAGGGAGTTTCAAGAACGATCCAGCTCTATCCCCTGCTCCCGATTAAGGAGCAAAGATCAAATCGAAAACATGCTTCCAAGTACTCCACTTGAATGCCTCTCCGATATCCTGTTTGCCTAAAACGACATAACCGACTACCATTCCGCCGACCAGCGCCAGCAGCAAAAAGATCGGAACCATGATTCTGAGCGCGATCTTCCATCCTGAAGTCTTACGTTGTTTAGTCCCGCTTGCTTCACTCACGGTTCATACCACCTATCCTCGCATAGTGTTGGCAAGGTTCATCATGGTGTCGCTGGAGCTCAGCGCGCGTGCAGCCAGCTGGTAAGCACGCTGCACTTCCATCATCTTCATCATCTCATCGGAGAAATTTACATTAGACTGTTCCAGAAAGCCCGATTGAACTTCGGATTTCAGCGGCCCGCGGTTTGCTTGCGCCTGTTCAAACACCTGCGCCTCCGTAAGTCCGGCAGCGAGCATGTACAGGTTGCCAGCCATTTGCACCAGCCCTTCCGGACGCTGCAATTCAGCCAGCTTGAGTACTCCCGCTACGGATCGTCCTGCCGGGGTCTCAACGAGAACCTGTCCCGCCGGATCCACAGCTACCTTCGCGTTCGCCGGAATACGAATCGGGTTGTTATTGCGGTCCAGCACCTGATACCCCTGATTGTTCACCAGGTTCACAAAACTTCCATCCTGCGGATCAGGTGAGACATGGAAGCCGCCTTCCCGGGTATACGCAATCCCGCCATTACCCTGTACTGCAAACATGGCATTACCGTCGATGGCCAGATCAAGCGGATTCCCGGTTTCTTTATGAGGACCCTGCTCCATATTCTGTATGACCGCGGCCAGCCGTGAACCGAAGCCCACTGTATATCCGGGCGGCGTAGCCCGCCCAGCCAATGTAAAGTCCTTATGATGTCCCTGCACCTGAGTCAGTACATCTTCAAATGACGTATCCTTGCTCTTATATCCAACCGTATCCACGTTCGCCAGATTATCTGCGATTACATCCAGACGCTGCTGGAATGCGTTCATGGATACCATGGCGCTAATCATGGAGTTATTCATACTTAAGACCTCCTGTGGTATAGACGTGGATCTGAACAGATCCGTCTATGCTTAGACTCTCCCGATCTCATTCACGGTCTTCTCAAGAGTCTTATCGTAAAACTGAACGACCTTCTGGTTCGTCTCGTAGGCACGAAGCGCTGCAGTTAATTCAACCATAGACTGTGAAGGGTCCACATTGGACGCTTCTATAAATCCCTGGCGAATGATTGCACGATCTTCTGCAGCGAGGAAACGGGCTCCGCCTCTATCAGCTGAGTCCAGACGAAACAGCCCTTCCCCTTCTCTTACCAGTTGATGAGGGTTGTCTACCACAGTAATCCCAAGTGTAACTCCAGCCCCATTCCCGGCTTCACTCAAGATTTGCCCTTGCTCATTCACTGTAAGGTTACCAGCCGTGCCTGTCAATACAATCGGCTCGTTATTGGCATCCAAAACCTGGTATCCGGCTGCGGTCAGAACATTTCCCGTATCGCTCACATGGAATTGGCCGTTTCTCGTATACCTCACTTCACCCTGGTGATCCAGTACGGTAAAGAAGGCTTCAGGCCGATAAATCACATCGCCGTTATCATTGATATATTTACCGGATGCGTCAAAGGGAACATTCTCCCCGTTCCGGCCCGTAAGCCCAAGCTCAGATACGATGGCAAAATCGGTTACCTTGCCTGTCTCCCGAAGTGCCCCCTGTCTGTGAAGCGACAGGCTCTCTTCGGCAAATACACCCGTATTCAGCTTTCCTATGGTGCGGTTAGGGCTTGCTGCCCCTCCGCCAACCATGGATACAAGCACTTCCGGAAAAGAACGCTGAACACTGTCCGTCTGCTTGTATCCGGCTGTGTTCAGGTTCACAATATTTTGTGTTACTGTATCATGACGCCGCTGCTGTGTAATCATGCCTGCAGCTGCATTATAAAGTCCTCTTAACATGAAGGCACTCTCCTTCTTATGGACTACTCATAACTATCCATTCATTCATCCACTACCATTCTATATCGGCAGTTTAGAATTTTTTCTTAACTACTTTATCCAAATTGTCGAGCATGATTCCCGTACCCTTCACAACACAGTGCATCGGGTCCTCCGCTACGAGCACCGGCACGCGCAGCTGTTCAGTCAACAGCTCGTCCACGCCATGAAGAAGTGCGCCTCCACCAGTCAGAATAACGCCGCGGTCAATAATATCAGCCGATAATTCCGGCGGTGTGCGTTCAAGGACTAATTTGGCTGCCAGGACGATTGAAGACATCGGATCCCACAGCGCCTCCTGCACCTCTGCAGACGTAATCGTTATCGTGCGCGGAAGCCCCGAAACCATATCCCGTCCGCGTATGTCCATCTCGGCCTGACGGCCGCCCGGACGGACAGTACCGATCGCTACTTTCAGATCTTCAGCCGTACGTTCCCCAATCAGCAATTTATATTTAGTCTTAATGTATTTCACTATGGCCTCGTCGAACTTGTCCCCTGCCATCTTGATCGAAGAAGAGGTCACGACATCGCCCATGGACAGGACGGCTACATCCGTTGTGCCGCCCCCAATGTCCACGACCATATTGCCGCTGGGCTCGTAAATATCCATACCCGCGCCAATTGCTGCCGCTTTAGGCTCTTCTTCAAGGAACACTTCCTTGGCACCGCTATGCTCAGCTGCCTCCCGAATCGACTTCTGCTCCACCGATGTAATATTCGTAGGTGCGCAAATGAGGATTCGCGGACGGCTGTACCAGCTGCGTGCTCCAACAAGGTTAATAAAATACTTAAGCATGGTTTCCGTGATTTCAAAATCGGCAATAACACCGTCCCTTAAAGGGCGGATTGCCATTATATTACCGGGTGTTCTTCCGATCATCCGCCGCGCACCTTCCCCGACGGCAAGGACCTTTTTGGTGTCGCTCTCAATGGTAACTACAGAGGGTTCGTCTAGGACAACCCCCTTCCCTTTGACGTGGATCAACACGTTTGCTGTCCCGAGATCGATTCCAATATCCTTGCTAAACATCATGAAAGTCCCCCAAAGTGTTATTTTAGGTAAGAGAATGCTGGTCCCGATCAGGATTGCCGAGGCTTCGACAGATAGCGGCAAGGCATAATGTAATTCGGCACGTCAAGGTCTCATCATTCGATCTAATACCATCTTTTAACATATCATACTTCAGGGGAGGGATTCAACGTCATTCTTGCGACCTTAGCCCTATAATCAGGATTTCGCTGTTGTGACAGGTTCGCGGCTTCCGCTGCCTGTTTTCTTGTACTTTATCTTGGTGGCTTCTCCACCTCTAAGATGGCGGATGGACTTGTGGTATTCGAGAATATGCTTGACCTGATCCGCTAAGTCCGGGTTGATCTCCGGCAGACGTTCGGTTAAGTCTTTATGCACTGTGCTTTTCGACACGCCAAATTCTTTGGCTATGGTCCGAACTGTATGCCTTGTTTCCACGATACAGCGTCCGATTTTAATGGTCCGCTCTTTGATGTAATCGTGCACGCTCCCGCCTCCCTACTGTGTGGATAGTTTGGTACATTATATGAGGGGCATGGCGGGATATTCGCGGTTTCACAGGGTGACAAGCTTAGGTATCCCCATTTATTTTAGGGACATGCCGGCTTGAACGCGTTCGCTTGGACTATACCGGTGGACATCCTGAGACCCATTTTTCAACCAAAAGCCTTGAAAATAAAGAAAAGGCAGAACCAATGGGTTCTGCCTTGCGTGCGCGTTAAGCGCCAAATCGCAGCTGTAAAATTTATTTCTTCGAAAGATAACTGGACGGGTTAGCCAAGCTGTCCCCTTCGTACACTTCGAAATGCACGTGGTTGCCGAGCTCTTTCTCGAACTCACTGCGTCCTGCAGATGCGATGGTATCACCCTGCTTCACTTCCGCCCCTTGCTCAACCTTCACATCACTCAAGCTCTGATATACGGTCTTCAGATCTCCAGGATGTGTGATTTCCACGACCATTCCGTTTACCGGATGATCTTCCACGCGGCTGATGGTTCCGTCAAGCACGGCTTTAACTTCAAAAGGCTTGTCGTCTTTGGCAGCCAGGTCGATTCCGAGATTCGGCGTAAAGGTGTCATTATACTGAACCATCGCCTCCTGGTGCTCTTCCGCCGAACCTTCTGCATCATAGAACTTTTTCACGATGCTCACGTCCGCTGCATCACCTGCCGGTGAAATCATGTTCTGTGAGTTCGCTACAACTTCAACAACTTCCTCATCCTTGACGTCTGTTCCTGTCGCTGCCTTGCTGCCGTTTCCGGTCGTCGTTACCGACTTATCCGGATTAAGCGGTTTTTGGCTGGCGTCCTGGTAGACCCACACGAGGGTTAGTATAATTGCCGCTGCTGCCAGATAAGCTGCCGGGAACACCCACCGTTTGGACAACATTTTTTTCCACGAAGACGACGTTACCGCCTTTTCTCCCTGCAATGTTTTAGGAGATTCTTCGTGTGCTTGACTATTCTTGTTTTGTTCATTCATTTGCAATCACCTCAGTAATCATTGTTACCGGGGTCTATTCTTTTATACGTGTGTTCCTATTATTTTTTTGCAGAAAGAAGTTTCGCCGTCTCCTGGAATGTGATGCCGGTATAATAGTGTCTTAAAATCTCTTTGGCCTTATAGCCTTCACGCGCCATTCCCTCGGCCCCGTACTGGCTCATGCCTACCCCATGCCCGTTGCCGTAGGTCGTTATCTCTACTTCTCCATCTCTCAGACTCCAGCTGAATTGACTTGAGCGCAGCTCCAGCTTCTCTCTTATTTCACGCCCCGTAAATTTCTTGCCTCCGACTCTCACTTCCTGAATTCGATTCCCTCTCGTATACGAGATTACTTTAAACAGAGAGGAAGAGCCTCCTTGCGCTGCAGATGCAGGAATGGCTTCATCTGTCAGGCCAAGGCGCTTGATAAATTCTGCACGCGGCATCCGGACGGTCGATTTATATTTAGGAGAGATGGCCTGATCCCAGGGACTCTCTACACTTCGGAGATACGGAATCTCATTCTTCCAGTAGTCTTCTGAATCTTCTGTATAACCATTGCTGGTTGAGAAAAAAGAAGCCGTGATCGGCTCACCCTTATATGTCATCACGATCCCTTTGGTTTCCTTCACGGCCTGCTGCAGCTTCGCAAGCTCGGCCTCTTTCCCGGCAGCGGCCCATTTCTGATCAAGCGCCGCCTGTGACAGATACGCCTGATGATTAATCGTATCGGTCACATGGCTCTTGTTGTCCGGCACACCGGTCGTGTCGCCGGACTTCAGCCGCTGCACGATGTATGTCCGTGCAGCGATGGCCTGGGCTTTAAGCGCCTCCAGCTGGAATTCAGCCGGCATTTCGGCGGCCAGGACGCCGACAATGTAGCTTTCCAGCGGGAGCGTCTCCACGGTGTCCGTCTTCGTTAAGTAGACGGACACCGTGGGCTCTTCCGCCGCCGGCTGCGGCGCGGCGGCAGGAGCGGGCGCT